>CAMZEO010000274.1 GCA_947305735.1 uncultured Planctomycetales bacterium | reverse complement strand
CAAGTCGATTACGATCGACGCGACCGATTTGCGCGATTCCGAAACCGGCGCCCTTGGAATAACGATCGACGCGAACGACGCTTCGCGCGTCTTCAACGTAACCGGCGGAACCGTAACGCTCGCCGGACTGCGCGTCGAGAACGGCGCGGCGAGCAAGTCGTCGACTTCGGCGACCGGCGACGGCGGCGCGATCCGCCTGGATCAGGCGGGAACGCTGACAATCGTCGATAGCGTAATTACCGGAAGTTCCGCGCGTCGCGGCGGGGCGCTCTTCCTCGACGGCAAAGCGACGCTGACGAACTGCGTCGTCGTCGGGAACGAAGCCTCGTTCGGCGGCGCCGTTTACGGAAACGGTTCGCGCGCGTCGGGAATCTTCAAAAACTGCTCGATTGTCAATAACGTCGCCGCAAACTCCGGCGGCGCGGCGCGGCTCTACGGCGGAACTTACGAGTTCCGCAACTCGATCGTCGTCGGCAATTCCTCGTCGACCGATTCCGATCTTTCCAGAGCCGGTTCCGCGACGGTTAAAGGGTTTAACTCGCTCTCGCCGTTCGCGGCGTGGTCGAACGCGACCGCGGCGGACGTCGTCAATTACGTCTACGACCCGTCTCTCCCGCTTTTTGCCGACGCCGCGAACGGCGATTACCGGCTTGTCGCGAATTCTCAGGCTGTCGACAAGGGAAGCGTCGACTACGTCGCGACGGAATACGATCTCGCCGGAAATCCCCGCGTTTTCAACGTTTCCGTCGACCTGGGCGCTTACGAACTCCAGGCGGAAGACGCGTCGACCGTCGTTTCGACGACCGCCGACGTCGTCAACCCCGTCGACGGTTTGATTTCCCTGCGCGAGGCGATCGCCTACGCCGGAACGAACGGACTCGGAACGACGATAACGTTCGATTCCTCGCTCAAAGGCGCGACGATAACGCTCGCCGGAACGGAACTGACGATCAACAAGTCGATTACGATCGACGCGACCGACTTGCGCGACCCTGAAACCGGCGCCCTCGGCGTCGCGATTAGCGCGAATCGCGGCTCGCGAGTCTTCAACGCGACGGGCGGAACGTCGACCCTTGCCGGTCTGCGGATCGCCGACGGCGCGACGAGTCGAACGTCGACCGGCGCGGCGGGCGACGGCGGCGCCCTCTATTTGGCGTCGGCGGGAATTCTGACGGTCGTCGACTGCGAAATCGTCGACAGTTCCGCTCGACGCGGCGGGGCGCTCTTCCTCGGCGGCAAAGCGACGTTGATCAACTGCGTCGTCGCCGGAAACGAAGCCTCGTTCGGCGGCGCCGTCTACGGAAACGGTTCCTTCTCCGTCGGAATCTTCAAAAACTGCACGATTTCAAACAACGCCGCCTCAAGCGCGGGCGGCGCGGCGCGGCTCTACGACGGAACTTGCGAATTCTATAATTCGATCGTCGCGGACAACTCGGCGACTTCGGATTCCGACCTTTCCAAAGCCGGTTCCGCGACGATAAGAGGATTCAACGCGTTGTCGTCCTTCGCGGACTGGAACAACGTCGCCGAAGAGGGCGTCGTCAATTACGTTTACGATCCCTCGCGTTCGCTCTTTGTCGATCCCGCCGACGGCGATTACCGGCTCGCGCGCGGTTCCCAGGCGCTCGACAAGGGAAACGACGAATACGCGACGACGGAATTCGACCTTGCGGGCGCCCCGCGCGTCCTCAACGGCGCCGTCGATCTGGGCGCTTACGAAACGCGAGGAGAAACCGCGTCTACCGTCGTCACGACAAACGCCGACGTCGTCGACGCTTACGACGACATGATCTCGTTGCGCGAAGCGATCGCCTACGCCGGAACGAACGGGCTTGGAACGACGATTACGTTCGATTCGTCCCTCAAAGGCGCGACGATCGCGCTCGACGGAACGGAGCTGGCGATCTCCAAGTCGATTACGATCGACGCGATCGACCTGCGCGACGCGGTCGCGGGAACGCTCGGAATCGAGATCAGCGGAAGCTACGCGTCGCGCGTCTTCAACGCGACGGGAGGAACGATTAAGCTGGCGGGACTGCGCGTCGCGAACGGCGCGGCGAGCATGACGTCGACCGGCTCCGACGGCGACGCCGGCGCGATCCGACTCGCGCAAGGCGCGACGCTGACGATGGCGAACTGCGAAATCGCCGACTGTTCCGCGCGACGCGGCGGCGCGATCTTCCTTGCCGGAAGAGCGACGATGACCAACTGCGTTTTGAGCGGCAACGAGGCAAGTTTCGGAGGCGCCCTCTTTGGGTCGACGGGAACCTGTACGTTCAGAAACTGCACGATCGCGAACAACGACGCCGAGAACTCCGGCGGCGGCGCGAGAATCTACGGCGGAACCTACGCGTTCTACAACTCGATCGTCGTCGGCAACTCGGCTGCGGGCGAGGATTTCGATATTTCCGTCGCGAGTTCCGCCGCGATGAAAGGCTTCAACGCGCTGTCGACTTTTACGGCGTGGTCGAACGCGTCCGAGACGGGCGTCGTCAATTACGTCTACGACGCCTCGCTTCCGCTCTTCGCCGACGCCGACGGGCGCGATTACCGCCTCGCGACGCGTTCGCAGGCGATCGACAAGGGCGACGACGCGTTCGTCTACGCGGAAGTCGACCTGGGCGGCGCCCCGCGCGTCGCGGGGATCGTCGATTTGGGCGCTTACGAAGCGCGAGGCGAGACCGTTTCGACCGTTGTGACGACGACCGTCGACGTCGTCGATCCTTACGACGGTCTGGTTTCCCTGCGAGAAGCGATCGCCAACGCCGGATTGGGCGGTTTCGGAACGACGGTGACGTTCGATCGATCCCTTAAAGGCGAAACGATAACGCTCGCCGGAACGGAACTGACGATAAGCAAGTCGATTACGATCGACGCGACCGACTTGCGCGACCCTGAAACCGGCGCGCTTGGAATGACGATCGGCGCGAACGGCGCCTCGCGAGTCTTTAACGCGATCGGCGGATCTCTGACGTTGGCGGGTCTGCGTCTCGTCGACGGCGCGGCGAGCATGACGTCGACCGGTTCCGACGGCGACGGCGGCGCGATTCGCGTCGCGCAAGCCGGGACGCTGACGATGATCAACTGCGAAATCTTCGATAGTTCCGCGCGGCGCGGCGGCGGTTTGTTCCTCGCCGGACAGGCGACGTTGACCAACTGCGTCCTGAGCGGCGATCGCGCGAACTTCGGCGGCGCCGTCTTTGGCTCGGCGGGAACCGGAACCTTCGTAAACTGCTCGATCGCGAACAACAACGCGACGACTTCCGGAGGGGGCGCGCGGCTCTACGGCGGAACTTACGCGTTTCTCAATTCGATCGTCGTCGGCAACTCGGCGGCCAACGAGGACTTCGACGTTTCCGCGGCGGGCTCCGCGACGGTCGACGGATTCAATTCGCTGTCGACTTTCAAGGCGTGGACCAACGCGTCCGCGTCGGGCGTCGTCAATTACGTCTACAAAGCCTCGCGACCCCTTTTCGTCGACTCGGCGAAACGCGACTACCGTCTGGCTCGAAATTCGCAGGCGCTCGATAGAGGAAACGACGCTTTCGTCGAAACGGAATCCGACCTTGCCGGAAACGATCGTATTTTCGGCGCGTCCGTCGATCTCGGCGCTTACGAGCGTCAAACCGACGTCGCTAAAGCCGTCCTTTCGGACGACCCGTTAGACTTGGCGTTCGCCGACTACGAAGACGACTCGCTCGACGAAGACCTCGACGTCTTCTGGGAAACCCTCTGAGAACCGCTCGGATTTTAGATCCTCCCGATTAGCGGAGTTTCTTATCGTTCGACTTGAACGGCGGATTGGCGCGTTATAACCGTCTCGATCCGCCGTTCGTTCTTCAACCGGGTATTTTTCCGGTTCCGCGGAGAAAAATTTGTCGAAAAATGGAAGGGCAAGACGCGTTTTTCAATAGGTCGCCGTTGACTTTAGCGTTGAAAACGCTATACTTGTCGCCGCGATCGAAACAAGGCGCGTCTTGCGAAAAGCGTCGGTTCTCGCGACGTCGCGAATCTCTCCGTTCGGGGAGTGTCGACCGTATTTTTGACGACGTTTTAACAATCCGAAAAAACGCGAAGGAATGATTGGCATGGGTAGAAAAGGCGGAAAATCCGAATTAACGCGTCAATTTAAACAACCGCTTAAATCGCGGGCGTTGCGAATCGAAACGCTTGAAGACAGGAGTCTGCTGAGCGCGACTCCTTGCGACAACGTCGCGGATTCCGCGGCGCTCGACGCGAGCGTCGTCGAATTTTGCGCGACTCCCGATCTTTCCGACTCCGTCGTCGATTGGAGCGCGGTCGAATCGCAAGTTCCGCTTCAAGTCGAAGAAACCGGCGTCGACGGCGCCTTCGTTCCGTTGATTACGACCGCGACGCAAGTCAGAAAACCGAATCTTGAAGTCGCCGCCAAGACTTACAATTCCGTCTCGTTGCGCGTTTCGAATCTCGCGCAACACGCGTCGAAAATCGCCGTTCGTTATAGTACGGATCCGAATTTCGTAACGACGAGCGATCCGGCGAGTTTCGCGGGCTCGAACTACAAAGTTTTCGATTACGTTTATAATTCAAGCTCGCAGACGCTGACGGCGGTCGTCGACGGGCTCCGATCCGACACGAAGTATTACTTCCGTGCGCGCGCCGTCGGCGTCGACTCCGGATACGAGGCTTCCGCGTGGACGACGACGGAAGTTTCCGAAACGACGAACCAGTTGATCAAGGTGGAAACCCCCGCCGTTAGCGGCGTCAACGGTCTTTCTACGACGGGGACGTCCGTCGCGGTGACGATTACCAATCTTTCAGCCCACGCTTCGAAGATTGGCGTCGCTTACAACGACAGTCCGTATTTTGAGACGTCGCTCGGATCAAAAGATTTCGATTACGTCCCTGGAACGACGTCGATAACCGTCACGATTCCTAATCTTACGGCGGGAAAGACGTACTACTTTATCGCGCAGGCGAAGAACGTCGACGCCGGCTACTCGCGTTCCGACTGGTCGTCGGCGTCGAGCCCCGTAAAAACGGTCGCCTATAACTCCAACGATCTCGCGGTCGTTCAAAGATTGGGATTGACGGCGACGAGTTCGGGAGTCGTTTGGAACGGCGCGGG
>CAMZEO010000273.1 GCA_947305735.1 uncultured Planctomycetales bacterium | reverse complement strand
ATCGCTCCGGTTCCCGGTTTGCACGTGACAACGTTGTCAGAAACGTCCCATTCGACGGCTTTGCCGTCCCTGTTAGTCCATTCGTCTAAATTTGTTCCGTCAAAAAGAACGATTGCGTCAGACGGCGGATCCGCCGGGGTATTTCCAGGGGTGACAATCGGCGGTTCTTTCCAATCGATTCCCATGCGGAAATCGCCGCCTCTGAATTCGTGATCTTGCGCGCAGGCAACAGACGCAAAAGTTGCTGCGCTCAAACCAAGCATAAACGCTAAAACGAAACGTTTCATTAAAAGAATCTCCAAGTGTTAGTAGCGCGTCTATGACGCAAAGGGTAAAATCCGATCGTAAAGAACGGGAGAGTTGTATGTGATTCTACGGAATCGCGAGCCTTGAATGAATCGTCCGCAAAAACACCCAGCTATTATTTCTTCTTTTTTTTGAAAATCAAGAGCATGTGCGAAGTCTTGTTTTTTCCTCCTTTTTCGTGGTCTTTTTTAAAAGAGAAGAACAATGCGCGACGTATCGCGGCAATCATCTCGACAAGACGGGAAAAAAACAAGTTTTATCCAAAGAGGGTTGAGAATTAAAGGTTCCGTGGTTATACTGGGAGGGCGAGGATCGTTTCGTTTAAACGCAGTGACTGATCGTTGCCGTCGACGTAATTGTCGCAATAGTTGTAGGTTTGGAAAAAGAAAGACCTAATCAATGACTGAAAGTAACCATATGCCGTTGGAATCTAAGAATTTGAGCAAGAACGCTTCTTGCGGGAATGCGGATGGTTTTTCAACTGTTCTTTCCGAATACGATTTCTATTTGTTTGGCGAAGGAAAGCACTGGCGCATTTACGAGAAACTTGGCGCGCATTTTAGAACGGTCAATGGCGTTGACGGCGTCAATTTTCTGGTTTGGGCTCCAAACGCTTCCAGCGTTTCTGTCATTGGCGATTTTAACGACTGGGACGGTCGACGGCATCTGATGTTCAAACACTATCCATCAGGACTTTGGGAGGTTTTTGTTCCAGGAGTATCAGAAGGAGCGAATTACAAATATCGCGTTGAGAATAACGGCGAGATTACGGAGCGTTCAGATCCGATTGGTTTCTTCGCGGAGCGCGCGCCGAAGTCGGCGTCAATTGTCGTTGATCTTAATAAGTATCAATGGAACGACGGCGCTTGGCTGGAAGCCCGCAGGAATGAAGAGAATCAATGGGAACGGAAACCGATTTCAATTTATGAAGTCCATTTAGGAAGTTGGTTACGTTCCGAAAAAACTCCTGATAAAATGCCCAACTATCGCGAGATTGCCGATCAGCTTGTGGAGTATGTTAAAAAGCTTGGTTATACCCACGTTGAGTTTTTGCCAGTTTCCGAACACCCGCTTTTAGGGAGTTGGGGATATCAAGTCATTGGCATGTTCTCAATAACAAGTCGATATGGTCGACCGGAAGAATTTATGTATTTGGTTGATAAATTTCACCAAAACGGTATTGGCGTTCTTATCGACTGGGTGCCCGCGCACTTTCCAAAAGACGGTCATGGATTGCGGAGATTCGACGGAACCGCTCTTTATGAATATGAGGATTCCCGTCTTGGAGAAAGACGCGATTGGGGAACTTTGGTGTTTAATTATTCCCGTAACGAAGTGCGGAATTATCTCGTTGCTAACGCCTTGTTTTGGCTTGACAAGTATCACGTCGACGGCTTGCGCGTAGACGCGGTGGCGTCTATGTTGTACCTTGATTACGGGCGTAAGAACGGGGAATGGTTGCCGAATAATCGCGGCGGTCGTGAAAACTTCGACGCCGTGGATTTTCTCAGGGAGCTAAACGTTCAAACTCATACTCGTTATCCTGGAGTCTTGACGATTGCAGAAGAGTCGACGACTTGGCCGGGAGTCTGCAAGTCCGTTAACGACGGAGGTCTTGGCTTTTCAATGAAGTGGAACATGGGCTGGATGAACGATACTCTTCGCTATTGTAAAGAAGATCCAATTTATCGCAAATACCATCACGATCAGATCACGTTCAGTTTAATGTACGCTTTTTCTGAAAAATTTGTGTTGCCAATTTCTCACGATGAAGTCGTTCATGGAAAGGGGACGATTATTGGAAACGCTCCCGGCGACTTGTGGCAAAAGTTCGCTTTGGCGAGATTGCTTTATAGTTATATGTGGGCTCACCCCGGAAAAAAATTACTCTTTATGGGATGCGAGTTTGGACAATGGAAAGAATGGAATTTTAACGAATCCCTTGATTGGGGATTGTTGAAGTATGACGACACTCATGGGGGATTGCAACGTTGCGTTGCGGATCTGAACAGAATATACAAGACCGAAAGAGCTTTCTATGAACTTGATTTCGTTTGGCAGGGATTTGAGTGGATTAACTGTAACGATTGGGAAGAGAGCCTGTTTTCCTTTGTAAGAAAAGCGGAGAATCCCGATGATCATATAGTTGTTGTTGCAAACTTTACTCCCGTTCCTCGTCGTAAATATGTCGGCGTTCCCGCTAAAGTAGATTATCAAGAAATCTATTGTTCTGACGCTCCCTGTTACGGCGGAAGCGGTGTTGGAAACGGTCTGGTCCCCGTTGGAGACGTTCCATGGGACAATCGACCACAGTCTATCGACGTCTTGGCGCCGCCCCTTGGAGTCTCCTTCTTTAAACCCGTTTGGAAATAATGACAAACGCGCCATATCGTTTTGATAGAGCAAAATTACGTCTGCATATTACGGTATTGAGGATTGAAAACTGTTAGTTGATTCCATTTTGAGCGTTTGTAGATAATGAAATCTTCGTTGGTAACCTCTTTGTCGCGGTTTTAGACTGCGTTGCTGTTTTAACGTCGTGTTTTATCGTTGGTTCGTTAGGTTCTATTCAGGATTGAAATTTGTTTTCAGTCCTTGGTCTCCTTGAACAATGCTTCGGGGGGGCTCGACTTATTTGTGTTTGTTGCGATAATACGCGTATTGTCCTATGTTGCGGTTTGCGCGTCGCGGCATAACGATTTCAGCACTGACGCATGAGTGAGGGAGACATTCGTTGAGATACGCCCTAATTAGCGATATTCATAGTAATTATGAAGCGTTTTGTTCAACGCTTCGAGACATCGAGAAACAGCAAGTTGACAAGATATGTTGCCTTGGCGACTTGGTTGGTTATGGTCCTAATCCTGTCGAATGCGTTGACGAGATTCTTTCACTGAGAAAGAGAAACTTGCTCGAGTTTTGTTTGCCCGGCAATCATGATCAGGCGGCGATATTTGGTCCGGAAGGATTCAACTATATGGCGCAAGACGCTATCGAATGGACGGGCGACTGTTTGGAGAAGAGCGGAACGCGTGCCGGGATACAGGCTTTTGATCGGCTGGACTTTTTAGGAGGTAGTACGCAACCTCAATTTCGTTTCTATCGGCGACCAGATTGGCCGCTACTTTTCGTCCATGGTTCTCCTCGGAATTTCCTCAACGAGTATGTGTTTGACGATGACGTTACCGAATTGGATAAAATGGGAGATATATTTTCTTGCGTTGGTAAAAAGTTTTCGGCTAAATATTGTTTTATGGGACATACTCATGTTCCCGGCGTCTTCGTTAATAAGATAGTCGAGGGTAAGTATGAGTATCACACTCCCGAGGACATACGGGACGAATATCCCGACGGAAAGTTTCCGCTTGGCGCCGAGATGTTGTTGGTGAATGTTGGTTCAGTTGGTCAGCCTCGCGACCTCAACCCCAAGTCTTGTTACGTCATTTTAGACTATGAGAATGAGGGAAGTAACAACAGTATTGAGTATAGACGAGTAGAGTATGATGTGACCAAGACTGTTGAAGCGTTTGACAAGGTTCGGAGAACAGGCGACGACCGACTTCATTCATTCCTCTCAGACCGAATTAAAGAAGGTCGTTGAAGCCAACTTTTTTTGCCGAGCGTGTTTTCCCGATGATTCGTCTAATTGTTGTAATTGGACTTTAGATTGGCTTGGGTGTTTGTTTTAGGACGGCGCGCCTTTCCGCACAGAGAAAGGAATCGCCGTCTTTGCGTGTTAAGACAAAAGTATTATCTTTCATACCAAAAGCGTTTGAATTGGCGTTAAACATTAAACGCCATTCCTTCGCGTTCGTTTTAGTTTTATGAGCGTACCAAGACTTCCTCGGCATATAGATCCGCCCAGAATTCCTAATTCTATGAGGAAAGGTTCTGAACAACAAGAACCTCCGAAATCGAATTTCTTTTTCATTCTATTGATGACATTTCTCATCTTCTGGACTTTCCGATTTTTTCGTCCAAACGATGACGAGCCGATAGTGGCGGACGAGGACAGATCTGTGGCAAGCTCAGTCCCCGTTCCAAAATTGACGGAAGACGTTCGGAAGAGTCTTCCAAAGGTTTTTCTGGAGGCGGCGGAACGGTCGCAGTTTCAAACAAGACCAGATTTCGTAACATTAGGTTCCTTGGATTCGGACAGCCCCTTTCGTATGCTGGCGACGTTGTCTAATCGCGGCGCTTCTTTGGTTCGCGTTGAACTTAATGAATCCGCATATGTCGACAACAGCGATTCGTCCGGATACTTAGGGCAAATTATCGTGGACGAATCCTTGGCGAACGACGAATCCTCCGCAGGATTGCCTGGCGTTTGCGCGCAGGTTGTCGGCGCGGGGACGCCCGCCGCTCTCGCCGGAATTAAAGCGGGCGATCGGATTGTTTCCTTCACCGATTCAAAAGGGACAACGACGCCAATCGTCGAAATGCTCGATTTACGAGAGGCATTGCTTAAAACGAAGCCCGGCGACAGAGTAAAGTTGGGCGTGTTTAAGGCTGACCGTCTCCAAGCGAGTAGTTCCTATCAAGCGATGGTTGCGACGGTTGCGAACTATTTTATGAAAAGAGCTTCCAAACCTTTTGAAGAAATTCATTCTATCGAAGAACAAGGATTGGACGTCGATAGCCAATCAATTGGCGAGATCGCTGAGAATTCTTTTGAAATTATTTCTGGCGATAATGGAGGCGATAGTTTATCTGAAAGCAATGGTGTTGAGAATAGCAAAATAGCGGAAGATATATTGATAAAACAAAAAACTCAGACCCTTGCGGAAGATCTAGGTAATCCTACGCAGATAGAGGTTCAGCTTTCGCGCGCTCCGTTATCCGTTCTTCGTCCAAGCGGTTTGGTCCGAGATTATGAGGATTATCTCGATCTTGTCGGACTACAAGGG
>CAMZEO010000272.1 GCA_947305735.1 uncultured Planctomycetales bacterium | reverse complement strand
TCTGATCGAGCGGAACGTGGCCGGGCCCCTCGATCATAACCTGCGTTCCGCGTTCCCAGGCGCGTTTGGTCAACTCGCCCATGACGGACAATTCGCCGAACTGCGCCGCGTCGCTCGCGTCGTGAAGACAACCCGGACGCAAACCGTCCCCGATGCTCCACGACACGTCGTAAGCCTTCATGATTTCGCATAATTCGTCGAAACATTCGTAAAACGGATTTTCCGCGCGACGGGCGACCATCCATTTCGCCGTCAAAGAACCGCCGCGACTAACGATTCCGCACAGCCGCGAATCGACGAGAGGAATATGGCGTCGCAACAGCGCGCAATGGATCGTCATGTAGTCGACGCCCTGCTTCGCCTGTTTCTCGACGCAGTCTAAAATATTTTGCCTCGTCATATCCAGAATGTCGTCGAGTTCTTCGCAGATCTGATACAGAGGCACCGTCCCGACGGGCGCGCTCGACGCCTCGATCATACGCGTTCGCAACGCGTCGAGATCCGCGCCCGTCGAAAGATCCATAATCGTGTCCGCCCCGTATTTCAAGGCGCATTCGATTTTTTCCATTTCGCGACGAGAATCGCCCGCGAGAGAAGAAACGCCGAGGTTCGCGTTAATCTTCGTCGTCGCTTTGCGCCCGACGGCGATCGGGTCGAGCCCCTTGGACAAGTGGACTTTGTTCGCCGGAATGATCATTCTTCCGGCGGCGATTTCCGCGCGAATCGTTTCCGCGTCGAGACGCTCTTTGCGCGCGACAATCTCCATCTCGGGAGTAATCCTCCCCGAGCGCGCTTCGATAAGTTGCGTCATTTCGTGCCTTTCGTAGCTATTGCGACGTCAATCAACGGACGTTCGCGTTTTTTAAAGTTCCAGCGTCCCGATAATCTCGGAAAGGTCTTGAATTCCGGCTTTCTCCATTTCAACGGGCAGCGCGTCGATTATGTCGATCGCGATCGTCGGCTTGTAAAAATTCGCCGTGCCGATCTGAACCGCGCTCGCGCCCGCGACCAGAAATTCAAAAACGTCCTCGACGCTCGAAACGCCCCCGACGCCGACGACGGGAATTTTCACGGCGCGACCGATTTGCCAGACGCAACGCAACGCGACCGGTTTGATCGCCGGACCGCTGTATCCGCCGCAACCGACGCCAAGTCGCGGCTTGCGATTGCGCCAGTCGATCGACAGTCCGTAAAGCGTGTTGATCGCGGTGATCATGTCCGCGCCCCCCGCTTCCGCCGCTTTCGCGACGTCCGCGATTCGCGCTACGTTCGGAGACAATTTCACCGAAAAGGGAAGTTTGAGATTCGCGCGCAATTCCCGAGTCATCAACTCGCAGAGTTTCGGATCGATTCCGTAATCGACGCCTCCGCTCACGTTCGGACAACTCACGTTCAACTCGACCGCCGTCAAGCCCCGCGCGTCGTTCAAACGCTCGCCGAAAATCTTGCAGTCGTCGGGCGTCTTGGCGGCGACGCTCGCGATGATCGGACAGCCGAGCGACCGAAGATACGGAAGTTTCTTCTCGACGAAATCGTCGATTCCGTCGTTGTCCAGACCGATCGCGTTAAGAAGCCCCGCCGTCGTCTCGACCGTTCGGGGAGGCTTGTTGCCCGGTCTGGCGACGACGGTCGTCGTCTTGGGAACAAGCCCGCCCAGACGGGAAAGATCCGACAACCGCGCCGCCTCTCTCGCGTACCCGAACGTTCCGGACGCGACAAGTATCGGATTGGGCAGTCGAATCGAACCAAGACTTACCGAAAGAGACATTGAAAACCTCCAAACGCGCGTCATCGCGGAAAACGGCGAACGATCTGTTCGCGAACCCCGGACGGCGCGAGACGATATTTTTCAAACGCGTCGTACAACGAGAACAAAATATCGCGAACGTTGCCGTTGAAATTTTTGAGCAACGCTTCAAGTTCGGCGTCGTCCGGCGAAATTTCGTAATCTTCCAAAAGATACGTCAACAGTTGTCCGAGCGTCTCCGTCGAAGGAACCGTCCGAAACAAGACGGGAAGACCGATCGCCGGCGCGTGGGAAGTAATCAGCAACCCCAGCCGATTCATTCGGCAAAACGAGCGCAGGACGATCCGGTTCACGTAAGAAAGCTGTTCGAATCCGTCGACGCTAACGACTTTTTTATCGAAAAGGGACAAGCTCTTTCGAAATTCAATATCCGAAGGAACCGGAATAGCGGGCGTTTTCGGCGTCGCGGACGCGCCGGAATCGTTCGAATCCAAAACGACCTCGTCGTATTCCTCGTCGTCGTCCGACTCCGCGACCGGAGCGTTCGGCTCGACGATTCCGGGAAAAGGCGCGAATTCGCCCCCCGATTCGCGATCGACCTCGGACGTCGACGGAGAAGAAGCCGCGTTCGCCGCGAAACGATTCAAACCGAAATTGCCCGCCTCGTTGTATCCGAAGTACCCGTCCGAACGCGTCGGCGTCGACGACGGAGGTTCGAGAGACGAAGAATCGGAAGAATCCGACTCGGTTTGAACCGCTCGAGAAAACGCCTCGTTGGACACGACGAATTCCTCGACGTCCTCTTGACCGCGACGCTCGTCCCCAAAAGTCTCGCGCAACGATTTCAACTGCTCGGCGAGGTAGTCGTCGCGCGACTCGATCGGGGGAGGAAGCACGCATTTGGGAGGAAGAAAATTCGGAGGCGTCTGGAGAAACGCCTGAAGATCCGTCCAGAAGTCCTCCGGCAAATAGCGCTGCTGATCGTGAAGAACGCATCGAAAAACTTCGTAGCCCGAACCGACCAGCGCTTTGTCCAAAACGTGAAGAAGAGAACTCTTGCCCGAGCCGTGAGCCCCCACGATTTGACCGCGGCAAGAATGAGTCTCGAATTTGTCCACCAGAAAATGAACGCTTAACGACGTCCGAATATCCTCGCCCGCGCCCAGCGCGCGAACGAAGAACTCCTCGAATTTGTCCGGTTTCGACGCCTTCATTTGGCGCAGGAACGAACGCTCGAAGAAAAAAGGCGCTCTTCCCGGCTCCGTAAAACGGGTCGAAAAAGGATTGCTTTCGGAATCTTGGTAACGGGACTCGTTCATTCGCAAACCGCGGGAGCGTTCCGCATGAGTCGTTGGTAAAAGGGACGATGACGTGAAGCGCGGGCGCTAAGAGTCGAGGTCGGCGCACAGCTTCAACGCGCGCATGTCGGGAAGGTCGCCCAATCGAAACGGCGTTTCGTCGACAAGCTGCTCGCCGGTCGAAAGGAACGCGCGAACTCGAGCGCGCCACCGGATCTTAATTAAATTGCCCTCGTAACTCAACGGGCTCTTCGGCAGCTTGGCGCTGAATCGACAAGGACGAAGCGGATCGATCCAATCGCCGTTTTGAACCGACAGTTTCCAGAAAGCGTGGACGCCGACGTCTTCGTTGCCCTTGCCTTCGGTTCGCCAAAGAATCGATATCTCGACCGATTCGACCGCGCCGCGCCGAACGTCGCTAAGGGAATAAAAACCCGACAACGTCTCGCCGGGCTCGTACGTCCGCGCTCCGCGACCTTCGAGCCAGATCGCGACCTGTTCCGCGCGCTCCGAAAAACGCGCCGAAGGAACCGGAGACAGGCGTTCGTACATGGGATCCGCAACCTTTCGTTAAAACTTCCGCAAACGTCGCGCGACGTCGAACCTGAAAAAAGCGTCAAAACGTTCGCCGACGCGCGACGAGCCCGCGTCCTTTAAGTATAATCCCGACAATTTCCGCGTCAAGTAAGAACATCCGGCGCCGGAAACTAATAAGAACCCGCATGCGCGTTTATTCGATACAACCCGTCCCGAGAATAAACTCGAAGCGCAAAACGCGTTATTTGGGGAACGCAAAACGCGGATTCGTCTGATTTTCAATCCTGGTTTGAGGCGCGACGAATTCGACAAATATCGCGCAAATGGACAAAAAAAACTGTTAAATGTTTAAAATTCAGTACGTTAACAAGTTTTATCAACTCAAAATGTCGGTATTATAAAAAACGCCGGAACATTTGAGTTATTCTAGTGAAAAATATTCCAATTTTCCAAATTTTACGAATAAACCACAATAATAAGATCGACAATGGGGATTTATTGGATATACTGTGCCAAGAGAACGTCGATAACGCTTTAAAAAGCGTTGTTCATATTATTGAGCTACTTGTAATTTGGCTCAATATTCTTTCCCAACGGCAGGAATCGAGAGACAAATCAAACCCCAAAAGCGCGTTGCCATAACTAATGTAAGAAAAACGCGAAAAAAGGAACAACGAATATGCAGGCGCACAACAGCAACATTGGCGAATTTCTTGAAACGGCTAAAACAGTCTTCGTCGTGCCGGTATACCAACGCAATTACGACTGGAAAAAAGAGAATTGTCAACGCCTCTTCAACGACGTCGTTAGGGTCGCGCAATCTGGAGAACAGCATTTTCTCGGCACGATTTGCTTCAAAGTGTACAGTAGTCATGAACGCTCTATCATTGACGGTCAACAACGTTTGACAAGCATCACGATGATGCTCAAAGCAATCTACGACTTTAATACCGACGAAATAATTCGCGCGGATATCAACGACCATTACCTTTACAACAAAGGAGTAGGAATCACAGATTTTCTCAAAATTAAACTTCATCTGAATAAAAGAGACGACGTTATATACCGCATACTCCTTGAAAATTCAAGAGATAATCTTGATGACAAGTTAACCGATAGTCAGAAAAAATCCCGCGTTTATCAAAATTATCTGCTGTTCTATGAAAGAATCTCCGAGTATGTTCGAGAAGGACGCGACGTAGGGTCTATCCTTGAATCTTTGCACAATCTGACGATTATCGAGCTTGAGGTTCAAAATGAAAATCCGCAAGAGATTTTCGAGAGTCTGAATTCGACGGGTTTAGATTTAACAAAAGTCGACCTAAGTGGAACTTATGAAAACTTAACACCGATCCGCAATTATTTTCTCATGCAATTTCCATACAAAGAACAAAGAAAGCTGTACGAAGAGTATTGGAGTAAAATAGAAGATTTCATTGGCACGGAGCAAATGGAATTATTTTTCGCAGATTTTCTGGTTTTCAAAAGGCGAAGCGACGCTATTATGATCAACGGACGACGGAGCCACATTAATGAACGCAACCTCTACGAATCGTTCAAAGACTATTACAAGTCGCTGTCCGGAGACGACAACTACGACAAAACGCTTAGCTGCTTCAAAGATTTGAAAGACGCGGCCGAACTGTACAAATC
>CAMZEO010000271.1 GCA_947305735.1 uncultured Planctomycetales bacterium | reverse complement strand
GTCAATAAATACCGATCAAATTTCCGCGAAGCGCCGTCTCATTGTTGAAACGGAACTTTTATGAATTCTTATACGACCGATCTCTCAAGTACCAGGGATTCTGCGTAGACAAATCAGCTAAGTTTTGCTTTTTCGAATGACAAAAACGTCCGTAAAGACGCAGATTTCTTTTTCACCAATTAAGAAAGTCAAAAAGAATTTTCTTTCTCTGGTCTTCTGGAAAGATTGACGCGGTATGCCCTTGTGAATTGTCGATCCAGAGTTCGGCGCGAACGCCGGCGCGTTTCAATGATTCGTAAAAGAGACAACTCTGACTTGGAACCACAAGATGGTCGAGCGCGCCCTGAAGAATGATCGTCGGGGAGTAATTTGCGTCCACATATGTTATTGGCGAATACAACTCCGCTTTCTCAAGAAGCGAAGCGGCTTGTTGTTCGTAAGGAATGTCGTTCCTTTTTTGCCCCCCCAAAACGGCGTATACCGGATCTGGCGTTTGCTCGGGGGAGCGTTCAAGGTAGAATTTCATATCCGCCGTACAACATAGATCGACGACAACTTGAACTTGCGACGACTGATCCAAATTATCGCCAACGTCAAATTGACGATACTCGTCGGACAATCCCAACATCGAAGCCATGTGTCCGCCGCTCGAGGCGCCCATTGCGGCAAATCTACTTGAATCAAACCCGTATTCGTCCGCATGAGCGCGTAAAAAACGAACGCCTGCTTTAACGTCTTCAATTTGAGCGGGAAAAACACAGTCCTTTGTCACGCTTCTGTGAGTTAAGCTGACAACGGCAAAACCCGATTCAACGCTCCCGCACGCTCTCCAAAAGCCGCCCTCGCCGGGAGCGCCGCTACTCCACCCCCCGCTAACGATATCGATCAAAACAGGAGCCTTTTTCAAAAGCTCGCCGTTTTTCGACGGGAGGAACAGATTCATTTTAAGCTCCTGACCGTCAACAACCTTATAAACAACGTTCCTCGTTTCCCGGACGTCATAATGATCTGAATTGTTTTGAGATTCCTGAGAGAAAGCGCAATTTGTTAGTAAAACGATAAAACACAGACCAAAAAACATGCGATTTGTCACAATATTTTCCTTATACTCTTAGTATGAAACACTTGCCGTTATTTTAACAATGAAATAATTTCGTCCGTATACAAAGGTGTTCGCACGCGAACTGGAAGCAAATTTTTAGACTCTGAATTAAACTCTAAACGATACTTTCCAGGTTCTAAACGCAAACTTGGCGCAGAATGGTCTAATTCGAAGGGTTCAGGAAAGGGAAATCCGTAAACTTTTGCCTTTTGTTCGGGTAACATGAAGAGATATTGTCCTCGTTTCAAAGATGTTTGAGCGGCCATTTTTCCGACGAACACGTCTGAATCTCCACTTATCCGAAAGACAGAAAGAACAGGATTCACAAGTTCGGATCCTTCCGGGGAATCCTCTTCTTTAAAATGAATTTGAAAACCCAATTGAACCGGTTCCTCAACGTTAAGTTCCCAATTAAATGAGTCGCCTTCACTAACGGCGTAATTAGCGGTTGTGCCGCCAAGTTCGCTTGTCGACAAACCAACGTTTTCCCACAAAGGGTAAATTACGCGTCTAAATGTCGAATTCCCGTCTTCAGCCGTTTGCAAATGATATTCTTTTCTTAGTTTTAGTAAAGCATGCCGTTCTTCAATGCTTTTTCCACCCGCAAGCTTGGAATCAATCTGAAAGTTCTCTCGGAAATCGTCGGAAATAGTATTGGACAATCGGAACGTCTCGTAAGCTTTTATCAAATCCAGAATTTCTCCGATAAAAGGATGCGCCAACGCGGAATCAACTGACGTTTGAAAAGAAAACGACGCGTCATATCCAATTGTCGAGCCAAGACAATATTCATACATATCCGGGGTTGAATTGTGGTCGTAAGCATAATACCAACCTACGTCAAGATAGGATTCCGACGAGTGTTTTGGATCAAAGCCGCCGCTTCGTTCCTCCAAATACGCTTTAAGATCGTCGTGACCGTCTGCGGACGCGTTTCGAGCAATCATATGCCAAGAAAACGGCGAACAACTACTTGCTTGAAACAGGATATTCTTATTGTCGAGTTTATCATAGAACGCCTTGTGTAATCGAGCGTTGTAATACCAATGTTCGCTTCCTTCCCCTGGTCGTTGCAGCAATTCGGAACCGTCGAAATAGATCATATCGATCGGCAACCGATTTGCGAGACTAGCAAAATTTGAAGCTATTTCGTCAATGAAGTCTGAGTCCAAATCGGGAAGGTGATATCCGTAAGCACGCGTAAAATGTTCAATTTTCGAACCCGATTTATGTTCGCTGATTTTAGTCCCGTAAATTCCGCGTCTACAGTCGTATAATCCCTTCTCGTCTCTGCGTTGATATTCCAAAAGTTCGTCGTCTATACGAATGATCTGACCAGACCCCATGTACGGATCTTCGCCTATTGGAAAACAAGTGGCGTCATCAGTTGTAAGGATGCGAACAGGCTCGGGAGCGGCGGAAATGTCGTCGGCAAGTCGCGTGTGACAGTCCGTTACAAAACGCGAATCAGGAACTGGCGTCATGTACGCGTCGTTAGTTCCGACGGAAGCGCCTAAAAAATGCAAACCAACTCTGAGTCCGTCTTTATTGAAGTTCTGAAGCGTGTCGCAGAGTTGGGAAAAACCACCGGGAAAAGTTGCCTCGTTGACTTTATAATGACCGGTTGAGGCGGTCCAGGAATCTTCCAGAATAAGAATCTGTTTAAAACCGCCTCGTCTGGCAATCTTAACCGCGTCTTCATACTGATTGGCAGAAAAGTTTGTCAGAAAGAAGTACGATTCACGTAGTCGCGGAGAGTTGCCACGCCATTCACCGTCAAGTCTAGGAGACGGAATATTAGCGGACTCCTGCATTTCTTGAACTGTTTGTTTCCAATTTTTAGCAGAAGTAGCAATTAGCGCGCAAGTTGCTGGAAAAATCTCATGTCTCGCGACTGTTTTTGCCGTCAGCGTTCGCGAATCGCGCTTCCAATATGGAAGATTTGCGTCGTTAAAATCTTCAAGTAAGATCGTTTTTTCATTTCCAGAACGATCTTTTATCACTGCCTCAACTTGGTCGATCAAACAACAAACCGTATTATTCGCAGGGAGAGAGTTATAGTAAAAATATAGTCTTCGCACGTCGTCGTACGAAAGATCGTTTAGTTCGGGAGCGTCAAGTTCGCAAGTTTTCCAGCCAATAAAATCAATTTTAACGTAATCGTCCCGATGTCCGGTTGCTCCGCCCAACTGAATTTTAAGATATTCCCCCTTTCCATCTCCGTAAACGCGGGCTCGCAACTTAACGCAACCGGATAAATCGAGGGAGGAATCCAACTCTTTGCCTTGAATTACCCATCCTAAAGAATCGTCCAACGTCGAAGTCGCGCAAAACTCAGCAACAAGATTATCTTTCAAATCTGAAGGATCTGAAATCTGTTTGAATGAATGAGAACAACCTTTCAAATCGGAACAAGCCACCTTGCCTTCGACGTCTAACGGCAAAGTATTGATAGAAGCGGTCATTACGCCAATCTTAAATCCATCTTCAAGGGTCACGGTATTAATCCATCCCGCCGCGTTTTTATTGGGAACGGAAATATTCAATAGAAAACACTCCGCAACTTTCGCTCGGGCTTCCAGGTTTTCAAGTGTAAAAAGAGAAAAACCTTGTCCTGTTTCAATTTTGTATTTAGCAACAGAACCGTCTTCATAAGTTACACGATAACGATTCTCTTCTTTTTCAGTAATCTGAAAGGCGGCTCCGGATACAACTTTTCCGTCGTCATAACGTAGTTTAAATCCGTTTGTCTCTTTTCCGATTTCGGAGCCGTCAAATCGATAGAGACTCGTTCGCGCAGTATTGGAAATACGGAGAACCGCGTCGCCCATTTGAAAACTAAAAGAAAAAGTTGCGTCAGAACCTTCTGATCGCGAGCCACTTACAAGGAGAAAAACCAAGAGAGCAACAACCTGAAAAAGACCGGTTTTATTAATTAATAATTTAGCTGTCATTGCCTAATACCTTAAGGGGTCAAAAAAGAATTCGTATCGAAAAACTACTTGGATTATGTATCTCGAACGCTAATTGTTTACTGCGTAGTCTTCATAAACTTTCCTTAACAACTCGGGAGCTACAAGTCCTTCATGAATCCAAATGCGCGCCCTCATAACAACGGTTTTTCCAGCTTCAAACCGTTGAGCGACTACGCCTGGAAAACCTACGCAAAGAGGACCGTAATAACGAGTAAGCCAAGTTGGCGGATAGTCGGGAAAATCAGGAGCAAGGAAAATTGCCGCGCCACTAAGGGCGTCGTCCTTGCCCGTCGATACGTCGACGCCGCCAAATCGGGACGTATAATCAGCCCACCGAAGCGGTTTTTCCGGCATATCGTCCTTTGCAACGCCTTCGTCGGTCGTAATAAACTCGTCGATTCCAATTTTACCTCGAGGACGAAAACGGATCGTCAATCCTCCGTAACTTTTCTTTTCCGCGCCCTGTAAGGAAACGTCCTTTGTCGTCGGAGTCAATTCAAGTTTAAAATCAATTGCTCGAGACTTAACGTTTTCGACAATTTCGATGGGATGAACAATGAACGTTACCCTTTCGTCCATAATTTTTTCGCCGTAGAGTTTCGCGTTGTCGGCTATAGCCAAACCTTTTTTTGAAGAATTCAAATCTTCGTCGGGCGTCGTCGCCTGCGCGCCAATAAACCATCCGTTTTTGATAGAAAAGACGGCGGATCCATCTTGAACGTCAAGAGATTCCAGTTTCAAAAAACGTTGCCGAATAGCAGTATTTGACGTCCACAAATCAAAGTGTGTGGACGAGCCGTCCTCTTGATGAACAAACACGCCGGGCCAAGTCCAAAAAACGCCATGATGATGATAATGATCCTTTGGCGCGTTATCTAAAAGGTTTTCGCCTAGCACGCCGTAAAGAGGATAGATGTAATCGCCGGCAAAACGACGGGGTTCTTCCTCGGGAACATTCAGATCCTTGTGATCCAAAAAGGCGTAATTAAATTTTAAGACAGGTTGTAAACCATCATATAGAGAAACGGCTAGGTCATCTTTTTGCCAAAAAAAACTCGCGGTAGATTCTTCAGACCGCGCTAAAGATCTAAAAGATACAAAGCAGTAAAGCAGTAACGCCCAAGCAATAGTTTTAGGGAAGTTCATATCAATAATCCT
>CAMZEO010000270.1 GCA_947305735.1 uncultured Planctomycetales bacterium | reverse complement strand
AAAAAGATGCCAGATTGAATGCATCCAGCGAATCTTTTTCAAAACGAAAAATAGTACTCCAAGCGTATAGGCGCCCCCCCCTGCAAAAAGCATATTCCAGGAAACGAGAGGTAAGACGACGTAAAGATGCTGGGAAATTAACGCCCCAAACCAGCCCATCACCAAGTATAGAATCAAGGTAAAGATTCCGGCGCGCTTCTCATAGACGCAATAGGCGACAATACCGACAACCGCCAATGACCAGCTCGTTCCAAAAAGCCGCTTAGCTCGCGATAAAGGCAACGCGTGGTAGAGCGTCGACATTAAATAGAGAAACAACATCGAAACGCCAAAAACCGAGTAGCCAACAACGTATCCGCCAACAAGCCCTTGTGGCGCAAAACACGCCGCCCGAACTATTAACAAAACCAGCGCGGCAATCGACAAACCGACGCCAACGCCATGGGTAATAGCGTTGGCTACTTCTTCTCCGAAAGAGTATAAGGAAGTTTTTCTCTCAATGCAAACTGTGTACGAAGAAGACGTCGGGATTGGAACGCCGTTGTTCGTAGTCAAAGAATTCGTCATAATCGTTTAAAGTCAAAAATTCGTTTAAAAAACCAACGGTTGTTTTAAGGAATCGCGCTAAACCAATTTCTAAAACCTTGCTTCAATGAGCGGGGACGGCTTTGTCGGTTCGACAACAGTTTCCACGCCATCTCTTAACCGGAATGCACGGAAGGAACGTGGACGTCGCGCGCTTTAAAGTAGAATCCCATCGCCCTGGCAAAGCGATTGGTCGCGTCGTTGGAAACGAAAATAAAAGTAGCCGGAGTATTTGCGTCTACATAGAAATCATTGGAAAGACAAAACTTCGAATTCATGTCTTTTTCGTTATCTTTAAGGAAGGCTGAAAAAATGGAATCGCAAAATTGGGGCGGTAACCTATTTCGTCGATTGAATCGGCAGGGTTGTAGTTGTAACGGTAAATTCCAGCGGAGCGCAAACGACTAAAACCTTGGACGCCGATCTTTTCGGTATTAATTGTCCATTCTTGCGAGTAGCGCGGGTAAAACGAACGGCGTGCCAAGCGTCTTGCGGAAGAGCCCAATGTTTAGGCGCGCCTCCGCGAACGGAACGCGATATTTGACGACTACGGCGGAAAAAGTCGATACCGCCAAGCCGCTCCGCTATTCCGAAACCTTCGCGATTATACGCGGGAATGTGTAACCGCCGCTGGAAAAACAACGACGAACGCGCCGTTTGGATCATCCGCCGGATAAAACCCTATCACCGGAATTGAAAAGCTGTTGACGCGCCTAATCGAATTATCCTCCGTCCCCGACGTCCACGTCTCTTCCCCGTCACTTTCAGGAATGTCGCCCTGTGGTAGTCCCAACCCAAAAATAACGTCGATTCAACAGTGGAAACGTTTGGACGGGTCAAAGGGAATACCCGCGAAGTCTTCGCCAAAGGGAGATGTAACCCCCCAAAAACAAAAACGTCAAAAACCAAAAAACAAAGTCGGCGCGCATCCCGCTATTCCCTTGTTGTTTATGATCACAAATACCACGAAAATTCTATTCTGTTACGGAACAACCTCAATAATGCAAAGTCATGTTTGTAACTCGCGATTCATTCGACAACGCGTCGCCGTCTTCGCGAATACAAGACGCGCGTCCGCTTTCAACGAAATATAACGGGCGTAAAAAACTTCCTTCATTTTCGGTTCGCAGTCAAAAACCGTCGAGACGCCCCATTATCGCCGTTAGACGCGGAACAATTACGTCAAAAAACAAAAACGCGGGAGAAAAACGCGACTAAAACGCAGATTGCATGTTTAACTGGGACAATCTCGTTTTATAAAACAAAAGCGATCGTCAACAGTTGCCGCCTCACACAATTCCCCGAAACAGGTAGTATCACAAAACTCGTCGAAAAGTCAAGAGCCCAAAAAGACCGGGAAGAAAGACGTTTTACCTAAACGCTCGTAAGAAAAGAAAAACGCTCCCGCGAGAACGACAGACAAGAAAGAAAAAACAACCTCAAAAAGACCAACGTCAAAGCGGAGGACACGGGACTCGAACCCGCAACCCCGTTAAGGGCACCTCATTTCCAATGAGGCCGCTAGCCATTCGCTTATCCTCCTAGAGCTTAGACTATTATATTACCCATCCGTCTTTCATCAAGGGGGATTTTTCTTTTTTTACAAAAACCATTTTTACGTCTCAAACAAACAAGAATTCTTGACAAAATGTGCAAACGCGTCTTTACTCGCAACGACAAAAAAGTTAAACTCCCCAAAACTTCCGTCGCATCTATTGACGTGCTTCTTACTGGAACACGCGAATGTGAAGCGCTGGTTAAACATACGTAATAAAAGCCTAAATGACTAAGACGCCGTTCATTATGTCGTTCCAAAGTCGCCTAACCTTCGAGTAAGACAAGGGATAATATGCAGAAACTTAACTTCGTACTGTCGACGTCGACCGCAATATTGTTGACGTCGTTGTTCGCAACTGGAACGTCAATATTCGCTCAAGGCTTTAGCAATTATGTCGCGCCTCAAACGGAACAAGGATCGGTAAACGCCGCTCAACAAGTTGCTCGACCTCAGATTCAACAAAGCGCCGCTCCCGATTCGCGCGCGACTCAAACTTCCATGCAAACGGACGCCGCTCATCAAACGCGACAACAAATTCAATCGACCGACAACGCTCAAGGAGGTTATGTCGTCGACCAACAAGTTAAAAGCGCAATCGTCCCCCCTCCTGAAAACTACAATCCGACAAAGGAAGAACTTGCAAGTCTCGACGAATTTTTGACGCGTTGGGAAGAGTATGGCAAAAAGATCAAAAGAGTCGCGTGTAACGTGCATATGCGCGAATTTGACAGTATTCTCCAGCAAGACGCGAAACGCCCCGTCGCTCACACGTTGGGAAAGTTCAAATTCATTACGCCCAATCAAATATCCTATCACATTTTGGGCGAATTCGAGTATAACGACGCGAAACCGGAAGGCGAATGGAAAAAAGGACAAAACGAATGGAAAGTCGTCCTTGACGGCAAGTCGTTTACCCAATATGATTTCCAAAATAAGAAAGCAGTCGTCTACCAAATTCCGGACGAGGAACAAAATATCGATTTGACAATGGATAACGGACAATTTCCTCTGTTTTTTGTAGCAAAGGCCGAAACGTTAAAATCGAGATTCTATCTTCGCATAATTACGCCGAAATCCAGGCAAAAAACCGAGGTTTGGATTGAAGCGTTTCCTCGGTATGCGCGCGACTCGCAACAGTTCAAATCAATAACAGTCCTCTTGAATTTAAAAGATTTGCAACCTTCTTATATGCGTCGAATTAGCGCCAACGGTAAAAGTAAAACGGATCTAACATTTCTAGACGTCGCCGTTAATAAAGGCGTATGGTCTATTGAAGGAAACGTCGATTCTTCTTGGTCGAAAGAGGTTAAGGATGAACAGTTCTCGATTTTAAACCAACAAACGATCGTTACAGAAGGTGGAACGAGAGCAATTGTTGTCACAGATCCCGCCAAATTTCCATCTTCTAAAGAACGCCAAGCGCGGACACGGCAAAATCCAACGGAAGCGCCGGTTAATAAACGCCAAACTCAAACGGCAAACGCCGCTCAAACAAACGCGGCGTCGGCAAGATTTTAAACGTTGCGCGCCGAATCCTTTGAAAGAAAAACGCCCGTCGCGGAAGGCTTCGTCCGCGCGAGCGTTTTTTATTCTATCAGCAGCGATAAAAACTTACTTCAATCAAGTTTTTTATGGACAACCCGAACGGCTTTACCGTCGACGCGCGGCAAAGTCCCGATTGGAAGCACTTCCCCCTTCGGAGAAAATCCAAGGCGCTCCTTCAAACGCTTTTCCACAGTGTAACCAGAAACGTTCGGTTCTGCTTCCACGAGAACGCGTATATCATTAACGCCGTCTTTTTCTTCCATAATTATCTGATATTCAGAGTGAACGCCAGGAATTTCAAGCAACGCTTGTTCTACCTGCGAGGGAAAGAAATTAACGCCCTTAATGATGAGCATATCGTCGGTTCTCCCAGAAATGAGATCGATCTTGACGTGGGTGCGTCCGCAAGCGCATTTTTCACGCGAGAGAATACGAGTCAAATCGCCGGTTTTAAATCGTATTACCGGAAGAGCCTCGCGCGTCAACGACGTTACTACCAATTCGCCGACTTCTCCGTCGGGCAAAAGTTTTTTCGTAACAGGGTCGACGATTTCAAGATAATAATGGTCTTCCCACACGTGAATTCCCGAGTGATCCTGGCAGTCCATGCCGAGAGTGCCAACGCCGCCGGTTTCGGTCATTCCATAAATGTTGTACACTTCAATACCAAGACGCGCCGAGATTTTTTCCATCATAGCGGTTGTTACGGATTCAGCGCCAAAAATACCGATTCGCAAGCTCGGAAGTTCGACGTTCATCTTTTCCATAACTTCTATCAAACGACCAGTATAAGAAATAACCGCTCCGAAGACCCGCGTGTTAAAATCGCGCGCCAAACGAATCTGACGTTCCGTATTGCCGGATCCTGTAGGAATGACAAACAACCCTGCCTTGCGCGCGCCGTGATACATTCCGAAACCGCCGTTAAATAAACCGAACGACGGCATAATTTGCATTGGATCGCCCGGCAGGGCGCCTGACATTCGGTAACACCGAGCCATACACTCGGCCCACTGATCCAAGTCGGCAACCGTATAGGGCATAACGACCGGGGTACCCGTCGAACCGCTCGACATATGCATTTCACGAATCTCGCTTTTAGGAACGCAACACATTCCCAACGGATAGGTCTCGCGGAAATTAGCTTTCGCAATAATCGGGAGTTTCTCCATATCACCGACGCCGCGAAAATCGTTTGCGTCTACCCCCGCTTTTGCGTAAAGATCGCGCATATAAGGATTGTTCGCAACGACGTAACGAACTTTTTCTATAAGTTTTTCATTTTGACGGGCTACAATCTCGTCTTGCGACATTGTTTCAAGATCTTCGTTAAAATATATTTCCTGATGGTTCATTTTACAAAAATGCGGTCGAGCCGACTTGGCAAACATATCCTGTCAATTGTTCCAAACGCTACTCAAGCGTTTACGTCAACGTAATTATACTGCGGTATGCCAACAGAAGAAAAAGTCACATTTAAACCATATATAAAAAACAAGTCTTTTTCTTTGACGAAATCCTTATTTTCGCTACAATCAACACAATCACCATATGTCAGTTAAACG
>CAMZEO010000269.1 GCA_947305735.1 uncultured Planctomycetales bacterium | reverse complement strand
GTAACGTCCTCGAAACCCTCAAGGAATATAATCAGAAGTTAGGTATATAATTTTATAGTACGCAGAGACGCGGAGACACAGAGATAATATGGACAACAATAAAGATTTTGACTATCTGAATGAACTAAGTGGCGCTATTATAGGTGCTGCCATAGAGGTTCATAAAGAAATTGGTCCTGGTCTCCTGGAATCTGCATATGAAGAATGTCTGAAAGTTGAGCTTATGTCTCGTGGCATGCATGTTGAAACACAAGTTGATCTTCCTCTATATTATAAAGGAAAACCTACGCCTCGACCTCGCGCTGATTTTACCAGACTCAAAATCGATAATCAAGAAATAGATTTAAAAGAAAAGGAAACCAAAACAGACGTTCCCTTAATCCATAGTAAATGCCACCGCAAAAAACTTTATTATATTTTCAAGGAATGTCGAATGGAATCGTAGCGCTTTTAACCGCTTGAAGGGTGAACGCATTTCAAACGCTTTACAGAACTTCAAAAACGTAAAGAGTTTTTTTGCATAAAGTTGCAGAGTAAACCCCAAAAGACTTTTGGACAGAACCTTCTCTAACTTATAGAAACACGCCCCGTATGCTTTTTCGTCGTCAAAGAGCTGGAAGCTACCAAAAACTCTTAATCTGTAATACTCTAAACCTCGCGAACGCCGTTAAGTAGCTCCTTTCTTCAACCTTTGCATTTATTTGTTTTACACATAAGAAAGAAAAAGAATCGCATAATCTAGCACATTCGCTAATCAAAACAACACCGATTAAAAAACCTTTCTGTTACGGCGCCAAACTTGATTGTCTCGACCGGGGAACAAGAGGAATAGGAAAAACGTCGATAAAACGTCCATAAGACCTTCGAGACGAATCAAATATGGATAGAACTTAGATCATACAAACTAAAATGACAGTCCTAATTATCTTCCGTTAAGCCAACGTTCCCTGGACGCAAATAACTTTAACGTTACAAGTCTTTCTGATAAACACGATAACGTTTACATCTCCTTGCGCCTACTCTTTCCAAAACATGAGTAATTTTGTCGTTATTCTCGTCGGTCCAACCTAACTCTGCGTTATTGAATTTCATGTAGTAATACCCCGAATTAAAAGTTTCGACGATTAATTTCTCCGCGACGCCTTTTCTCCGATAATCAGGTAACACGCACAGAACCATAACGCGCGCTCCCTTAACATGCTTCAAACGTTGCCTAAGTCTAAAAAGTCCTAGAAAAGGCACGCCAAACAATGACAAACTACCCTTCAAAGGACGAACAGCTTCATTAAAATCAGGAACAGTAATTGAAAAACCAATAGGTTTTCCAGCGGCTTCTGCAATTAAAATCATGTCGGGACTTGCGAAAAAGCGAAGATTTCGTGAATACTCGTGAATTTCCTCGGGAGTTAGAGACACGCTGCCCCAATACCATTCTGATCGAACGTAATCATAAATCTCCATACAGCGTCGAACGTCGCTATCAAAATCCTTCATAGAAAACTGACGAACGGTGAAATTGTGGCGTTTCTGCAAACGATCTACCAAAGGCTTCCACTGCTCTGCAAAAGTCCTAGAAGTATCGTCAAAATACCAGGAAAAAAGGTCGCGATTTTTTTCAAGTCCCCAAGTTTCCAATAACGTCTGGTAATAACTCGGATTATAAGTCATCATGATCTTCGGCGGAGAGTCAAACCCTTCGACAAGAAGCGCGTATTCGTAATTCGTCGAGAATTCGACAGGCCCAAAAAGCGACTCGCGCATTCTTTCTTCTTTTAGAACTCGAGCGCCCTCGTCCAATAACGCGTTAGCAACGCTCTGGTTATTAATACATTCAAAGAAACCAAACATGCCAACGTTTGATTGATGTTCCTCGTTAAATCGCGAATCGTCCGAAACCAGGATTCTTCCAAGCGTCTTGTCGCCTTCTACAGCAATAAACTCTTGCGCCCAACCGTGCTTAAAAAAAGGATTCTTTTTGCGACTGAGCTTATTGCGGATCAGAACGTCCAACGGCGCGATCCAGTTAGGGTCGTCCGCATAAATATACCGAGGGAGCGCGATAAATCTTTCACGGTCGCGCGTCGTCGTCACTCTTATAATTTCCATATTTTCCGCCGTAGGAACCGCAAATCCGTTCAATAAACTTAGAAGTCGTTAAATAACAATAACGATCCAAGTTAAGGATTCAACGTATTGCAAGCAAAAATGATTTACTGAACAAACGCGCGCGTCTATCACGCAATTGGCTTGTCATATACGCGATAGGTTTTATTACAAACAGCTCCGCCTTTTTCTAAACTCCCGCGCGAAAACTGATTTGACTCAAGCACCCAAGAAAACTCGGACTCTTGCACCCCGCACTCAAGCGCCTTGGGAACCAACGCGTTAAGCAACACAAGTCCAAGCCCGGACATCTGGAATTCGGGAATAACATTTGTGCTAATTACTCGAATACGTTTGATGGCCTCTTCGCGATTCCGCAATAATTTAAGAAATCCAAAGGGAAAAAGTCTTCCGTTAATTGCCTTAATCCGAGGATTATAATCAGGAAGACAAAAAGTCGCGCCAATTGGTCTACCGTCGATTTCAGCGACGATTGCTAACTCCGGAATCATTAACAACTTGAGGGAAGCCGCCATAGCCTTGATTTCATGCTCGGACATCGGCACAAATCCCCAAGTATTTGTCAAAGAGCGGTTATAGATATTTAGAAACATCTCATAATCGTCGGTAAAACGCCTTTTGTTCAACGGACGAAGCTTTACGTTGAAACGATCTTGAATCATTTCCGCCGTGTGAAGAAATCGCTCGCGAACTCTAGGCAACATATCGACTTTCCCCCAAAAGGAGAAAAGATCCTGAGATTTAGTAAATCCGTAGCTTTCAACAAGTTTCTCATAGTACGGGGGATTATAGGTCATCATAAAGAAGGGAGACGAGTCAAAGCCGTCAATTAAAAGCCCGACAGTATGATTCATCGAAGGATTCATCGGTCCGCGCAACGTTAAACACCCTTGCCCCTTCAACCATTGAGAAGCCGCGTTGAAAAGCGCGTCGGCCACTTCTTGATCGTCAACAGACTCAAAAAAACCAAAAAAACCAACGCCGTCTTTGTAACGCTCCAAGTGTCCAACATTTAAAATCGCAGCGATTCGCCCGACCATTTTCCCGTCGCGTGAAGCAATAAAGGTTTGAATCTTATTGCGTTCATAAAAGGGATCTTTTTTAAATCCCAGCAGTCCCTTTTCCTCAGAGAGAAGAGGAGGAACCCAATAGGGATCATTTTTATAGAGTTCCCAAGGAAACATCGTGAAACGCTTCTGTTCTCCTTTAGAGGAAGGAATTGAAATTATAATCTCACTCATAAGTATCAGACGATTCCTTTCGTATGTAGGAATTCCTCACACGTTCAAAATCCGGTCTTAAACGACTATTCGGCGTCATGATTCACGGGACGCAAGAGTCGAGCCTTAACAAAACGTTATTGTTGGTTTTACCAAACGTTGAAAGAAGCTCGTTTTTCAAAGGGAAGACGTCCCGATTTCACAATCTCGCTTGACGGCATTCCGATCGGCAAAAGTATTTGCACGCGTTTCCCAGCAGGAATTTTCAAGATATCGGCAATTCTCTCGGCAACTTGATCGCGTCGCAAAACGCCGTCTAACCAAACGCTTGAATAACCAAAAGCAGTTAACGCCAATAACATATTCTCCACTGCGGCGGCGCAATCCTCTTTGTAGAAAGAAATATCGTTAAAAACAGGTCTGTCGTCAGCAACACAGACAATAACCGCCTTTGCCGTCTTACAAGTGGGAATGGGGATGACTTCCGCAATCTTTTTCAAAACGTCCGGATCGTCAACGGCTACAAAAGACGGCGTTTGCTGATTGCAGGCGGATGGCGCTAAAATTCCGGCTTCCACAATCTTCGTCAAAATCTCTCGGGGAACGGGCACGTCGTTAAATTCGCCGCGATAACAAGCCCGTTTGACAATCGCTTCAAAAAAATCCATAATATTCTCCTAAAAAGCGGCTTCCAAAACATTGTCTAAAGGTTTAAAAAACCAAAAAGCCGGTCATTAATGGCGTTTTACCCTATTGAGCTATATGAAATAAAAGAACGTCGCCTTCCCTTACAATATAGTCTTTCGTTTCCCTGTGATTTAATCCGGCGGCTTTCACTTCACGCTCGCTTCCAAGACGTACAAGATCGTCGCAAGCGATAACCTCGCAACGAATGAATTTTTTAACAAAGTCTGAATGAATTTTTCCCGCGGCTTCCAAAGCGGTTCCGTTTTTACTCATAAGCCAACTGCGCACCTCCTTATCGCCAGCCGTCAAAAAAACCATTTGACCAGAGTTGTCCATAATTGCACGAACGATCTTGTCGCGTCCCGCAAGGGTTAATCCCATTTCTTCACAAAAAGACTTCGCCTCATCGGGAGATGTTTTCTCAAGTTCCAATTCCAAACCGACCGAGGCGGCAAGAACCGGTTCTTTCGCACTGGCGAATTTGTCGTACTGTTCAAAATCAGTCTCGTCGTCGCCTGTATTGACAAAAATCATGCGGCGTTTTTCGGTTAAAAATCTGAAAGAACGCGTGGCGCGGTATTGTTCATCGTTCATTTCTTCAGCAAGAAGGGGACTGCCTGATTCCAATCGGTTTTGAATCAGCTCCAAAGTTTCCTGCTCGATTCGTAATTTTTCAAGATCATCCTTAGGAAGATGCCTTTTGAGCTGTTCGGAAATCTTTTGAAGGCGATTCGTCGCAATTTCCAGATCGGCCAAAATCATGTCTTCAACAAACGACTGCATCTCTTGATCGACCTTCGCCCCGCTGAAAGCGGGAACTACGCAGACAAGGTAGTCTGACTCTCGGAGATGCGCCAACTTGGTCACGTTTCCAACGTGATCGCGATTCAGACCGGGCGTGTCGACAATTTCCATCGCCGCGTAAGCAACCTTCTTAGGATTGTAAATCTTACATAGAGCTTCAATACGCGGTTCGGGAATTGAGACCATCGCCGACTGAGAAGAATGAGTTGCCGCCGGATCCGGCTTAGCCCCGCTCAACCAGGAAAACAAAGAACTTTTACCGCTGCCAGAATAGCCAACCAAACCGATTTTCATTTTAAACTCTCGTATAAAGTTCGTTCAATCGCAATCAACAAGCATTTAAATAAACAAACAAAACTTTCCGTACACTTTTGTACCAAACGCCAAATATGAAAACTACGCGTTTTAATTGTGATCACCGAAAACTGTAACC
>CAMZEO010000268.1 GCA_947305735.1 uncultured Planctomycetales bacterium | reverse complement strand
GACGTAGTCGAGCGTTTTACACAGTGCGCGCAACGCGACCCCAAGCCCGTCGCAACCGCTATATCCTCCGAATTGCCCGCCCCCTTTAACATGCGGTTCAAGATCAAGGAATACGCCTGGAATTCCCCGATTCTGCGAATAATCAGTAAGCGACGGAAGAATTTTGGCGAAATCGCGTAAAATCGCTTCGTAACCTGAATATCCGCCATCGCAAGGAACGAATCCTTTCATTTTGTCTTCGTCTTGACGACCGCCTTTGTTTTCCACGACTGTTTTCGAATAGTCCTTAATATGCATCCAGCCGATCCCCGGCTTCATCGCTTCGTATTGCTCAAAAATTTCCGCCGTTGTATACCCTTGAACGACAAGATTAGCGGCGTCAAAAACAAGTTTCATGGCGGGATGATTAACTTGTCGGTAAATATCGGCAAGTATCCAACCGTTGCAGCCAATAAGATTCGCCTCGACTTCCAATCCAAAGGTTAAATCGGAACGATGACAAGTTTCCGCTATTTTCCCCAGACGATCAACTGCTTGCGATATAAACTCTTTCGGATCTTCCCCTTTCGGTTGATAGAAAGAAAAACCTCGAATCAATTTTGTTTCAAACATATGGGCGACGTCGCATACGTGTTTGACGTCGTTGTTTAAATATTCCTCAAATGGGACGTAAACGTCTTTCGAACCGTCGTCGACGTCAACTAATTTAATTTTGCCAATAGGCGAACCAATAGACGACACGTTTAAGCCGTAATCGTTTTGTATTTCAAGGACTGATCGAATTTCTTCCTTCGTAAGCTTCATTACGTTTTTAACGCCGACGCCAAGATTAACAAAACGAATGCTGTAATATTGAAGACCAAGCGCGGCAAACGTTGCAAATTGTTCGACCATTGTTTTGTTATTGGAACACTCGTCGGCAAAACCCGTTAAAATAATCTGCGGAGGGAACGCTTTTTTAATAGTCATTGGTCTTTCCTTCGTAAAATGACGGAGATTTCAAACAAGCAAGTCGCGGTTGTTGGAAGAAAATGTTCGATCGACGCTCGATTAAAGACCTAATTTTCGTTTGGCGAGGAATAAACCTACCAGCGTTTTTGCGTCGACAATCTCTTTCGCGTCGATCATACGATCGATTTCACCCCATGATTTCGGCGCGGGAAGAATTCTTTCTCCGTCCTCCAGCGCGGTTTCGCCTTCGACTAGATCGACGGCAATATAGAGAAACAGCTCTTCCTGGAGAATACCAGGCGACGTGTATATGGATGTAAGCAGTTCAATATTACCGGCGGAGTATCCCGTTTCTTCAGCGAGTTCTCTTCTTGCCGTAGTTAATGAATCTTCGCCGATCTCGCGGGTTCCTGCCGGAATTTCAAAGATGTTCTGTTGGAAAGTAACGCGATACTGGTTAATGAGTAAAACGCGTCCGTCGGGAAGAATCGGAACAATTCCAACCGCTCCCGGATGTTTTACAACTTGCCGCACAAGCATTCCGCCGGTTCTACCAATTTGTTTCCGTTCTATGACGTTGAAAATTCTACTTTGAAAAAGAACGGGCTCGTCTTCAGGAAACGTTTTAGAATCGCTCATTATGATCCTTTGTCAAATATTCCGCCACAACGCGATAAAAGAAAAACTTTAAGGACGCGCCAACGTCCATGCCTTCAGTATATTACGCTGAAAAAGAGACGTCAAGAAACGGGAACAGAATTAATGCGCGCGCACGTCCCACCGCCTCACTTCTCCCAGATTGTTGGCGAAAAAGACATAGCGCTCGTCAAAGGCAAAAGACACGGCGTCGATTGACGTCGCTCGGTCAATTGTGTCGTCAAGCGTGCGAAGCACAACCCCCTTTCGTATTTCCCAGAGCGATAGTCTTGCTTTTTTTCCCCCAACGCCGACAATCATTTTGGCGCTATTGGGCGCGAAGGCGAAGTCTTGTATGACGTCGTCGTGCTCTCCCAACTCCATACTGAGTCTACCGTTAGCCGACTGCCAAATTGTAACATAACGAGGTTCGACGCGAGCGGCGAATCGTTCCCCAGTAGGCGAGAATTTGCAGTACTTCCTTGGTATGGGCGCGGGAATTGGTATTTGCGAGACCTCAATCGCCGTTAGCGGTTTCTTAGCTTTTTCTAAATCAACAGTCCTTGCGACGTTGAGATCCCAAATGACAATCTTATAACGAGGGGAGTCGGACAGAATCGCGCCGGAGCCGGACAAGGTCGTCGGTTCTTCAGAATCCGATAATTCATTAGGATATTCATGTTCAAACCGAGGGAGTTGCTCTTCTACAAGAGTGGCGACAAGGTCACCCTTCTCAGATACGTCAAGAATATCGACGACTTTCCCCTTGATTTCTTCGTCAGACGTCGCGTTGTCAAAGGTCATTTTTATGTTCGAGGGGATTTTTACAACGCGTCTTCTGTCTCGCAGGAGAACAAGAGACCAGTCCGATTCTATCACGTCTGGAGATTCTTCCGGTGTAATAGAGTCTTCGTTTGCGCGACAGATTATCCATAGCGCGTTTGAAGAAAGACGCGCGTACTCAGCGCGCTTCGTCTCATCCGCCAACTTCAAACGCTTCGTTTCAGTGTCTGACTTTGCGTCGTACGAATTTCCGTCTTGCCGACGCGCGCGTGTTTCTAACATTCTCGTTAAAATTGCATTTGGAGGCTGGAGACTCCCCTCCGAATTGAACGGCATATTGTCGTTTGGCGCCAGAAGCAAGTGGGATTCAGATTCCGAGGGCGCGGCGCATCGAGTTACAACAGACGCGTCTGCCTGTAACGTCGGAAAGCCTGACGAAGTCTGTTTTCCGTTATACGCCCAGAAAAGTCGTTCACCCTTTTCGTCAAACGCCGCGCATCCCAGCGTCGGCGCCAATAAACCTACATAGTCGGAACAAAAACACTCGAGTCGCGCGTCTGAAAATTCGATATTCCATAGTTCGACGCCAAATCTTTCGTGTGATTCTTTCTCCAACGTCTCTTTAAGAAGAAATTCTTTTGGAAAATCCGTCTGCGCTTTGTCGGTTTCTAACCGTCTCTCGAGTAAGATGCGTCGGGAGTTTGAAGCCGGACAGATTCTTTCTATGGGACCTCCTGTTCCAAGAACAAGATCGGTTTGTGTTTGAACGACTTCCTGCGATTCCGTTAAACTTCGTTTTGCACAAATTCTTTCAATAATAGGGCGACGCCTTGATTCAAAAGGAACTGACGTATAACGTACGCAACCTAAGAATTGACACAAAACCGCCATACCGAGCAAGGACAGCCCCAAAATTCCTCTAATTGATTGGGAAGCCGCGTCGGCAACGCCCCGATTATCTCTTTTGATTGTCATTCTTGTCGCGTTATTCGACCAAGTTTTCTAAAAAAGCTCTAAACGCACATGGCAAGTCTATTGACTAAACGATTACCGGTCAAGAGACGTTTTTGAAGGTTTGAACGGGTTGAAGTCGATGTGCGTTGTAAAAGTCATTTCCTACTCTTTTTTTTATGCGACCATTATATACGGGCGATGGATACAAATACTTTATAGGTCGATAAAAAACGTTTATATCGAACTACAATCCGTCGATGGTTTCGCACCCAAGCTTTTCCGTTCTTTTTCCAACAACGCTTATAACGTCGTAACTTGCGACCATTCTACGTTTTGTATTTGTATTTTTCCGATGAGGACAAATTCAATCAATATCGCGTTCTCTTTAAAATGGTTTTGAAGAGTTTACCCATCGTCGGCTCTGCCATATGTCAGTCTGCGGATCCCGCCATTGTTATTCGTTCAATCAACGCCGACAGGCGCTTCCAGAAAATCATTCGGGCCAATCGCGCCAACGAGCGCCCGTCCGACACATTCATAAAACGTCTTCAAGACAAGTTCGATTGAAAGCGCGCTTTTGTCCGCCTTTACGGGATGAAACCAGTTTGGTTAATAACAGAGCAATTTGTTTCCCTTGTTTTTCCGTTAATTCTTTGCCAGTTGCATAGTCGCGCTTTTTCATAATCCTAGTCTTCTCAGGCTGAGGAGATAATACTTAATTCAGCGCGTTTCAAACAATAATCGTTTAGGAAAAGTTGACGTGAATTAAGAAATTGCTTCTAGTCCCGAATAGTATCCATCAGATTTTTTATCAACGTTGTTCAATGAAGACTTGTTTTTTTTTATCCATTTATTACAATTCACGTCGCGGGCTGTGTTGCGCCTGAATGAACTACTCGGATTTACACTACTATTGAAGCATCATGAAACTTACACAAAGTCAATACAACAAGATTAAATCTCTGTTGCCAACTCAACGTGGAAACGTCCAGGTTGACAACCACACATTTCTGAACGCCCTTGTCTATATTTCGGAGAATCGTTGCACTTGGCGCACTCTCCCGAAACAATTTGGCAAGTGGGCGACGATCTACAAAAGGTATCGACGTTGGTCGGAAAACGGCGTTTTGAAGATTGTTATTACGGAGCTTCGTAAAAACGGTGTTGAAATTGATTTTTCCGCCCTGCCCGCGATCGTCGAAAGTATGAAAGTTAGACCGAAAAAGAAAGCTCAAACGCGCTTGTCTGCCGCCGCCGGCAACACAAAAGCTAAACCGAGACTGAGTGTGCAAATTCGGGCGCGCGTTAAGAAATAGCCGCTTTTCCAATATTAGCGCGACTGGTCTATCGAAGAGATTTAAATCGTTCAAACGCAATTGTTCGCGCCGCGCGCGTGGGAGAAAAAACGACGCTGTCCGGTTACGTTACTTTGTTTGCATTGACTAAACGGAAGATCTTTGCCAATGTTCTTAAGTTCTTTGAAGAATAGCGTCGTTCTTTACTTTAAAATTCCCCTTATTGCGCGAATTCTATTTTCGTTCGTTACTGGAACCGCGTTCGGTGTTCTCTGTTCAGCTCTTCCTGACGAAAACAAGGCGATCGTCGTTTCAATCGCTCAACCTTTCGGTTCAATTTTGATCTCTCTCTTGAAGATGACGGTGTTTCCTATCGTTTTCTTCTCGTTAATCTTTGGCGCGGCCTCTCTGCCTCTTAAAAAGTCAGGAAAACTCGGACTGTCCGTCGTCGGTTGGTATTTTTTTACAAGTCTTTTTGCGACTGGTTTTGGCATTGTGTTGGCGTTGTGCCTCAACCCGTCGTTGGATTCTTTTTCTGAGGTCCTGACGAACCTGCAAAACGACATTTCTTCATTACGGCCAAATGGAGGGGAATCAAACGGACTTGGAAATTTTTTGTCAGGGCTTTTCAAAAACCCTTTTGAAGCTCTAGCAAGCGGACAATTTCTACCGATCGTTATTTTTTCAATTATAGCCGGACT
>CAMZEO010000267.1 GCA_947305735.1 uncultured Planctomycetales bacterium | reverse complement strand
CCGCCGTCCAGAGACCTTGCGTCGTCTCCGTCTCCGCAAGCCAGAAGCCGCGCGTTAACTCGACTTCATACAACGTTTCGTTGTCGTCTCTTCCCGCTTCGTCCTCGGGACTTCCCATCATAAACGTACCGGGCGGGCACCAGCGGAACGCCACGTCGACGCCGTTGATCGTCAACACTTTGCGATCGCCGGGTTTGCGGGCGTCTCCCTGTTTTCCGGTCTTTCCGATTCCTTTGCCATGAAACGCGGGGGCGCGCCAATAGGAGTGGTCGAAAAGATCGTTTTCCCCCATGAAAGTCCGCAACGTTATCGTTTTGGCGTCCCGAGGAATCGGAATATTGATATAATTCGTTCGGTCGGGATAGTTTCGCAACTCTTCGGAAATATACGCCAAACGGTCGTCGAACCAGACTTCGTAGAACCAGTCGCCGAACAGGCGCGCGCGCGAATTCAATTCATTCCATTCGCTTGTTTCGCGCTCGACGAGTTCGTCGACGAGCCCGACGACCGCGGTAAAACGTTCGGCGCCCTCGGGAATATTTGCGCGAATCGCGGAATCGGCATGCGCGAAAACGCCGGGCGTTTCGCGACCGTTGAAAACGACCGACCGCTTTTGCGAGACGGAAGCGCGGACGTAAGCCTCGTAAAGAACCTCGTACTCGTTGAACGGCGTCGTTCCGGACTCGAGCGCGTCGTTCCAGTCGACCGGAACGCGATCGCAATATTTTTGGGCTATTTCGTCGGGAACGGGTTTGCTCGCGTTTTCGTAAAGTTCGACGAGCCGCGCGCGACGCGCCGCAAGGCGACGATAACTCTCGAAAAAGCGGTTCCAATCGACGCTATAGCTCGACCAGATCCGCGCTTTTTCCCGATCGAGTTCGCTTCGTTCCGACTCGTCCGTCGCGGCTTCAAGCCGTTTCGTCAGATCGCGGTAAACGTCATGGGAAAGTTCCATCGTTTCCGCGTCGCGAAGCATGTCGTCGTAGGCGTTTTCCACGAGACGCTTCTCCAGCTCGACTTCGCGATTGAACTCGACGTCGGCGACGCGCTTTTCCAGATCGGGGGAATTTTCCTGAAGAAGGGAGTTTTTTTCGATTTGTTCCTTGATATTCGCAATTTCCGGTTCGAGCGCGGCGATGACGCCGACGAGTCTTGAAATTTCCGACCGCAACGCTTCGCGGTCTTTGGAACTTTGATCTTCGGTTCGCGCGAGACGATCGTACGCGTCCGCAAGTTCCTGCTTGCGCCGCGCGAGCTCGTTCTCTTTGACCGTCAGGGTCGCCCGCAGTTTCTCGTTTTTTTCGTCGAGTTCTCGCGCCCGCGCCCGCTCGATCTCCGCCCGCGCGCGCCCGCGCTGGACAATCGTCGCGAAAGAGCCCGTCAACGTCAAAAACGCAAGAATCGAAATCAGAATCGTCGTCGCGAGAGCGCGATTTTTGCGCGTCCAGCGCCACGCCTTGTCGAAGAACGAGTCTTTCAACGCGGCGATCGGCTCGTCGTCGAGCCACGCGATCAGGTCGTCGTGCATGGAGCGCGCGTCCTGATAGCGATCCTCGGGATCCTTTTCCAACGCCTTTAAACAGATTGCTTCGAGCCCCTTCGGAACCGAGCGATCTTTAACGCGCGCCGACGGCGCTTTCGGACGCGCTTTCAAATGCTGTTCGATCAATTCCCGCGAGGATTTGCCCTTGAAGGGAACGCGGTTCGTCAGAATCTGGTAGAGTATGACCCCGAGGCTGTAGATATCGGAACGAGCGTCGCCTCGTCCGGACGCCTGTTCCGGGGACATATACGCGGGCGTTCCCACAATTCTGTCGGCGCGCGTCGAATCGAGCCGGTCGTCCATCATCTTTCCGACTTCGGCGCGTCTCGATTCCGACGCGTTCGGCGCGAGATACGGCTTCGCGAGCCCCCAGTCCATGACGAGCGTTTCGCCATGTTGACCGAGCATAATGTTGGCGGGCTTAAGATCGCGATGAATCACGTTGCGGTCGTGCGCGAAGCTCATAGTCTGACAGACCGACGCGAACCGGCGGATCAGTTCGCGGAACGCCGATTCCGCCTCGCGACTCTTCGGCGGGAGCGCGCGATAGTCGTTGATCGCGTCCTTAAGCGTTTTGCCCTGAACGAGTTTCATCGTGTAGTACGGGCGACCGGCGTCGTCGACCCCGAGCGCGTAGATTGGAACCACGCCCGGATGCTCCAAACTCGCCGTGATCTTCGCCTCGTCGATAAAACGCGCGACGGCGCGATTGTCGGCGTTCGGGGAAAGAAGCTCCTTGAGCGCGACCTCGCGCTTGAGATTCGCGTCGAGCGCGAGATTGACCGACCCCATGCCGCCGCGACCAAGTTCGCGAATACGCGTGTGAGAGCCGTATTTCGACGATTTGCCCGACGAGCCGGTTCGGGAGCCGCTCGACTCGTTTTCCGACGTCGGCGACTTCGAGCCGGACGGAGCGTAGACGACCTTGGGCTCGACCCGCGGAGTCGCCGACGCGGTCTTAACCGTCGCGTCGGACTCGTCGCGACCTTCCGAGCCCGTTTCCAACCGTCGAACCGTCAACGTTTGCCCGCATTTGCAACGCGCCTTGCGACCAAGCGCCGAATCGGCGAATCTGTAAGTCATGCCGCAGGAACATTTTACCTCGATCATCAGTTTTTTTCCGGTTGGATTGTTACTCGAACGCGCTTAATCCGTCGCGAGACGGACGGACGCGGGAAACGCCGCGTTTTGTTTCGATCGCGATTTGTTGAAAAGCGCGCGTTTTGTCAAGAATCGCCTCATTCTCGGCTTTTTCGGTCTTTTATAGGATTTTCCCGGATTAAAGAGTCGCTTCCGACGTTCGCGCGACAAATCGCTTCCAACTTCGACGTCGAAACGAACGCGCTCCGCCGTTCGAGCGATCGGCTCGATTTTCGCGGAGCGTCGTCCGCGCGTTAGTTTTGGGATCCGACGACGTAAACGCATTCGATCGGTTCGAGTTCCAATTTGACGGTCGTCGTTCCTTTTTCGGGATCGAACGTCGATTCGATCGGTTTGATCTCGCCGGTAAGCGGGTTCCACGTTTCGAGTCCGCCGAATTGTCCGCGCAACGTCGCCGCGAATTTCGCGGAGCCGTTCGAGGAGTTCGCGAAGAAGAATACGTCGAGCCCGTTCTTGACTTTATGGATATACTGGAACATTCCGTCGATCGGGTAATCCCACCTTGGCGTCGCGTTTAACGTCGGGATCGTCGTTCCTTCGAGCGGCTCGATGTTAACGTCGGGGACGGGCAGAAGATAATCGCGGGCGGCTTTGAGATTCTCGGTCGTCGGTTTCGGAACGAAGACGGCGCGGTCGCGGTAGACGGGGGTTTCATACGCGATCGTCGTTTCGGCGAGCCGTTGGACGTATTCGCCTTCTTTGTTGATTTCGCGGCATTTAACAAAGCTTTCCGGCAGAACGATATCTTCCTGACCGGTCGCGATAGAGTCGCTCGGCGCCTGCGTCAACGGGTCGACGCCAAAGATTCGTTGAATCGTTTCCCTGACTTTGGCGTTATATTCGAGACCTTCCGAGGCGATCGACGGAAGTCTCGTCGTCGCGAGCAATTTGCCCCCGGCGTCGTAAAACGCGGCGATTTTTTCAAGATTCTTCCATGAGATCACGTCCGCGCCCGTGAGGACGAAACAGCGGTATTCTTCCCAGTTCGAGGCGTTTTCCAACCTCAACAGGGTTTGCCCGTCCTTTTCGACGACGTCGAGTTTCTCGTCGACGACGTCCGGATGAACGAACGTAAAATCGTTCCAAAGACGGCTCGTCAACTGACTTCCGACCGCCAGATAATCCGTTTCGCGAGGAATAAGAACCCCGTAAGGATAGTCGCCGGTTATGAAGTTAAACTGGAAGTGAAAGAACGCTTTAAGGTTGTCGACCGGATAAAGAACGCCGAAGTCGGCGACGTGCCGACCTCCTTGCAACAGGAGACTGTTGCGCGAGACGAATTCTCCATACGTCGGGAGAAAACCCTCGAGCTTCGGATTGCGCCACGAGATCTCGGGCGGAATGTAGACCGTCGCGGGGTCGGTCCAGATTCCGTGCGGAAGCAGGACGTTTCCGCCGCGCGCGAAGATTTCCATCGCGCTCCGGAGCATCATCGACTTGTCGAACGTATTGTCGCGGTAGTTGCCGTAAATTTCGACGAAGCAGAAAGGAAAGTCGTAGTTAAACGCCGCCGACGTCGGGATTTTGAACCCGTCGCGTCCGTGTCCGTAGTAGTGAATCGAATCGAACAGAACGGCGTCGGAACCGCGATGAACCGCCATGGCGTCGGACGACATATCGACCGGCTGGATGACGTAAGGACCTTGCGGATGACCGGTCGAGACCATATCGAGGTCGCGCTCCTTGCGCCACTTTTTCACCATGCCGGGGTAGCCGTCGGCAAAGAGCCTGTTTCGCGTCGTCCAGAGTCGGAATCTCGCGGACGGCGTTTCGTCGCCGATCGGATAGAAGAGCGCCGGATAATCGAGGTCGGGGGCTTTGCCAAAGAGGGCGCGATATTTGTCGTTGAATTCGAGCGCCCAGTTTCGGGAGCCTTCCGTTTGCGTGTTCGTTATGTCGTCGAAGAAAATCGCCGTGATCGTCGTTCCGAAATTCTTCTTGAATTTTTCATAGAAGACGTCGTAGGTTAGCGAAAAGAATTTCTTTACGGCGTCCGGAGACATATAGTCGACGATTCCCTTGGGGTCGGAAACGCACAAAAACAAAAAGACTTTCCAGTTTCCTTCCGGCGCGTCCCAGACGACGTTTCCTTCCTCGTCGACGCAATCGCGGATATTGACGCGCTCGAACGTGTCGAGGTTCATCGCGACGGCCGCCTGAAGAACGCCTTCCGGCTTGCCGTAGACGACTTTGTCGGTAAGCGGAATCGGAGATTTTTCGGCAAATTTCGCGGGACCTTCGACCTTCCATTCGACTTTGTCGAGCCGCTTCATCGTCGCTTCGGGGAATTGTTCTTTGAGGCGCCAGCCCGCGCTTCCGCTGGGGAAGTCGAGGTCGTCGTAGAAGACGACTTTCATACCCAGCTTGTCGGCGAGGTCGAGCGCTTTGCCGTATTGCGTCAAATATTCATCGGTCAGGTATTTCGGGGTCGTTTTTGTCAGCGGCAGAAACGTGATTCCGCCGAATCCGTTTTCTTTGCCGACCTCGAAGATTTCGCGGATGATTTCGTCGGAAAGCTCGCCGTTCGTGTGCCAGAGCGGCTGTCCCTTCAGCGGAATTTTCGCGTCGGGCAGAATCGACGGGGCCTCGCGGAACCATCCCCTAAGCCGTTCGGGACT
>CAMZEO010000266.1 GCA_947305735.1 uncultured Planctomycetales bacterium | reverse complement strand
GGACGGCTTCTTTCCCGACTTTGTCGACGGAATTATTGACTTTGCGTTTCATGTCGCGATCGTATTCGTCGAATATTTTCGCGAGCTGATCCGATACTAAATCAAGCGCCATGTTCGGCCCTTTCCTCGCATATAAGCGAAATCCCGTCGCGCTGCGCGTTCCAATCGACACGAATAACGGAATAATCCCGGCCGTCGAAAGTTAGCTCTTTTTGTCCGTCATAATCCATGCGGTTAGAAATAAAGAGCGTGATCGACGGCTTTAATCCGAGCTGCGCGGCGTTATAGTATTCCGAAGAATAAACGCCCCGAGGCTGAACGAAAACCGTTGTTTCGATTATTGTCGGGATTTCGTTTCCGTACTCGTCGAACGTCGGCGTTCCGTATGATTTAAGGATTGCGACATCGTCATACATGGGAAACCTCCCAATCCGTATAACCGGACGCGTTCGAAAGCTGCGATTTCATTTCGTCATAAGCCGCCTTTAATTCCGCGTAATCTTCCGGAATTCCCGATCTCATTTTGCAATAAGTACATATTGCCTCTATAACGAGTTCGTCTATTGTTCCCGTTTCGACTCCGGCAACGCCCAAGTCCAGGATCGCGGAATTTATCAAACGCGTATATTCTGCGTCGAGCTTATTCGTCGAAACGCGGCAAGCCATTTTAACGTCGTCAAGAATAGCCATTTTTTATTACCTCACGAATTGAGGCGGCCCGATTAAGGACCGCCCCGAAATTGTTTAAATTAGGACTCCGACTCGCCCGTGATAACTGCGAACATCTTCGGTCCGATAACCTCGATACCGACGAGCATTTTTCCAACGATCTTGATGAGGTCTTTTTCTGCGAGTGAAAGTTCGTCGAAGATGAAACGAACCGCTCCGCCTTCCGGAAGGTTTGCTCTAACTCCGGCAAGGTCGCCAACGATCGCGCCGTCGGTTACGGTGTCGTTCTGAATAACTGTCAATCCGAAGAACGGATCGAAAGCGTAGTTCGCCAGGAGCGCGGCGCCTCTAACGGCTGCGATTGTCGAACCGGAAGCGATAAAGACGCGGTTTCTTGCGTTTCCGCCGAGTTCTCCGATTGCCTGGAGAATTGTCGCTGCGCTAACATCTCCGCTAACCTGGGCGACGCCAACGGCCGACGTTGTCGATGTCGTCGGAGCGGCCAGGATTTTAGCAACGGCCGTATCAGCGGCGAGCTTTACGATCTGATATTCGATTTCGTCATACAGATAAGCGAGGAGCGCCGACGGTCCAACCGCGAGCGCCTTATCGCTGCAAGTGATCCATTTTTTGATGTAGTCCGGAACGATGTCCACGATACCGAGGACGAGAGTTTCTTCGTCGATGTCCTCGCCGCCTTCAACATGGATCGCGGCTGGTGTCGCTGAAACTTCGAAACCGACTTTATCGTTTCCAGGGACGAAGGTCTTTGAAAGTCTGCTAAAGATTTCGTCGTTGTCCCATGCGGTTTGAATTGCGTTTTCTACGAATTCCGGAACCGGAACGTAACCGCCCTCGACGGCTTCCGTGAGGAGTGCGCGGCACTCTGCGTCTTTTCCGGTCTTGATATACTTCGCGTATGCGGAGATATATTCCGGAGTGTTTCTAATTTCGAGATTTGACATTTTCTTGTCGTCCTTTCTTTCTTCGATCTTTTTTCCGGCGCCGAGCGCTACGGCTTCGGCGGCTTTTCTCTTTTCTTCGACTTCGAGATCGAGCGCGGCTTTTCTTTCTTCGAGCGCGTCGAGTTCAACGTTAAACTTCTCGATCGTTTCCGCGTCGGCGGTTTCGAGTTCTTTCACGATCTCGGAACGCCTTGTTTCGATTTCCTCATAGCCGAAAAGCATGATTTCGTCTTTTGTCATTTGGTTATACCTCCCGACAATGCTTTAGCTCTAACTAATGCGCGACGTCTTTCGGTTTCTACTCTCTCGGCCTCGAGTCGCTCCGCTCGGTCCTTCTCGATCACTCCGTCGGAAAGAGAACGAATAGAACGGGCCGTCGCGTCTGCTCCGATCTCCGTCCCGTCGTTCGCTGGTAGTGATACCGCGCTAACGTCGTATAACTTATTAACGGACGTAATGCGGCGCGTATATTTTACGACGCCGTTCTCCAGCTTTTCCCGGTCCTCGCTTTCGCCGTTTACCGTGAAGCCGAAGCTCATTCGGTCCGTATAACCGCCGCGGATTTCTTCGAACAGTTCTCGGCCGATTTCTGTCCCTCCGAGGTCCGCGTCGATTTTTAACCCGTGATCGTCAACCGTTACGGTTAACGTTTCGTTCCTGGTTCTCGCGAATACGCGTCCGGCGTGATCGTACTGAAATATCACGTCCGACATATCGGTGTTATCGAACGCGTTTCGGTCGACTACCTCCCAATATTCGCCGCCGTCCCAATCGAAAAGTTTATAGGGTTCTTCGAATGTTGAGGCGTAACCAGTTACGATTTTTCTTTCTTCTTCGCCCGGAATAGCGTCCCGGGTTTCGAGTTTCATGTTTCTATATTCTCTGTTATCTTTATTCGGCATTTTCTCCGCCCTCCGTTTCGTCGTCGGCCGTTAAATCGTCCGTCGCTTTGTATTCGCCTCGGATCGGTGCGACTTGCCCGGCGCCGTCCGGAAGCGGTTCGTAATTGAATAGCTCTCTTATTTCGTCTATCAAGATCGCGCCTCGATCTCCGAGTTCTTTAGCCATTTGGACTTTTTGCGAAACGCTCATGTACTGGAGGCGGTTCGCCGTCGCCATTATCTTCGAACCCTGGGCGCGTTCTCTTTCGCTGAATAACATTCGCGTCAACGCTTCCGAAAGCTGGATCGCGAACGGCTCGATCGCTCCGTCGAAGAACGCCTCGAGTTCGTCCGCCTTTGCTTTGTTCTGAATTACTTCTTCGGAAACGCCGAAATAATTAAACACGTTCTCGCGTATCTGCGACATTTGGGCCGCGTCTATCGAATACGGCCGGACGTCGATTTGTTTAACATCTCGATAAGTGTTCGGGAAAAGCAAAAATCCGCCGGACTTCGACTCCGTCGACAAATTCGCCTCCGTGAAACGTTCGCGTTCTTTAGCCAGGTCCGCCGCCGAGCTGAAATTGTTCAACGTCGCCATGAAACGGAACGTCGCCGCGTTTTTAACGCCTTCTTCGATACCCTGGTTTTGTATGTGTATTAGCTGCATGGTTTCCCGAAGCGGAAAATTTGTATCGCCGAAAAAGTCGTTTCGATATTGATGTTTAGTCAATAACGCGCATTTCTTAAACTCGACCGCTGCATATTCTCCGTTTCCGAATTGATAACGGAGCCATATTTCGCCCTCATATTCGACAAGGGAACACGACGCCGGAAGGACCGGAAAGACGCCCGTTATTATCATTCGTTCGTCAAATACCGGAACAACGAACGCCGTGTTATTTACATCGAGGATCGTCGAGAGCCTATAAAGGAATTGACTCCACGTCTGCCATTGGTTCGGACCGAGCGCGAGTTTCGATTGCAACGACGGATTAGCCGTCCCGATCGTTTCGACTTTTAGTTTCGAAATATGTCGCGCCCTCGCGTCGACGGCTGCGCGAACGATCTCGCTTTCGTATATAGCGCCGCCCCAATTAGTAAATACGGGCGAATACGCCGTAAACGTCTTGAAGAACGAACGCGCTTCGTTTAATGCGTTTTCGCTCTTTTTCGCCTCGTTGGGACGAAAGATTTTTTCCAGGAGTCCCATATTTTAAAATTCCTCCGTGTTATTTTCTAACTGTCGGCCGATGTCCGCAAACCACTTTTGACGAACCGTCATAGCGTCCAGGAGTGCGGCCATTCCGTCTATATGTGCCGACGGTCTTATTTTGACTAACTTCGAGCGCCCTTTTTCGGTGCTAACCTTTAACGCCGAGTTAAAGAAATGGATTTTCAATAAATCGTTGTCGCCGATGTGAACGCGGCCGTCCTTCAATAATCCCTCGACTTCCTGGATAACCGGGTGTAAATTGAACCCTTGAAAAACGTCGTCCATGTGGAAGCCGTAACCGTCCATTTGCTGAACGAGATAATTAGCCGAATAGCGATCATATCCGACTTTTAACGGATAGATTTCGTATTGTTCGACTAATTCCCTAAACCAATTAAAAACGTCCGTGTAATCGACGATATTCGCCCCGGACGGCCATAATAGACCCCGTTGTATATACAAGTTATACGGAACGCCGTCGAGAGCGGTCGCGTCCTCGATACGTTCCGACGGTAAAAAGAACCGACAAAAAACGTAAAGTTCGCCGCCCTTCTCTATCACGACGCAAGCGGCCGTTAAATCCGTTGTCCTGGATAAGTCGACGCCGCCGACACAATAGCAGCCGCGAAAATCCTCCAGGTCGAGAGCGTCGCCCGTTGCTTTTTCTATGATGTTTGATCCGAGCCAAGCTAACGACGAGTTCTGTTTGATACAACAGTATTTCGTTATAAACTCGGCTCGCTTCGACAACGATCCCTCGGCGACGGCGATTTCTTCGAGCATGTAATCGACGGAAACCGAATTGCCGAGATTTGGGTTCGCCTTCCGAAGCTCGTTTATATCGTTCCATTTTTCGACGTCGTCCACCATGTAAAGGAACGGAAGCAATTTCGTTTCCTTTGAGTCGCCGAGTAAAAACCGCGTCGCTCTCTTTATGAGTTCGTCATATATTGAGTCGTTTATATAACCCGACGTCGTGCATGATAATAAAATCCCTTCCGGCCTCGCGCCCATTCCGGATTTTAAAACTTCATATTGTTTCAACCCGGCGTCGCCTTCCCAGCTCGCGACCTCGTCGCAAATACAAAAAGACGGATTAAACCCGTCCGATTTTTTCGCCGAAAAAGCGATCTTTTTAACGGTCGAGTTTGTGGCCGGGACCGCTAAATCATTCATTCGATGACGCGGAAGCTCGCCGTCATCGTATAGCTTTTTATTATGTTGATCCTTTTCCGAAAGCCGCTCTTTTAATTCTTTATAATCGTCGTCGAGCGTTACCATTTGCCAAATATCGTTGTAAACGAGATCGGCTTGTTCGAGCTTCGGAGCGATACAGAACACGCGAGAACCGAAACCGCCTTGTCGAAATTCGTAATCGCCCAGCGCGGACGCAAGTTTCGTTTTTCCGTTCTTGCGTCCGACGACGAGAAGGATTTCGCGGAATTGTCTTTTGCCGTCCGCGTCAACGATCCCGTATATCGACGAAATAAAAGCCTTTTGCCATAGCTCAAGCGTTAACGGTCCCGGTGCGAGCGGCCCTTCTGTATGGAAACAATGTCCTTCGATCCAATCAATAACCGCGTTCGCTTTCTTTTGATCGAAAAAGAAACGTTT
>CAMZEO010000265.1 GCA_947305735.1 uncultured Planctomycetales bacterium | reverse complement strand
TATTCAAGAAAAATAATATCAATATTAGACATAAATTTTGACAATCCAAAGTCAGTAACTTTGACCGTCGAACCGGAAATCATGACGTTACCCGGCTTAACGTCCAAATGAAGGAGCCCTTGTTGATGAGAGTGTTCTAATCCCCAGGCAAATTGAATCGACGCGTCGATGATTCTCGCGAGCGCTTCCTCTTTTGAGCCTTTATAGAGACGTTTGTCAGATATCCAGTCGTTTAACGTGCCATCTGGAGCAAGTTCTGCGAAAAGTCTTGGAATGCCTTCGATTCGTCTAACGAAGTAGCATGAAACAATGTTGGCGTGCAGTCCCAATTCAATCCAGGTCTGGCATTCTCGTTCAAAACTTTCTTTTCCAGATTCTGTGATGACTACTCCCGGTTTAGGACTTTTGATGATGAGATCGACATTCCAGTCTTTTCTTCGAACTCGCTGAACGATTCCCACTCCGCCTTCCGCGTATAGTTTTTCTTTGGAAAGGGGCAAAACCTGACACATTCCATCAAGCAACGTATCTCCAACTTGCCAAACGCCTTTTGGGGGATTCGGGAAACGTTTAGCAAAGTCCTCGATTATTTCGGGAGAAATAGAATCGTTATAGTCTAAACTAGCGGCTCCGTCTGAATGTACGGGAGAATCAACGCGGGCTTTTTCCTCTTGTTGAATGGGCAAAGGTCGCGCTTGTTCCCCTATTTCTTCCTCAAGGCGGAAAGACTTGCGACATTTATTACAGGCGACAACTCTTCCTATCAGCGATTTATTAAGCTGATAGACTTCCGAACAAAACGGACATTGAGCTCTGAAATACCGCGAATCCATATTAGTCTTTGATTCCAAGAGGGAAAGCGACTGGCAATAATACTTTCAAACGCCAAAAGCCGACTCACGCGTCTAACGTCGTCGGCATTTGCAATGCGTATGAATTTGTCCTAACGACGTGTCGTAAGAACGAATTTAAAGGCTGACGACCTCGCGTTTATTCATTCGACATAATCTAGATAAGCCTGGTTCAAATCGTCCGGAGTTAGATCTCCGCCATGGAACAAAACTCGGAAACTAAAGGTCATTGTTTCGTCTTTATTGAGCCTCTGTTCGCCGTTTGCTTCAGGATTATTAGGTTCAAAGTCCCGTTGCCCAAAAGGATTGCTGGCAAAGAGACCGTAGTCGCGGACATGGCGCCAAGCAGGCTGACCTAAACTTGTCGGACCGCTTAGGACGGCGACGCCCATTTGTGTTAATGGAAAGTCTTTTGCGTCCTCGTTTTTTGCATATTCTTTCTCCAGTTCTTTTCCGGAAAGAAATCTTTCAGCAGGACCGACATAATTTACCCATTTGGAACGTTTTCCCCAAGCGTCGCTTCCCTCGTCTCCCTGATCGTTCAGGATTGATCCACCCCATTGAGGAATAATCTTCTTCGACGTCACTGCCGTTGGACTTGGAACGCGTATGCCAAAGGAACCTTCTTTGGTGTCTCCAAAGATAACGTTGTCTTCCAAAGCGCGCAATTCAATGGAAAAGTCCAAGTACCGAACTGTTTTTTCACGGATTGTGAGGACCCCAAAAACGACGGTGCGAACGTCTCGACAGACGTCTCTGTTTAATTTGTCGTTGCGCCAATAATTCTCGGTTTGAATCTGAACGGTTTTGCCGTCGCACTGCAAATCCAAAAAGCGTGATTGTTTAATTACCGAAGGCGTTCCTCCCCAAAAGTCTCCGCCCGAGACGTTTCCGTGATTGAACCAGAGAGAACGATGGTGTGGATGATCTTTAACTCCGCCTCGTTCAGATATTTTAGCGTTCTGATAAATAGTCTTCATGCCAGGATCTTGTTCGGCGTCGACGTCGACGTCGTCAATCATTGGCCAAGCTCTCGTGACAAGAGTTTGATCTATTCCGCAAATGGGCCAAATGATAGGCGTGCCCTTGTAGTCCGAACGGTAGGCCGCAAAAAACGATCCTTCGACAAACACCCTTATTTCGTCATCGCTAACCTTTTCTACAGAGAGGACGCGAGTCTCTCCCGCAGATTGCTCCTTGGCGTTCGCGTTGGAAAAGAAGATAAAAAAACAAAAGGACCCGTATAGTAACGAAAAAATACAAGGTTTCGTCAAAACGGCGCGCTGAAACCAACAGGACGATTGCGAGAACAAACCATTCATTTGAGACTCCCCGTTTTGTACGTTTGAAACTTCAAGACGTCAATCGGCGACGATAATGGTGAAACAAATGCTCAAAAACGCATTAATACAGAGGAACAAACAATTTATTAAAAACCACTCGTTGCCGTCGGCGATGGCGTTGGACGAAAATAGACGACGAAACGCCGACGAAGGACGATCGTCAGTTGTTGGAAACGGAATTGGTTATGTCTGGAGCGTTGCCCAGAACGGATAACGTCTGTAAAATTGTGTTCAAGTGAACGATTCTTGGACCGTATTTTTCAAAAAACTCATTAAGGAGGAACTCGTTTCCTTGAAGATCTTCAAAATTGTCGTCAACGTCGTAAGCTAACGACGTCAGAAAGTCAGTCTGAAGTTTCCCAATACATTCCGCCGCCATCCTGCAAGAATTTGCAAGAACCGGATTGGCGCGCTTCCATTGGGCAAGCTCAAGATTACGTTGTCGTTGCGCCGCCGTCAACTGATTCGCAATCTCTTGCAACAATTCGTTCTGTCTCGTCTGCGCGGCAATTAGTTGGCGTAGTAGGTCGGGAATCTCCGATTGGGAATCTGCTCGCTGGGTTATTGTAGTCGCTGGAGCTTGATCGATCGAACCTACCAGTTCATATTTTGACTTGTTCATATTCAGTTAATTTAACGCTGAGCGTTGGGAGTCCTTTAACGATTCCGAATTTGGGGGGAACAATAAAAAGCTATGCGCTTTTTATTTGGGGACGAAACGCGTAGACAAGCTACGCGGCGCCACAACCTTTCCCCCATTATACTCAGAAACTAATGAAATTGCGTAGTTTTTATGAGCTTTTTTCCCAAAAATAGAACTAGTTCTCGTTATTTGCAATTTTTTACCGAAAGAATCCGGAATTTTCGTTATAACTAGAAAGAATTGTCAAAAAATAGGAGCAAGATTATTTTCGACATTGATCGCAAGGTAGAAACTGGTATAATGGCGCAACTGGGAGTTTCCCCATAAGTTTTTTGCCCGGATGGTCAACCATTAGCGTAAGCCGACGCCGCCAACGGCTAGTGCATGTGCACGCTCGAGCGTTCGCTTTTCTCGCAGCGACATTTTCCTGGTCGCAATAATGGCGGGGAGACTCCCTTCTTCTATGCGTGTCAAATAAGATCGCGACTCAAAAACGCCAATAGTCGGTTTCTTCTCTATTTTAGCTTGCGGAAGCAAAGAACGCTTAGCGCAATGATACCCGCCGAACAAACGATAAAAATAATATCCATCAGCGCGTTTGCCTTTTTAAAGGGCACGCCAACGGCGACGTCGAGCAAAAAAACAAGTAACAAAAGCGCCGAGACGGCGGTCGAGAAGAGACACAATACCTTGGACATCGTTTATTCCTAAATTATGTGGTGGGGCGCGCGACCAACGGGAAACGACTTCTACGTCGCGTCGCCGCGAAACCAACGCCGACGACCTATTCCGTAAGGACGAACCCCGTCGTTAAAAACGTTCGTTTAGACAACGTAGATTTGACGCGTTTTTCCTATGTAACGGACGCGCGAAAAAACGCGGAACGATTCTTAACAGACCTACAAAACTGTTCCTGTTAAACGCTCACTCCTTATTAGTATAATCCCTTTGTTTTTTTTTCCAATCGTTTCATTAAATTTTTCTTTTTAGCGTTTCGGCGCGGTAATTATTTTCCTCTTGGAGAATTGAACGGACAGGGAAGCAAAAACGATTATTGCTCTTTTTCGTCTTCTGTTTGGATGACTGGAAGACGAATAATGAATGCAGTCCCTTTGTTTACGGAGCTCTCGACTCTTATTTTTCCGGAGTGTTCTTCGATAATCTTTTTGCACAGAGAAAGACCGAGCCCAGAACCTCCTTTACCCGTCTCGTCCGGTCCATGTTTGGTCGAATAGAAAGCGTCAAAGATACGCGGCAATTTTTCTTTGGGAATTCCTACGCCGAAATCTCGAACGACGATTTCAGCATACTGCGACGACTCCTCGCAAGGTCTCAATTTGATTATCAAACGACCTCCGTTTGGAGACGCTTGTCGAGCGTTGACGAGTAAATTGACCAAGACTTGCTGGATTTGATTTGCGTTTACTAGAACCGGCTTAATTACCTCATACTTTCTTTCTATAGTTATTCGATATTTGGTAAGTTCGCGCTCCAACAGCAGTAGAACATCCTCGACCAAGCCGACGAGGTCTACTGGTTCGCGGCCGGGTTTGCGATTTCTGGCTAATCCAAGAACGACGCCGACTATTTTTGCAGCTCTGTTGGACGCGTCCAATATCTTGTTGAACGCCTTTTCTCGAGTTTCGTCATCTCGTCTACGCAACCCCATTTTGGCGTAATTGATGGTCAACGTCAAAATGTTGTTAAACTCGTGAGCCGTTGTTCCCGCAAGTTCGCCGACGGCGGTGAGAGATTGCGTGGTCGCCAACGTATCTTCCAGACGACGAACTTGTTCTTTAAGTTCGGCTATTTCTACGTCGCGAGGATCGTTTGCCATACCAGATTATCCGACTTGTTGACTTCTGTATTCTACGGACGGTTTGAATCTACCGATACGTTCTTCAATATTCTTAAAAAAATGAAATGGAGGATGGTTCGTCATTTCCCACGACACTCTCCAATGTTTTAAGGGTTTCGATTGGCAACGTCTCCAGCGTTTAGCCAGCGCCCCTGACTTTATCGACTTGTCGCCGCCCCGTTTTAATGTTTTTTGGTGAAAATGACGCTTTTAACTTTTAAAGAACGTTATTTTTGTTAAACTCTATCTATATTGGTTTTTGAAATTGTCATTAACGTTAATGACGCCAGCGGAGTTGACGGCGGCGCGCTAATGCGTCGCTCAATCATTGATGAATTTGGTCGTTTTGGCAAATGTTTTTTTGGGTCGCGTCAATTTCAGGGAATTTAAACTCTGTTCTTTTTTTTATTACAGTAGCAGTCTTACTTGTCTTTTACTTCTACTTCTTTTTTACACCAGTAGCTTTGTGTTGGCGCGCGTCAAAGAAGCTTAGAATTGGCGACGGTCGGTCCGCCGTCAAAGCATTTTCTAAAGCTCTCGGGATTTCGTCTCGCGATGCCGGAATTTGGTATGGATATGCTCTCGCTTTACGGAGAGTTGAAAGGTTGGACGAAGCTTTAAGGGCTCGGGAGACAGTGGAACGACTTGAACCTGGACAGACGACCGTTT
>CAMZEO010000264.1 GCA_947305735.1 uncultured Planctomycetales bacterium | reverse complement strand
GACGACGGCTCGCGGCGCTTCGCGCCGGGCTTGCTTCCGACGTTAGCGACTACGCTTCGGGACGGTTTGGGGTTGAAGTTCGTCCGTATTGGTTTGAGCGTTGTTTTGAACGCGTTTCGGCGGCGATTCGCTTGACGCGGCCTCCGTCGTCTTGCGACGACGGCTCGCGGCGCTTCGCGCCGGGCTTGCTTCCGACGTTAGCGACTACGCGTCGGAGCGGTTTGAAGTTGAAGTTCGCCGATATTATTCGGGCGTTGTTTTGGGCGCGTCTCGGCGCAAAAAGCCCCCTTTCCCGCTACGATAACAATCGTCGCCCAACTCGTTCCCCCCTATCCGCCGCCGAGCCGTTCCCCGCAGTCGGCGGCGGAAAGCTCCCTTTCCCGCCGCGAGAAGAAAACGAAGCCCGCCCGACTTCGTCCCCCAAGTCCGCCGCTAAACCATCATCCCCCCGAAGCGGCGAAAAGCCCCCTTTCCCGCAGCGAAAACAATCGTCGCCCCCTCGTCGTCGAAACAAATCCCCCTCGGCGACAAACGACTTCTTCCCTTTCCCGCAATTCTCGTTTAACAATCGTAATTCAATCCCCGCGCCGTTCTTTTTCCGACGATCGTTTCGCTCCAAAAAAGAGCTTTCACGAGACGGGGATTCAACAAAAACAAATCTTAACTCCAAACCGTTAAACGGGTTGGAGTTTTCAACAACGCAAATTTTGAACGTAAGACAACTAAAACGAAACGCGCCGCGACGCGCCCGACGCCGCCGTCTTACGAAAAGAAAAACTCTTTGCGCGCGGACGGATCGACAGATTAACTACAAACGAAACCCGCTACCACCCGGTAGCCAGAAAAAGATCGACGCGCGACCAAAACGCGCGATTTATCCCGACGCCTTGCGCGACAACCGCCGCGAAATATCAAGGCTCCCATCGTTCTCGAGCCCGCATTTAATCAAAACCCGCGACTTTGACAAGGGGGAAAATTAAAAAAGAACAAAAATTTTTAAACCCGAAAAAAGACGATTTTTTGAAAGGTCCCTTTTCTTGCGGAGAGTCCTTTCCTCGACCAGGTTGATTCGAACGTCGACAAAGCGAAAAAATAATTCTTACAAAAACATATTTACCTATTGACGAAGTAGGTTTTTAAAGTATATTACCGTTCGACGTGTAAATCTCGTCGGACGAGAAACGATACGACAATATTATTGGCGCCGCCGACGGCGTAAAAACGCATAAGGATGAGAAAATGGGAAACTATCGATTTGAAACGTTGCAACTTCACGCGGGACAAGAACAACCCGATCCGGCGACCGACGCGCGCGCGGTTCCAATCTACCAAACGACGTCTTACGTCTTTAAGAACTCGGCTCACGCCGCCGCGCGCTTCTCCCTTGCCGACGCGGGCAATATTTACGGACGTTTGACGAATTCGACGCAGGAGGCGCTTGAAAAACGCGTCGCGGCGCTCGAAGGAGGGGTCGCCGCGCTGGCGGTCTCGAGCGGAGCCGCCGCGATTTCTTATACGATAGGCGCGCTCGCTCAAGCCGGCGAACATATCGTCGCCCAACGGACGATCTACGGAGGCACTCGCAACTTGTTCGCGCACACGCTTCCTTTGTACGGAATCGCGACGACTTTCGTCGACGCCCGCAATCTTGCGGAACTAGAGGGCGCGATTCAGCCGAACACCAAGGCGATCTACCTTGAAACGCTCGGCAATCCGAATTCGGATATTCCCGATATCGACGCCATAGCGTCAATCGCTCGCAAACACGGATTGCCGCTGGTCGTCGACAACACGTTCGGCACGCCTTATTTGATTCGTCCGATCGAACATGGCGCGGATATCGTCGTTCATTCCGCGACGAAATTCCTCGGCGGTCACGGCACGACGCTCGGAGGAGTCGTCGTCGACTCCGGCAAATTCGACTGGGCGAGGAGCGGCAGATACGCGCCAATATCCGAACCGAATCCGAGTTATCACGGCGTTTCCTTCGTCGCGGCGGCGGGTCCGGCGGCGTTCGCGGTCTATTTGCGCGCCATTCTTCTTCGCGACGTCGGCGCGGCGATCTCTCCGTTCAACGCGTTCCTGCTCCTTCAAGGAATAGAAACGCTCTCGTTGCGCGTCGAACGCCATATCGAAAACGCGTTGAAGGTCGTCGACTATTTGAGCAAGCATCCCCTGGTCGAAAAAGTCAATCACCCGTCTTTGCCGGAACACCCCGACCACGCGATCTATCGACGTTATTTCCCCAAAGGGGGCGGATCGATCTTTACGTTCGACGTCAAAGGGGGGCAAAAGGAAGCGCACGCCTTCATCGACGCCACGAAACTTTTCTCTCTGCTCGCTAACGTCGCGGACGTCAAAAGCCTCGTCATTCATCCCGCGACGACCACTCATTCGCAACTTGACGCCGACGACCTCGCGGAACAGGGAATCAATCCGAACACGATCCGGCTTTCGATCGGAACCGAGCATATCGACGACATTATCGACGATCTCGAACGAGGATTCGCCGCGATCAAATAGGCGGACGTCCCCGATCGCGTCGGCGAGGGTTCGCGCCGCGTCGCGGGCGGAAAAGCTCGGCTTCCGTCGACCGCTCGCGCGTCGATTCAAACGCGAACGGCGTTTAGGCGTTCCCCGCGAGGCGGCGCGCGATCAAGGCGGCGGCGCGATCGGTTGTTCCCGTCGCCGTCCGTCGGTAAACGCCGTTTTCCAGATCAAGCGTCACCGCGCCTTCGGCAAGCTCCAACGATAATTCGCCGCCAGCAGCCGAAGGATAACGATCAGGATCGCTCCTATCATCATCGACGCGGACTCGCCTATTAACGGCCACAACGTCGCGCACGCCAACGCGCCGATAATGGACGCGCACGCGTAGAAGTCTTTTGCGAAAATGTAGGGGGAATCGCCGGCGAGCACGTCCCTCATTAATCCTCCCCCCACGCCCGTAAGCACGCCGACAAACGAAGATAGGAACGCGTTGGCTTCCACCTCCGAAACGAGCGCCGTTTGAACGCCGACGACCGTGAACAGCCCGAGACCGACGGAATCCATGACAAGCAACAGACGTTCGTAAGCCTTGCGATTGTGTTCAAAGGCGTCGCGAAGAGTCGGAATGAAAATCAGAACGCTGACCAACGCGGCGATCAAGGCGAAGGACGGATCGCGAAACGCCGCGGGCGGCGAGATATTGAGGATCAGATCGCGCAAAACGCCGCCGCCAACCGCCGCGGTCAAGCCTAAAATGCACACGCCAAAAACGTCCATTTTCTTTTGGACGCCGACGACCGCCCCCGACGCCGCAAACGCCGCGGTTCCGATAATTTCCAGACAATACAGGATCGCCATCTTTTATTTCCGTTTCAACCGAACGACGCTTGTCGTCGCCGTCCGTTCCTTCGAGAACTTAGCGTCGGGGAGCCTTCGACGCCGACGTCCGTCGTCGGATCGCGACTTCGGCGCGAAGTTTAATCGCAGGCTCTAAACGCGTCTCCGGTCAGCGAACCGAGGCGAACGGTCAAGACGTCGCCCGGCGCGACGTCGATTCCCCAGGCGCAATCGTGAAGAGGAATTTCCGCTTCGTAGTATCGGTCGGTCGTTCCCCTGGCGACAAGCTCGCCGCTTTCTTTTCGACAGACCTCTTCGACAACCACGCGCGCCATGCGACCGACGAATTGTTTGGCGAACGCTTCGCGCTCTTTCCGCGCGATTTCAATAAGCGTTTGCGCCCGTTCTTTCTTAACCTGTTCCGGGACGGGGTCGGGCAAACTTGCCGCGACAGTTCCGGGTCTGGCGCTGAATCTAAAGACGTGAACTTTTGAGAAACGAAGCCGACGAACGACGTCGCAGGTTCGTTCGAAATTCGCGTCCGTTTCGCCGGGAAACCCCACGATAACGTCGGTGGTAAGCGCGACGTCTTTAATTCTCGCGCGTATCTCCTCGCATTTCTCGATATAAGGTCGACTCAGCCAGCGGCGCTTCATTCTCGTCAGAACGGAATCGTCCCCGCTTTGCATCGACAGGTGAAAATGAGGGCAGACCGCGTCGCCGCGTTCTTCGACGACGTCGAGCAACGCGTTCGACGCCTCGACCGCTTCGAGACTTCCCAGTCTGAATCGCAACTTCGGAAGGTTCAAATCGGTCAACGCTCGCAGAAGATCGGCAAGTCCGACGCGTCGTTCGGGAGGCGTCAGCGCCCGACGCGCAAGGTAGTCGTCGAGCGTCGTCCTTTTGGGGCTTCCTCCGTAGTCGGGCGATTCTTCCCCCGCGTCGGCGCGCGATTGTTCCTCGGGCGTCGGAGGACAGAAATCCAGACCGTAGTGCCCCAAATGGATTCCGGTTAAAACGATTTCGCGATATCCGTTCGCCGCGAGCGTCTTCGCTTCCCGAACGACGTCGTCGATCGGGCGGCTTTGCAAATAGGGGCGCGTCGTCGGAATCACGCAGTAGGCGCATCCGACGCGGCATCCGTCTTGAACTTTGACGTAGGCGCGTCGGCGATCGGCCAGCCCCGTCACGCCGGACGGAATGTTCGTCAAGCCGCGCTCGCGCAAAAAGTCCGCGAGCGACCGCTTGTCGGGGACGACCTGCGCGACATGAGGCAAACGCTCGACTTCCTTCGTCGCGGACGCGGCGTAACATCCGACGACGACAATCTCCGCCGAGGGATAGATTTTCGCGCAACGAGCGATCGTCTTTCTGCTCTTCGCGTCGCTTTCGGCGGTAACCGAACAGGTGTTGACCATCGCCAAATCGACGGAATCGGTCCGGTCGTCCGCTTCCTCCCAGCCGTTGGCGAGAAACGCCGCGCGCAGCCATTGCGTTTCATATTGATTGACTTTGCAACCTAACGTCAAAATTTTAAAGCGCATTGTCGCGAATCTTATCTCCGGAATTTGAGTTCCGCGCGTCGTCGTAATACAAAAAGAGCGCGCCCCGCGATCGAGACGCGCTTAACGAGCGACCGGGCGCGCGGTCGCGCCCGGCGTTTCCAGGAAGTCGACGCGACGATTACTTCAACATGGCGTCGAGAATATACCAGTTGAGTTCTTCGTAGTCGCGCGTTCCGATAAGTTCCGCGATTTTCGCGTCGTCAAAGGACCGGCTGATTTCAAGCAGGCGCAGGAAAATCTTGCGGCTGTATTCGAGGTGTTTGAGCGCGACGTCGTCCTTTTGCGTGCGCAGGACTTTAACGTCGAGCCCGACCCATTCGCCGTTCGTTCCGTAACCGTGTTTGTCGAGAACGCGAACCTGATTGAGCGCGCGGCGCGGATCGACCATGCCGAACGTTTGATCCTGGTCGAATTTCAAGCCGTTCTGGTCGTTGAGGTGGACGCTCCAGAGCTTCTTATGAGCGAGCGCGAAGCCCATTTCTT
>CAMZEO010000263.1 GCA_947305735.1 uncultured Planctomycetales bacterium | reverse complement strand
TTTTTCGCGTTTACGAGTCCTGAAGAATTGCAAAAAGTCGCCAAAGCTTCGTACCGCATGGCAAAATACGCTCGCGACGAAATGTCTAAAGCCGGCTTCAAGTTCCAGCACGACGCGCCTTTTTTGCGCGAGTTTGCGGTAAAGATCGACGATCCTCGCGGTATGAACGAGTATTTGCGACGTTGGGGCGTCGTCGGCGGATTTGAACTCGACTCCGGGCTCCTTTTTGCTTTTACCGAGAAACATTCTCCCGAAGAAGTCGACGAATTAGTCTATTTTATGAGAACTTTCCAATTTGGAACGGGTTCCGCGAACGAGCCGAGGCTTGATGAAGGAAACGTATGAGCAGCAATATTAAACCGTCCGCAACGTTGCCGTCCTGCTCGACGGCGTTGAACGTCGCCGCCGTCGCGTTCGACATGGACGGCTTGATGTTTGACACGGAAGCGGTCTACGACAAAGCCGCCTCGACGTTATTGGGGCGACGCGGCTTTAAATATACGGACAAATTGCGCGACGAGATTATGGGGCGCCCGCCGGAATATTGTTTTCGTCGAATGGTCGAGACGTATTCGCTCAAAGAATCTTGGCGAGAACTTGGAAGAGAAAACGAAGAGATCTTTGTCGAACTTCTTAAAGACGGATACGCGACGACTCCCGGCTTGTTGGAACTTTTTGACGAATTGGATCGGCGCGGAATACCGCGTTGCGTGTGCACGAGCAGCAAGAGATTTGTCGCCGACGAGGTTTTGAAAAAGCACGACGTTCGCAAAAGGCTGGACTTTGTGTTGACAAGCGAAGACGTCGTCAACGGCAAACCCAATCCTGAAGTCTACCTGAAGGCCGCCGAGCGTTTTGGCGTTTCTCCGCTCTCGATGCTCGTCCTCGAAGACAGCGCCGCCGGTTGCGCCGCCGCGACGTCCGCGGGTTCCCCTTGTTGCATGCTTCGCGCCTATCACAACGTTCGCGTCGACTTTTCTCTCGCGCTCGTAGTCGTCGAGCGTTTAGACGCTCCCGAATTACTGTCTCTTCTTGGCGGGGATTGACGCGCGTCGTTTGAAACCTTATAATCGTGGCGTTTTTACCAACGACAAGGGCGCCTTTTGGCGTTTGCTGCTATGCGTGTGACTATATTGGGCGGCGGGACGGTCGGAGCGTCCGTCGCTCGGAGGCTTTGCGACCGGAAACAGGAGGTGACGATCGTCGAAAAAAACGCCGATCGTTCGAGTCTTCTTGACGAAAATCTCGACGCTCGAGTCCTTACCGGCGACGCGATGAAGTCCAGTTTGCTTTTTCAGGCGGGCGTGATGAACTCCGACGTTTGCTTTGCGCTTACCGGTTCCGACGAGGTTAATCTTCTTGCCGGGGCCGTCGCTAAAGAGATGGGCGCTCGCCGCGTCGCGTCGCGCGTGTATTCTCAGGAATATCGCGACGCGAGTTCCTTTGATTATCGCCGTTTTTTTAAAATCGACCGTTTTCTCAGTCTTGAATACCTCACCGCGATGGAAATAGCGCGACGCATTCGCGAGCCGGGCGCGATGCTTATCGAACATTTTGCGTGCGGCGAGTTGGAAATGCAAGACGTCGTCGTTACGCGAGAGTCGTCGTTGACCGGCAAGCCCCTGTCCGAACTGAAATTGCCTCCTGAAGTTCGTATCGGCGCGATTACTCGCGACGCGGTCGTTTCGATTGCGACGGCGTCCGATAAAATCGAAGTGGGCGATCGCGTGACGCTATTAGGCGCGCGACCGAGCGTTGAAACGACGAAAAAGACGTTGTTGACGCATTCCGTCAACAAACGCGACGCGGTGATTGTCGGCGGCGGCGAAACCGGTTTTTTTGTCGCTTCCGTTCTCGAAAAGCGCAATTACAACGTGACTCTTTTCGAGCGGAATCGCGCGCGTTGCGAATATTTGGCGCGTCGTCTGACGAACACCGTCGTCGTTTGCGGCGACGGGAGACGATGCAGCGTTTTGGAGGAGCGACGCGTGGGCAAGGGGGATATTTTTATCGCTTGCGCGGGCGACGACGAATACAATATTATGGCTTGCGTCGAGGCGATGGAATTAGGCGTTACGACGCTTTTAGCCGTCGTGAACCATCAAGATTACGCGAACGTCGTGGGAAAACTGGGGATAACCGAAGTAATTAGTCCTTTTGAAGTCGTCGGTAGACAAGTCGAGGGGCTCATGCATAAAGGATCGCTCGTTTTTCAAAATTCGACGTTATTGAACGGTCCCATCGAAGTGGTTGAGCTTGAAGTTGACCAAGGTTCCCGCATGACTCAAGCTCCTTTGAAGGATTTAGGCGTGCCCAAACCGACTCTTATCGCGGCCGTCATTCGTGAAAACAACGTCGTTATTCCCAGCGCGGAATTTGAATTTCATGCTGGAGACTCCGTCGTCGCTTTAACGCTTGTCGAACGAATACCCGATCTTGTCGAATTGTTTGAACGTCGGGACGTTTGATCATCGCGACCTGAATTTGACATATAAGCCCCGTTAAGGCTGTTGCGGAGAAAAGGATTTCTTCATGAATACGACTAATTACGTTTGGCGAACGACGTTTTATCTGTTTGCCGTTCTCGCGTTTAGCGTTTCGATCGTCGGTTGTTCCGACGGCAATATTCGCAAGGCGGAAGATTTTTGCCGATCCGGCATGGATCAATTGTCCGAAGGAGACATTGAAAGCGCGCGCGAGCGCTTCAATAAGTCGCTTGAATTAAATCCGCGATTAACGTCGGCATACGTCGGACTCGGCGAGTGCGGACTTCGCGAGCGTCTTTTTCCGGAAGCGCAGTCGTATTTCGACAAAGCTCTTGAAATCGATTCTCGACTTGTCGTCGCGAGACGGGGACGCGGAGAAGCATGTTTGGGTCAACTAAAGTTTGACGAAGCCGTCGACGACTTTAACGCGGCTCTTGAGGTCGATCCTTCTCAAACGACGATCCTTAGCAATCGCGGTTACGCTTACGTCGGTCTGGGCAAATACGACGAGGCGTTGGCCGATCTTAACGAATGCATCGCCAAAGAGCCGACGGAACCGAGTTTTTACGTAAATCGAGGAATTCTATTCCAAAAAAAGCAAGATTTTAATTCCGGAATTCAGGATTTGGACAAGGCGATTTCTCTCGAGCCGACTAATCCCATGAATTACGCAATCCGGGGCAAAATCTATGAAGACGCCGGTTCTTGGGACGAGGCTCTGAAAGATTTCAACAACGCGTTGGAATTGGATCCCAACTGTTTTGCCGCCTGCAAATATCGCGGCGTTTATTTCAAACAATTGGGCGAGTGGGACGACGCGTTGAAGGATTTAACGCGCGCTTTGGAGATTAATCCCAACGATCCGGGGACGTACTTTGAACGCGCCGGCGTTTATCGTCAACAGAAAAAAGACTCCGAGTATCAGGCTGACGTCGACAAAGTCAACGAATTAGATCCCACTTTTATGAGCGGTTTGCGTTAATCATACGATCGGGATATTTCATGGGTGAAAAACCGAAATACGATCAGCTCCGCGCGCCCGTCGCTTGCGTTAAAGGCGTCGGGAACCGTTTTGCCGAAGCTCTGGCGCGACTTGGCGTTTTTCACGCTTTTGATTTGCTTTTCTTTTTTCCGCGCGACTATGAAGAGATTTTCTTAAAGAGGACGGTCGACGAACTTGTCGAAGGAGAAGCGCAATCGGTGGTCGGAGTCGTCGCGGATTTCCATTCGCGATCGACGCGCGCCGGGAAGCTCACGACGCTGTTTCTGACCGTTGGAACTTCTCGCGTCAAGGCGATTTGGTTTAGGGTCGAATATATAACGAAGGTCTTGCGAGTCGGCGCTCGTCTTATTTTGACTGGAAGTCCCAGGAAAAAAGACGGTCTTTGGGAATTTCATCACCCTCATTTAGTTTTTCTGGACGATTTGTCTTCTTCCGCCGAGCAGAACGAAGACGCGGGAACGATCGAGCTTGAATTGGACGATTTTCGCGTCGCGCCCGTTTATCGTCTTACCGAGGGGATAACGCCTTATCGAATGCGCCTTATTATGAAGAACGCGTTGGTTCGTTTGCCGGATCTTATTCCGGAGGCGCTGCCTAAAGAACTCATAGAAAAGCGCGATCTTCCCGCGATTGCCGACGCGATTCGAAAAATTCACTTTCCAAAAACGCTTGAAGAAGCTCGATACGCGCGTAAGCGGTTTGTTTATCAAGAATTGCTGGTTTTGCAATTGGCGCTTGCCATTTGTCGCGCGCGTCGCGGCGTCAACATGAAGGCTCCCGTTCTTCCGCGTTCCGCGAAAATTGATTCTCGCATACGCAGTCTTTTTCCCTTCGAATTGACGGAAGCGCAACTTGGCGCGATTCGAGACATTTCCGACGATATGGGGAAGCCTACGCCGATGAATCGCCTCCTTCAAGGGGACGTCGGTTCCGGAAAAACCGCCGTCGCGATTTACGCGGCTCTTCAAGCGGTCGCGAACGGCGCTCAGGCGGTTCTGATGGCTCCTACGGAAGTCCTTGCTCGTCAGCACTTGCGCGCTCTTCAAAATTATTTGCGCAACAGTTCCGCAAAGATTGTTCCGCTGTTTGGAGGTCAAAAGGCGTCGGAGCGCGCGCAATACTTGGAAGAGATACGCGACGGTTCCGCTCAGATTATCGTGGGCACGCAAGCTCTTGTTTGCAACGAAATAGAGTTCAAACGACTTGGATTGGTCATCATTGACGAACAGCATAAATTTGGCGTCAAGCAACGCGCGATGCTGAAATCGTCGCCCGACCTTGAACCTCATTATCTTGTGATGACGGCCACGCCCATTCCGCGAAGTTTAACAATGACTCTTTTCGGCGATCTTGACGCGTCCGTAATGAAAGGGCTTCCTCCGGGTCGACGCAAGACGACGACGTCCGTGTTGACGCCGGAAAATCGCGCCAGTTGGTGGAAGTTTGTGCGCGAGCGACTCAACGAAGGACGACAAGCCTACGTCATTGCCGCTCGCGTCGACGGAGGCTACAGTCTCGACGGTTTTGACTTGTTGGAAGGGCGCGAACTTCAAAAATTGGAGAACGACGGGACTTTGATTTCTGGAACAACTGGGCCGGACCTGAAAAAGAACGCTCGTTAGCGCGAGCAAGTCGTGAAAACGGCGACGCGACGAAAGACGATCATACGCGGAATTCCGACGAAGGAAGGAAGTTGAAGACGGTCTGGTCGATTTTTAAGGAGCTGTCCGAGGGAGAACTTAAAGGGTATCGTCTCGGATTAGTTCATGGTCGTATGACGGCGGCTGAAAAAGAGGAGGTCATGCTTGACTTTCGCGCCGGAGCGATACAAGTTCTCGTCGCGACGTCGGTAGTCGAAGTTGGAGTCGACGTGCCGAACGCTACGATTATGACTATA
>CAMZEO010000262.1 GCA_947305735.1 uncultured Planctomycetales bacterium | reverse complement strand
ACAATATTTCGGATAGTTCGTTCGAAACGGAATATGCCTACGATGGCGGCGGCGCGATATATGCCGATACAAGCTGTCCGACGACCATTAAAGGGAGCATTTTTCAAGACAACCGCTCGCGACTAAGTAACGGAGGCGCCATTTTTCAACTTGGGTCAGTTTTAACGGTTGAGGATTCTATCTTTGAAAGAAATCGCGCGGGAGGGGAATATAAGGGTTCCGGCGGAGCGATTTTTTTCCAAGGTGGCGCGTTGACTGTTCATCGATCCAAGTTTGTCGACAACGAGAATTACTTCTACGGCGGCGGCGCTATTGTTTGTTATGGCGAAAATGCGGAAATACTTTCCTGTGAATTTACTGGAAATAGAGCCGTTGAAAAAGACAACGCGTATGGCGGCAGAGGCGGAGCCTTATACGCGTACTGGAGTAACGTTCAGATTTCCGATAGCGTTTTTTGTAACAATTCCGCGCGCGAAGGCGGCGCGATCTGCTATGGCTCGGATTTTAACGGGTACCGTATTGCCGTCAATAACAGCGCGTTGTACGACAACAAGGCGGACGTCGGCGCGGCGATCGGTTTTTTAACTGGATCGAGCGACGACGGTTTGACGATGGATATTCATGCGACGACGATTGCGGACAATGCGAAGCGCGACGGTTCCGTCGACGTCGAAACTTTGTATATAGGGAGCGACTACGATTACGGAGACTCGCCAAAAGCGTCGATAAACCTGGAAAATTCGATTCTCGTTTCGAACGCTCCCAAAGGTCATGAAATCCGTTTCAGCGATTCCACGCTCAGAGACAGCGTTTCGATCAGCGCCAATTATTCCCTCGTCGGCGACAAATCGGTCTGGAGCGGCGGCGACGGCGTTCTTGAATACGATCCTTCAAAACCCCTCTTCGCCGACCCCGCGAACGGCGACTATACGCCGGCGGAAAATTCTCAGGCGTTAAATCGCGGCGAGAACTGCTATAAGAGCGGACGTTACGGAAGCGAAAGCGGAGATCTGGATCTCGGAGGTCTGCCGCGTCAGGTTGGCGGGCGTATCGACCTTGGCGCGTACGAATATCAAAACTACGATCCGCGAACATGGACGGTTTCGTCGACGTCGGACGACCCGACCGACGAAGACTCGTTGCGCTATATCCTAGCCAACGTCCACGAAGGCGATTTCGTCTTCTTTGACGAGTCCCTACGCGGCGAGACGATCACCCTGACGAACGGACAATTCCAGATTTTTGAATCGATTACGGTCGACGCGACCAATCTCTACGACGAAGAGAACGACAAGCCGGGTCTTACGATCGACGCCGATTACGAATCGAGAATCTTCCGGATCGAACGCTATGCCGGAGATGTGATAATTAAGGGACTGACGCTTACAAACGGCGTCGCCTATGCGGACGGCGGCGGCGCGATTTACAAATGTCAGGATTCCGATCTGACGCTGGAACGGTGTCACGTCGTCTCGAATATGGCGATGGGCGGCGGAGGGGGCGCGATTCTAACCAACGGCGACGCGTTAAAAATCGTCGATTCGCTCTTCAAAGCGAACAAATCGATTTATCCCGACGATCCGTCATACGGAGGCGCTATCAGGTCGACGAACACGTCCATATACGTGTTTTCATCGACCTTTACGCGCAACTCCTCTAATGCCGGCGGCGCAATTTATGCGATAGGCTCCGATCTGGAAATTAGCGATTCGATTTTCTCCAAAAACAAGACCACTGGAAACGCCGGCGCGTTCGAAATTATTGGAGGCAATTTGAAGGTCGCTAATTCGCTCGTGTGCGACAACTCCGGACTCGGCGCTATTATGTTGAGCACGACAAATGCCGCAAGCGCGATGAAAGGATATATTTACAACACGACGATCGCCAACAACGTCTGCGGCGCTTATCCCGCGGTTAATATTTATTCCGGCGCGACGAACGCGCCTGCTTCGTATGATATTTATAACTCAATCATTGTGGGCAACACGGTAAATAACGGTCTTCAATACGGTATCGCTACTGGAACCGCAAAAGGCGCGCAAGCATATCGTCTGCACAACACGCTTTCGTCGACTCCGTTGGGGACTAACGGTAACAACATTACTTACGCGGGTTCAAACAACATTACCTATACCGGCGGTCCCCTCTTCGCCGACGCCGCGAACGGCGACTATACCCTCGCGTCGGATTCCGCCGCGATCAACGCGGGAACGGACGCCTTCGGCGATACCGGCTACGCTTTGCCCAAGAAAGATCTTGCGGGCGAGACGCGCGTTCAGGCGGGGCGCGTCGATCTGGGCGCTTACGAAAGTTTCGGACGCACCGTCGTGGTAACCTCGGCGTCCGACGACGCGGACGACCCCGGCTCGTTGCGCTACGCGTTGAACAACGCGCGGCACGGCGATTTTATCATTTTCTCCGACAAGCTCCGGGGCGCGGAAATTACCGTCAATTCGCCGCTGGTTATTACGAAGGCGGTCACAATCGACGCGACCGTCTTTATCGCCGACGGCATGATCACGGAAGAAGAGGAAAACGACGGGGATGCGAGCGCCGACTCGCCGTCTTCGTACGGCGGGGTTCTGGCTACCGGAATAACGTATAACGAACACGATCTCGCGGCGATTCAGAATCTCGGATTAACGGCCAATAGTTCCGGCGTCGTTTGGAATCAGGACGGACGCCTTGTCAGCCTGGTCTATTCGAATCCGACGATCGCGACGATCCGATTAACGAATTGCGTCGCGCTGACGTCGCTGGACGTCTCCGGATGCGACAGTTTAACGACCATAGATTGCTATAATAACGCGCTGACGTCGCTGGACGTCTCCGAGTGCGCCAATTTAAAGAATATCAATTGTTATAATAACGCGCTGACGTCGTTGAACCTCTCCGGTTGCGCGAATCTAACGACGATTTATTGCTATAACAACGCGTTGACTTCGTTGAATCTCAACGCGTTCAAAAATATGAAATATCTGTATTGTCAAAACAACGCGCTAACCTCTCTCGACGTTATCGGGTGTGAAAATTTGATAATCCTCTATTGCGCCGGCAACCCGTTTGAAAGGTTAAACGCCGCGCGCAGTCATAATCTTGATCATGTCTATTTCGATCCCGCGTGCAAAACGATCGCCGCGTGTCGAGACAAGTACGTTACTTTTGGCGTTCTTCAAACCAATGATTGGGACGAGCTTGTCGTTGTCGACGGTTCCGGTTCAACGCTAAACATTTCGGACAGTTTCAGCGTTTTTTCCGAATGCTACTCCCTTATCGGGGTTCCGACCTCTTGCTCCGATCCCATCACTTTCTCGCTCTATAAGAACGGCGCGCTCGTTGGAGAAACGGTCGTCAACTCGGAAACGACGACGGAATATCCTTCGACGGTCGTAACGACGAACGTCGACGTCGTCGACGAGAACGACGGATTGATATCCCTGCGCGAAGCGATCGCCTACGCGGGAGCGTACGGTCTGGGAACGACGATCACGTTCGATTCGTCCCTTAAAGGCAAGACGATCGCGCTTGCCGGCGCCCAACTGACGATCGACAAAACGTTGACGATCGACGCGTCGTCTTTACAAGACGAAGAGAGCGGCGCTCTCGGTCTGACGATCAGCGGAAACGGAACGTCGCGCGTCTTCAACATAACGACGGGCGACGCAACGCTCGAAGGGATTCGCGTCGCCGACGGCGTCGCGTCCGGATCCGACGGAGGCGGGGTCCTTGTCGCGGGCGCCGCGACGCTGACGGTTTTAAACGGCGAGTTCGTCAACAATTCGGCTCGTCGCGGGGGCGCGCTCTTCCTTTCGGGAACCGCAGACCTGACAAACTGCGTCGTCTACGGCAACGACGCCGAAAGCGGCGGAGCGATCTACGGCTCGGCCGCCGTCGGGACTTTCGTTAACTGCACGATCGCGGGCAACGGCGCGACAAACGTCGGGGGCGGAGCGCGTTTCTACGGCGGAACCTACAATTTCTACAACACGATCGCAGCGGACAATACCGCGACGAATTCGGGCGCGGATCTGTCCGGCGACAGCTCCGCGAAGATTAACGGGTATAACTCGCTGTCGTCCTTCGCGTCGTGGACGAATCAATCCGTCTCGGCCGTCGTCAATTACGTTTACGACGATTCGCTTCCGCTCTTCGCCAACTCCGAGCGCGGCGATTACCGCCTCGCGGCGGATTCGCAGGCGCTCGACAAGGGAAACAACGACTACGTTGCGACGAAAAACGATATCGCGGGCAACAGGCGCGTCGTCGACGTCGTCGATTTGGGCGCCTACGAATCCAAGTCCGACAGGCTTACGATTCTCGGCTTCGACGACATGTCGGAAAACCCGAACGCGTCGCGGCTATTTACAATCAACGCGCCGGGACAACATGTCGTTTTTCGGGGGTTGACGTTCGCTCAAGGTTATTCGCGCGTCGACGACGCGACGGTTTCCGCGCCTCAGGGCGGGGGCGCCATTTACAACATGAACGCAAACGTTTCCGTCGTCGACGCGCAGTTCCAGAACAACAGAGCCTCCTACGGCGGCGCGATCCTCAACGGCGACGGTGTCAATGGCGCCTCGCTGACGCTGGAAAACGTCGCGTTTTCAAACAACAGCGCGTTTTACGGAGGCGGCGCGATCTTTAACGCGTCGAACTCCTCGTTGACGGTCGACGGCTCGACGTTTACAGAAAACCTTTCAAACGCCTACGTCAATCCTTTGGAAGAAAACCCGACGTTGCTGCGCCGCGTTCAATCTAATCGCCTGGAGCGCTGGGCGGGCGCGATTTACAACCTCGACGCGACTCTGGAGATTACCGATTCAACGTTCTCCGCCAACTCGGCCTATTCTCAATCCAGCGGCGCGATTTTCAACGGAGGCGCAAACGCCGTCGCGACAATCGCCGACACGACGTTCGAGAACAACTGGTCGGATCAAAACGCCGGCGCTATTGAGAACAAACTCGGGACGATGACGATTGTCGACTGCGATTTTGTCGGCAACACGGCCGACGGCGGACTCGACAGGCAGAGTAATCACGACCTTCCCGCCGGCGGGGGCGCAATCTGGAACAACGGCGGAACGCTGTCGATCGAGTCGAGCCGACTTATCGGCAACAAGTCGCAAAATTATTACGGCGGCGCGATCTACAATCTGGACGCCCAACTCTCAATTAGGGACAGCGTCATTTCCGGCAACTCGGCGGGTTGGAATTCGATCAAAGAAGATCTTCCCGAAGGCTCGACGATCGCTCAAATCGACGAATGGGAGAGAACGCACAACGCCGGACGCGGCGGAGCGATCTTTGTCCACTCGAAACATATGAGCGGATACTCGAACGCGACGATAACCAACACGATTATCGACGGCAACAGCGCGGGATACGGCGGCGGGATTTGCGTCC
>CAMZEO010000261.1 GCA_947305735.1 uncultured Planctomycetales bacterium | reverse complement strand
CGATTTGCTTTAAGTTGTTGGTGCATTGCATACGACGAGCCGCTTCGCGAGCCGCTTGAACGGCGGGGAGGAGCAAGCCAATCAAAATACCGATGATCGCGATAACGACCAGGAGTTCAACCAAAGTGAACCCTCTACGAGAAGAAAACGCTTTCATGAAAGCCTCCATAAGGATTGGAAAAGTTCGCGTCGACACATCTCTTCGACGCATGTAGCGCTACGACGAAAGAATTCGCCTCGCGGCATACCCTCCCGTCTTAAATATTTTATTCAAAATTCGGTTGCCAATGTTGCCGATCTATTCTGACGAGTCGGCGTTTAACGCCAACGTCTTGTCCAATAACTCTCTTTTAAACACTGGACAAGCGATACTGGATAAGCAATCCAATGGATCTCGTGCAAACGCGACGCTAACCCGAACGACGTCAAAGCGTCTTTTTACGACAAGGGACCAAGGGGTAGTTGGAAACAATTCGAATTCCAACGATTCAAAAATGTCAACGCGCCGCATTCTGGAAACCTGCGTAATTCTACCAAGATTTTCGACGAATAAAAAGACTCGCAATTCATTTTTTTTTCACGTTTTTTTATTTTTTTTGGCATAATCGCAAAAAAAGAGTTTTGGGTGAATCAATCGGCATTTTTGCATTATAACGAGGAGGTTGACGAGCAAAGAGTGAAAAAAGACGTCGACTTTTAAAAGCGCTTTTAGACTACCTGAGAAACGCGACCAAAAAATGGCAATTTGAATCTGCTTGGGATTCAAGACCTTCAAACGAAAAAGGAGAGAATTGTCGCCTAGACAAATCTCTCCTTTCGTCCCCTAAAAGCACAATTGTATTACGCGCGAAATTTTTTTCAATATCAGTTGGTTGTTGATTCGCCGCCGTCTCGGGAACCAAGAGCGCCCCAAACGCCAAACGGACTCTTGCCAACCGGGTCTTGTCCGGAGTATTTAGCTTCGTTCATGTTGTTGCCGCAGTCGATCGTGTCGGAGTAAAAAGCAACAGACCCGTCGACGCGCAGACCGTTGACGCCTCCCGCGTGATAGCTCGAAGCGCTCGAGTAGTTCCACCCCCAACCGTTGTGGGCGTTTGTCGTGCAGTTTGGCGAGTTCGGCGGTAGGATCGTTTGAACGCCCATAGTACAAGGACGACCGTCGGTGTGCAGCCACCCGCGCGCGTCGCCAAGGACGTTAGTCGTGTTGTATACCTTGTTGTCGTTTGCGTCAACATACGCCAGACACCCGTTCGGGGAACCTCCGCCCCAGACAACCGTGCCGCCTTTAACTTTCTGACAGGATGCGGAGTCGCCGCAGCACGACTCGATGATAGCAAGCGTATTGGACGTGCCGTCGACCATCGCCGCCATCGTGTTGGTCTTGACTCCGTTGTAAGGAGCGCGCGTAACGCCGATACCGCCGGGGAAGAAACCGCGTTTGTTAACGCCGGATTCAGTCACAGTAACCGTCGCGTCGCCAACGCTACCCATATAACTGCCGCGTTGGGCGTTGTTGGTGTAGGACGGCATGTTGGCTACAGAATCTGAGGGACAAGCCAGCATTTTAATGGGAGCTTGAAGCTCCTTGACCGTGCAAGTCCACGCTTTTGTCCAACCGTTAAATTGGTGTGACAAGTCGCCTTCGGCCGCAACAATATTCCAACGAGCGGTTTGTTCCATGAACGGATATAAGGCGACGTAGAAACTTACGCAACCCCAAGCCGCAGCATAGGTGCTTTGGTCGTCCGACGGGGAAGTACGCATCGGAGGGAACGAACTGTTCGTGTCGTGGTAATTTTGCAACGCCAACCCGATTTGCTTTAAGTTGTTGGTGCATTGCATACGACGAGCCGCTTCGCGAGCCGCCTGGACGGCCGGAAGCAAAAGACCGATCAAAATTCCGATAATCGCGATAACGACAAGGAGTTCGACAAGCGTGAACCCTTTGCGAGATGAGAAAAGTTTTTTCATCGAGAGTCTCTCCAATCAAAAGATGACGTAAAAAATGAACAAACGCAGGTTGAACGACATGACTTCAATAGTCGAAAAACTGGCGATAAACGTTTAGTTTTCAGCTTTGCCCTCGACGTCAAAAGTAACTTCGCCGCCGCCGGCGGAAACCGTCGCTTTCAATGGCGTGTCGTCGTAACTGTTCCAAACTTTCGGAACTTCGCGCGGCAATTCCGCGCATTTGGCAAGCCATTCGTCAAGGTATTTGTCTTTTTCCGGCTTGGACATTTGAGATTGTTCTTCAGGGGTTTTCCAGTGTTCGGCTAAGGGTTCTTTCTCAACCTGAACGCGATAGTCGCCGACGGGAACGCCTTTGGCGCTATAACCCTTCAGACCCGTTGAGATAACGGCGACCCCCGACGAGTCAGTTTTACCCGAAATAGCGAGACTTCCTACGTCCCCGTTAAAGCGTACGAGAGCGCCCTCAATTGGTTTAGAACCGTCGACAACTTTGACTGTAAAGGGTTGAACATCGGGGAATCCATCCGGTTTTTTCTTGCCGCAACCGACAAAAACCAAGCTTAACGACACGAACGCCGCCAGACACAGAATTTGAACGCGTTTCATTTCATGCTCCTTTGTAATCGTTGAGAGCGCGTCTTCGTCGTCGGACTTTTAACGTTGATTTCAATAAGATCGGAACGATTAAACGTTATCTATGCAGACGAAAAGGGACTCGGACGCGACTCGTTATTCCAAAACAACGTATGACAACGACAAAAACGACGCCGTCCCGCGCTTTGCCCTCCATTCTAACAACCTTAAAGGTTGTTGAAAAGATTTTTTTAATTATTTTGATAAAACTCAGTTGTTTTCATTGATTCATTAGTCATATTCCTCATTGTTGCGATGGAATTTAATGACGTCGTCAAGTATCTTGACATAGAAAAACCCCTCGTTTGACAATAAACGAGAGGTTTCGCACAATAATCGGCAGACCTAACCGATCCTCCTATTCAGGTTTCGAAACAGAACCGACGAATTCCGAGTAGTTGTCCAAAACATGTGTGGAACCGTTTTGAATCAGCGCTAACGCGGCGGTTGTTTCAGAAATTGCTTTGACGATAAAATAGTCGGCAACTTTCTTTTTACGATCATTTTTAGCGGCTTGTCCAAGGAGATAGTGTCCGATAAGAATAGCGACGCCGACGTCGACGATTTTTCTTGCCCGCAATTCGACGTAAGCCGCGCCTTTCTCGCGCGCGAAAGCTATTGCGTCGTTGAGTTTGGCATGCGCGGCGACAAGCCTGACTTTTAATGTTTCGAGCGCTTCGTCTTCGAATTCCTTCGCTTCAAAATCTTCAAGATAGGCGTTGTAAACGCCGGAAGTCAGACCGCGAATCGCGGCGACTACTTGAAGTTGCGAGGTTCCCTCGTAGATCGTCGTAATACGCGCGTCGCGATAATAGCGTTCGGCGGCGTAATCCTTCATATATCCGCTTCCGCCGAGAACTTGAATCGCGTCGGTTGAGACGCCTATGCTCATCTCGCTACAGTAATATTTGCTCATAGGCGTCAACATCGCGTTGAGTTTCTTGAGCGTTCTGGCTTTTTGTTTAAAAGACTTCTTCTCGTCTGCGGAAAGCGCGTCGGCGTTGCGTTCGAGGAGGCGGTTGAGATTGTTTTCGTAGTCGCAAACGCGCGCCGTTTCGTAACACAGAGCGCGAGCGGCCTCAATACGAACGCGCATATCGACAACCATTTCCGCGACGGCGGGAAGACATTCGATTGGCGCTCCGAACTGTTCGCGGGAATTTGCGTAGTCGCGAGCCAACCTTTGAGCGGCTTCGGCGACTCCCAGCGATTGAGCGGCAATTCCAAGGCGCGCGCCGTTCATGAGGGCCATAACGTAGGTGATCAGACCGCGTTGACGTTCGCCGACAAGACGGCATGGCGTGTTCGTAAAGACGAGCTCGCACGTCGGCGAACCGTGAATTCCAAGTTTGTTTTCCAAGTGGCGGACTTTGACGGTCGAACCGCGATCGCATATAAACAGACTCAAACCTCGCCCGTCGGATATTTGCGCTTCGCTACGAGCTAAGACAAGCAATACTTCCCCGCAACCGTTCGTAATGAATCGTTTAACGCCGTTGAGAACCCAATTTCCGTCTTTGTCTTGATCGGCGCGGAGTCTTACGGCTTGAAGATCTGAACCGGCGTCGGGTTCGGTAAGAACCATCGCGCCGGTCACCTCGCCGCGAGCAAACTTCGGAAGATACTCGTCTTTGATTTCGTCCGACGCGAAAGCGTAGATTGTTTCGGCGATTCCTTGAAGACCGAACATATTCATGAACGAACAATCGCCCCGCGCGACAATTTCCGTCGCCATCGTGTAAACCAAGGTTGGACAATTAATCCCTCCGTATTTGCGGGGAAGCGTGACCCCTTGCAAGTCGGCCAGCCTCATTTGATCCAAATTCTTTTGAACGAGCGGATGCAACGCAACCGTTTGATCGGCATTGAGCGAGTTGCCTTCGGCGTCGACCGTTTCGGCGTTTTTCGCCAGGACGTTTCCAGAAATATCCCCTACGATCTTGAGAACGTTGCGGTAATTGTCGATCGCGTCGTCGATGCTACGCGGCAAATAATCGGCGTCGCCGTTAGGCGTTTCGCGTTCCTGCAACGCGGCGATATCTTTTAGGTCGAAATATTCAAACAGGAACTGAATATCTTGATTGTCTGTAAAAAAGTTGGCCATAAAACCCTCTACGTTTTCGGTGGACTACGCAAAACGAGCATAGATGTAGGAAACGCCCGCATTATACAACATCAACGTCGTTTGAAATAGACCAATTTTTAGCAGGGAAGATTTTTCCCGCTTAAATAACCGCAAGAGTAATAAAAAAAGAGCCCGGCGTTGGACATCAAAACCGAACTCTTTGTTAGATTAGCGATCGCAAGGTCTACGCGCGGTCAAAACGAGGACGAATCATTCTTCCGTCTCGTCTTGATTAATTTTCTTTTCAGCGGACTTTGAGGCGGAATCTATTTCGTCATCGATACCGGCGACGCCCTTTTTAAACTCGGTAACGCTACGACCAACGGAACGCATGACCGACGGAAGACGATTTCCAAAAAGAAGGAAAGCGATCACGGCGAGGATAATAATTTGGGGGGTGGAGCCAATCATTCCAAAGGGGGTGAACATTGCACAAACCTTTCACATAAAGCAAACGACGGAATAAACGGAACCGTATTTTGTTTTTGCGTTTAAAACGTCGAGATTTTTAATCGAAACCCTTAACTGTCGCCCTAAACGGAACGAGGAAGGAGCGTCTTCCAATGAACCGACCTTTTGCAACTTCGCAAAAACGAGACTGACGTCCTACGCGCCTATTCTAACGGAAACGTCTAAATCGTCAACGCCGTTTCAAGCGACAGTCGGATTCTATCATTATTTACCGCCGATTTGAACGGTTCTTGCGTCTAGTTTCT
>CAMZEO010000260.1 GCA_947305735.1 uncultured Planctomycetales bacterium | reverse complement strand
TTTTGACGACGCGCTGAACGAACTATCTCAAAGGCTTCAATCGGGAGATTTGCACGAGCAGATTCGGCTCATGCGAAGCGCCGTTGAAATTGAATCGCAGCGTTTTGAGGAAGCGGAACGCGATTGCGATTACCTTGTTGAAAACGGAAGCGAGTCTATTATCGCGGAGGCCTATAATAATCGCGGCATTGCAAAACTGATGCTGGGAAGAGAGGCGGACGCGGAGTCTGATTTCGAAACTTCATATTTGCTCGATCCAAGATCAAGCGTTGTTAGGGCTTATTGTTCAAGTTCTTGGCTTCGTCGGAAAATGCCGATGAAGACGTTGGCGTTGTGCAACGCGACGATAAAGACTGATCCACTATGCGCTCCCGCATACCATTTTCGCGGTTTAGCGAAACAAATGATGAATGATTATGACGGAGCCAACGACGACTTTCACAGGGCTCAGGAGCTTAAATACGAATTGGTTGGTTACCAGCAATGACGGGCGCGAAACGCTTTGTTTTTTTCAATGCGGGTTGCCTGGGATTATTTTTCATATGGATTCTGATAATTTCAGAGGCGTTTCTTTTTTTGAACGTCGCGTTACAATAATAAACGACCTCGACGATCTTCGTCTGCGTCCTTACTGTAATCTTCGGGAGCGCACTTTGCGTGGAGAGTCTATTTTTATCGCCGAGGGGACTCTCGTCGTGGAACGCCTTTTGCGTTCTCCCTACAAAGTGGCGTCCGTTTTGACGACTCGCAAAGAGTCCGGTTTTGGCGACTGTCTTTCGCTTGTTCCCGATTCTGTTCCCGTGTACTATGTCGACGAGCGCGTCGTTGCCAATAAACTGGTTGGTTTTGAATTTCATCAGGGAATTTTGGCTTTGGGGCGGCGCGCTGATCTTCCAACGTTGACGGGAGGAATGGAGTCGTTTTTTCAACGCGGCGTTCCAACAGACGCGCGGCGCGCGGTCGGTGGTATTCCCGACGCGACGAAAGCCGATAACCTCGGTTTGGCGTTTCGTTGCGCCGCCGCTTTGGACGCGGAAGCCGTTGTTTTAGGGGAAAGCTGTTGCGATCCCTTTTCACGCCGCGCACTACGAGTTTCGATGGGGGGTGTTTTGCAAACGCGGATTTACCAAGCGGAGAGTTTATTAGACGAGATTGAAGAAGTCCGCGCGCGATGGGGCGTTCCTTTTTATGCGACGACGCTCGACTCTGATTCTGTTTCCATATACGATTTTAAACAAGGTTTTGAGAACAAACTTGTCGCTTTCGTTTTTGGGAACGAATATACGGGACTGACGCAAAAGCAAATTTCCGCGTGCGACAAAAAAATAACGATACCAATGAGTCCTAACGTTGATTCCCTGAATCTTGGCGTCTCCGTTGGCATTTTTCTTTATGAGTTTAATCGCGCGCATTGATTGTTGTTTAACTTTGCGGAAAACGTTTCGTTGTTGAAACTATCCGTTTTTGTTTGACGCGCTTTTGAATCTTCCGTCGTGGACTGCGCGACGTTTGCTTCCCAATATGTCTGCAACGTTCTTTTTGCAGTTATTAACCGCGCTATTGATTATGACCTCTGTTGGAATTCGTGAGACGTTCGTTTTTTTTGCGCCGTTTGTTTTTTTGATAATATGGAAATCTGAGAAATATATAACGAAATAACGCGCCTGTGGAACTCCACGACGTTTGGCAAGCAAGGCTACGCGCTTTAATTGTCTTTGAAAAAACACCCGTTTTTTTAGCGAAACTGTTGATATATTTAGAGCGTTGGTCTACAATATCCGTCGAGGGAGCGCCTTGTTTTTTAACGGCGTTTTTTGATGAAGAAAACTGTCGGTTTTTTTAAGGGACCGCTTTTTTCTCGCGCATCGTTGGCATACGGGGATTTCGCGCTTTTTTGCTTTTTAGGAAGAAAGAAGGCGGGACTCCTTCAGGCATTGCGCAATTGCCAAGAAAGAGATTCGAAAAAAAGAGATGTTGAAAATAGTTTTGAACTTCTTGACGAATATGGTTGGATTCGAATAGGCATAGCGTAAGAAAGCGTCGTTTTCCGTATATTCTCTCGCGTAGGTCAATAAGTTAAGCCATAGAACGCTTTTCTTCGATTGTCCGCCCGAACCGGATGGACTGAAAGCACGCTGGATTTTAACTGATATTTATCGGATGACGTCGGCGTTAATGACGCGACGAACGCAGTTTCCCTATCCTGTAATGGGGTTCGACGCAAGGTTGTGAGTATCTTGTTAAATTCCTTTTGGAACAAGATCCCAGTCCTTTTCCATTCTTAACAGAAGGTCGGCATAATAGCGGTCAATTGACGCCTCTGGTTGAATTGGTACGCGAAAGCGTGTTGCGAATGTCATGAAAAATACGATCTCGTTTACAAGGGAGCGCGGTAGTTAGGTGTGAACGCGCTCGTATCTTTAATTGGAAAGAATACGCTAAGCGTAGAAGCTTTGCCAAAATCTCAAAGAAATGGGATAATTGCAATTTGTTGTGTTAATAATTGCCTGGCGAGTTGTTTTTCCCCTGTTTTATAAAGAATAAGTGATTAATGTCTATAAAGAGTTATTGGGCCGTCTCTATGGAGTCGCGGTTTTGTTTTTAATAGGAGGATTTTCCGATGAGAAGAACATATGTTTTTGGCGCGTTCGCATGCTTAAGTACGTTGTTGGTTTTCGGGTGCGAACAACCTGTTGAACCGCCGACTGTTTCAGAAGAAGTAAAAGTTCAAATAGAAGCGGAAGAGGCAAAAGCTGCCGAGGAGAAAGCCGCGCGAGACGCCGCTGAGGAAGAGTATGCGATGAAAGTGGCCGGAGTCGGAGCGACAGGCAAGGGTGATTACGGCGTGACCTCAGAAGAGGCGGCGTCGATTATTACAGTTCCGATTTCGACTTATTTCCAGGCTCAGGAAAGAGCAGTATTCGATATGCAAATACCTCATACGATGAATCTTTTTCAGGCGACGGAGGGACGATATCCCAATTCAGAAGATGAATTTTTTCAAAGGATTATCAAAGAGAATCAGATTCAGCTTCCGAAATTGCCGGAGGGGGATTCCTACGTTTATGACGTTCCCTCTCATACTTTGATGATTAAAACGAAGAAATAAACGCGTTTGCCGTTTTATTGGATCGTCGCGTATTTGTAAAAGGCTGTCTTTTCCAGACGCGTATTTGCAGGGGGAAACGGGCAAATGATTTGTAGAGGCTTTTTTTTTAGCGCATGCTGTTTTGTGTTGCTCGGAACTTTTGGAACGGTTTTAGACGCCGCCGATAATCAAGAGACGCGCGGGATTGTAAAATTGCCGGACGAACCCGTGATGGGCATTAATTTGGCCGGTATTTGCGATTGGAATACAGAGCTTCCGTTTGTCGACGTTTTCCTCGAGACGCGTCGGTGGATTAGCCAGCGCGAGGGAGAAGGTTGGGGCAAGGGGCCCGAACTTGAACTGGACGAACACGGTTGGATCAAACGTCTTGAAAAGAATTGCTGGGCGGAGGTTCCTCTTTGCACTATTAACGGCGGACATTATCCTTCGGGCGCGTATACGGTCGCCTATGAAGGAAAAGGTAAATTGGATTTCGGGAACGCTACAGTTGTTTCCGAAGAGAATGGTCGCATCGTAATAAACGTCGATTCTTCAAACGGTCCGTTCTGGATCCGCATTAAAGAAACTGATCCCATGAATTACGTTCGGAATATTCACGTTTATATGCCGGGATACGGAACTGAATCTTTTCGCGCTGCGACGGGCATTTGGAATCCTGCGTTTTTAAATCGTTGGAAGTCGATGAAGATCTTCCGAACAATGGATTGGCAGGCGACGAACGGTTCTAAGCTGAAATCTTGGAAAGACCGCCCCCTTCCCGACGACGCCGTTTATTCTCGATCCGGACTTCCATACGAGGTAATTTGCGACTTTATCAATCGAACGGACGCCGACCTTTGGATTTGTGTTCCGGACGACGCCGACGACGAATTTGTCCATAACTTGGCCGTTCTTTTGAAAGATAATCTGCGTTCCGAAAAACGTGTTTTCTTAGAGTATTCGAACGAGGTGTGGAATTTCTCCTTTGAACAGAATCGTCGAGCCGCTCAAAAAGGACGTGATTTGGGGATGGCTGAAACCGATTGGGAAGCGGCTTGGTATTATACGGCTCGTCGTTCCGTCGAGATCTTTATGATTTTCGAGGAGGTTTTTGGGGGATCGGAACGTTTGATCAGACTTCTGCCGTCGCAAGCGGCGAATCCTTACGTTAGCGAACAGATATTGAAGTACGAAGACGCCTGGAAGTATGCGGACGCGCTGGCAATCGCGCCTTACGCGGGGTGGAGCGTTTCGGCGGAAGAAAAAGACGAAGTTATAAACCTCGGTTTAGACGGCGTTCTCGAACGTATGGAGAACAAGATTTTACCGGAAACGATCGACATGATGAAAAAGCAGAAAGAACTGGCCGATCGGTACGGTCTTGGACTTGTTGCTTACGAGGCCGGTCAACATCTTGTCGGACTCTGGGGCGCCAACGACGACGAAAATCTTAATTCGGTTCTCATAGCCGCCAATCGTTCGGAACGCATGGGAGAAATTTACGAGAGATATTTCAGAGCTTGGGAAGAAATTGGCGGCGGCGCGATTTGCCATTTTTCTTCAGTTGGAGCATGGTCGAAATGGGGATCGTGGGGGCTTGTCGAGTATGCCGACGAGACGGAAGAAGACTCTCCAAAATATCGGGCAACCCTCAAGTACGCCGAAAAATGGAACAAGCGATAGCGACTTGCAAAACTTTGTCGAGCGCGTTCTCGACGTCCCGTAAAATGGACGACGCTCCAGTTTCTCGTGGGAGAATCAAGGAACGACGTCCGTTGGAATTGCCGCGACGAGACCTCAAAACAGTTTGAGTGGGCGTTTGTCTTTTTTGCGAAGGTCTTGGGAACCGAACAAGTCTCGAACAAAATCCGTTGAAATGAAATTCGAGACGCGAGCGTCCATTTTTGAAGCGTCTTCTTTGACCTTCTCTTCTTGCATCGAGACTGCAATTTCTTCGGTCGCGTCGTCCAGATCGGCGAGCTCGTCGTCTTCGTTGATAATTTCCAAAACGGCGTTTGACGACTGAGCGATTCCCGAAATCGACGCTTTGCCGATATTCGACCATCTGTTGGCGCCGATTCCGTTGACGTCGACTATTTCGACAAATATCTGGTATTCGCCGTCTTCCGCATAGTAGTGCGCGAACGTTTGAGAGGAACTTAGTCCGTCCAATTCCGTGTTGGGAGAACCGTCGCCCCAGTCGACGCGCCACCTCTGAACGACTTTCGTACTCGATTCTATGTCGAGTCTCACCATTCCGGGAGCTTGCTCAAATGTTGAAAGACGTCCCGACGCGGAAGGAATGGGATCCGCGACGAGCGCGTCAAACGTCGTTCGCGTTGTGACGCCGTTTTTCGTCCG
>CAMZEO010000259.1 GCA_947305735.1 uncultured Planctomycetales bacterium | reverse complement strand
GCTATTGTCATTCTTCAGAACGTTGGGAAGAAGCCTATGCGCAACATTTTTGCAAATAACCGATCGGAGTAAGATAATTACCAGTATTTTGTGCCAATTCTAACAAAAAGACTAGATTCCATCAAAGATTGGCGCTACAATCACGGCAGAGGCTGTCCTTTCCTTTGTTTGTTCCTAGCGTTACTTTGTGATTTCGGTTACTTAGTACGCCCTAAGGATGGATTTTCCACACTCCCAATTACCAAGAATCAAAACCGCGTCAAAAACGTTCGAAGGTTTTGACGCTATTATTTCCTTGTTATTGGATAGTTCAAACAGAAATGATTATACCCTTATTGAATGTTCAATCCATTAAATTCGGAAGCGGATTCCAAAATCATTAAAACTCATTTTACGCGTCGTAGTGTTTGGTAGCTGTGTAGTTAACCTCTGTAAAAATAAAGGGTTGCGTAAAAATTTTTTTTCGGATAATCCCTTAGCGTTTTGTCTCCCGTTTGGTTCTTCTTTTTGTTTAACAGCGTTTGGAGGACTTTTATGAACCGTCGAATTCCTAGGAAGTTTTGGGTACATTTCGGAATCACTGCGCTCGTATTAGGCTTGTTTCTTCCTTCGGCAACGAACGCGACTAAATCATATTGCGCCGACTTGCAATTAGCTGCCGACGGTTCTTCGGATTATGTAATCGTGTTGCCCGTTAACGCGACGAGCGTGCAGAAAACGGCCGCTAACGAATTACAGTCGTACTTCAAACAAATTGCCGACGCGGAACTCCAAATCGTTTCGGAATCGGACGTCGTTTGGAGCGAAAATATGAAGGCGTTTGTCATCGGTCCCGGCAAACTATCCCAACAAGCCTTGGGCAATGTTGACGAGTCGTCGATCGGGTACGACGGAATCATTCTAAAATCAATTGGTAATACTATCGTTTTGAGCGGTTCTCCCCAACGCGGTCCAATCTATTCAGTTTATGAATTTCTTGAAACACAACTTGGGTGCAAATGGTGGACGTCGACGGAATCAACGATTCCGCATACCCCCAATCTGACAATTTCCAACAATATTGACGTCTTCTACGCGCCTAGACTGGAATACCGCGAATCGTACTACCGAGAAACTATTTCTAATCCTTATTTCTCAGTAAAAATAAAATGTAAAGGAAGCGGAGAAAGAATCCCCGACGAGTTTGGCGGACGGCATATTTTTCAGTTTTTTGTCCACTCTTCTTTTCCATTGATTCCTCCGGAGAAATATTTTCTTGACCATCCGGAGTGGTTCTCTGAAATAGACGGCGTTAGAAAAGTTGGATATCCCGGCTGGGCTGGGCAATCGAAAGCATATCAAGAGTTTGAAGCTAAATTGAAGCCTGAACAAATTCATGCATCTGGAACGCAATTGTGTTTCTCAAACGACGAAATGATCGCGGAAATGGTCAAAAACGCTCGTTCGGCTTTGCGAAATAATCCAAAAGCGACCTTTCTTTCCATCAGTCAAAACGACTGGCACGGTTATTGCACCTGCGAAAAATGTCGAGCCGCCGATGAAGAGGACGGATCCCACGCTGGATCGCTCCTCCGCGGAGTGAATAAAGTTGCGGAGGCGTTGGAAGAAGAATTTCCGAATCTTTATGTGGAAACTTTGGCGTATCAATATACTCGGAAGCCGCCAAAGGTTACGAAACCTCGCAAAAACGTTGTCGTTCGACTTTGTTCGATTGAGTGTTCTTTCGCTCAACCGCTCAATTCGGAAGCTAACCAATCCTTTCGCGACGATCTAGTGGGCTGGAGCCAACTCGCCGACAAGCTCTTCGTTTGGGATTACGCGACGGATTTCGCGTTCTACCTCCTCCCCTTCCCGAATTATCGAGTCTTGGCTCCAAATATTAATTTCTACGTGGATCACAATGTCGTCGGGTTCTTCGAACAAGGCGACTATCAGTGCGAAACCGGCGACTTCGTCCAATTGCGCAACTGGGTTGTCGCAAAACTGCTCTGGAACCCTTCGTTGGATCCGAAAGCGTTGGTCGATGAGTTTATCGCCGGATATTACGCGCCGGAACTCGTTTCAATTTATCGTCAATACTTCGACGTTCTATTGAACGCGGTAGAAAAAGATTCTTATTATTTAGGCATATACAAGCAAAACACAAACGGCTGGTTTGATCCGGAATCACTCAACAAAGCTACGAGATTACAAAAAGAAGCGCTTGCAATCGCGCGAGATCTCGAAGAAAAATATCCTGAAAAGCATAAGGGCTTAGTCGCGAAAGTTCGTCGCGAGCAGATTCCAATCGACATTGTTTGGTTGCAGGAATATAGACGCATGAAGTTATATTCTCGTTTGCGCGGCGAGGAATTCCAGGGACCGAACGACCCCCTACGCGCGGCGCGCGATCTCTGTTCGAAGTTCGACGAGTTCGGTTTAACAAGAAGAAGCGAAAGCGAGTCGTTCGACGGATTCAAACAGTATCAGGCAAATCTTGTCGCGGAGTTTGAAGATTACCAGTCGGGAAATCAGACGGTTCCCGATATCTGCAAGGGGCTGCCCGATAATTCGTGGATCGATTTACAAGAATTTGATCTCAACAAACACAGCTACGGCAAATACACGTTTGTTGTCGACGACAAACAGGCTGCTAATAATCGCGCCGTCAAAATGCCTGGCGACCATTTTGAATGGGCGACGTCCTGGAACGTCGAAAAGTCCATTGAGCTTCTACAACCTGTGAACGCGGATAACAAAGCCGAAACTCCCGTCTATCACGTCTACGCTTACGTCCGTTGCGACGCAAGCGTAGACGAAGGTCTTGCGATGACTCTTGGCGTTTACGACGAAAAAGACAAAAAGAACATGTCTTACAAGGAATTGTCGGTTTCTGAGATCAAAGGAACAGACTATCGACTGGTCGATCTCGGAGCGTTGCCGCTGACTCCGACGATGTACGTCTGGTTCGCTCCTCCTAAAAGACCAGGCGAAGTTGAGGCGGTGTATATCGACCAAATTGCCGTCGTTAGGGAACAATAGATTAGCCGACGCAATTAGCTTTTTCAGCACGGTCTGACGAGATCTTTTACCGTCCTTAATGGAACGGCTCTTATTTCAACGTCAGACGTTACTATTGGGGTAGAAGGTCGAATATTCAAGGTTGATTCATTGCGCGTCATAATTTCAAGACACGCGCGGACTTTCCTCGAAAAGCCATGCAAATAGATTAAAGGCGAGGTTTCCGCGTTTTTTCGCAGTGGCGACATAGGATTGGATTTTTGCAAAACCCTGCGCTCCCCTCTTTGTCCAGAATCAATCGGCAATCTTCGTTTTAACTTTGACAATACGGCTTGCCCTTTCGCCTTCGTTATAGTCGAAGGGTACGGTACAATCGTTGAAAAATCGACTGTCGGCGTCCTTGATTTTTTCGAGACGCTCTATGAGAGTCAAGACTTTCCCCTTCTTCTCACCGTCGCGTTTATGAGTTTAAGAGGAGGGAAAGTCGGAATTTTGTTTATGCCCAAGTTTGAGCAATTCATTGTATGATCTACTGAACTTGCGCTTTTGCCGGCGCTAGCTTCGGTACAATCGACGACAAGTAACTTGTCTTGGAGGGCTTTTGTATCCTCAAGGAGCTGTTTGAATTTAATCGCCCAAGTTTGTTTTTCGTCGTTTTCGATAACGCCGACTAATTCTCGTAAGAGTTTAACGCCGCAAATCGCTGAACCGCGTCCGGAAATTTCCAATAGGACCTTCAGCAGTCGGTTCCGGCGATTCCCCAAAAAAACGGGAGAATTTCCACTTCGCGCATTTTTTGTTCGCCGCGTTGATCGCAAACGGCAAAATACGTGAATCCTTGAGTCGCGGCGACGCGCGCCCATAAGTTCTTACCGTTGCGGCGAACGCTGTTTTCGTCAGAGCGCGCAAGCGGTTGGTTGGCGCGTCGGAAACCAGTTTCATGATAGATTTCGTCGACCGCTTTGGCGCGTTTTCGCGTTTCGGCAAGAACTGTCGCCTCCGAAAGAGGAATTCCAGACGCTTCGTCGAGGATTTTGCCGATGCGGTCGACTCTCATAGAGCCTTCGGTATTGAGGATGGCTCAAGACGCCGGAAGGTATGAGTCGTATTGTTTTGGCGCGTTTCAAGATTTGCGGAAACTCGCTTGACGTCCGTCGGCGGTGAAGCGGACAAACTGGAACGTCGGCCGTCTTGCGACGTATAATAGAAATTGTAAAATCAATTTCGACAACCTGTCGCAATTCGCTTGTTGCGTAAACGCGTCGGCGTTCAATGGCGTGAGGATGACCTTTGCAATTCCTGACCAAGTGGAACTCAATCTTGGTCGGTTCCTTCGCAAGCCAGAACGTTTTCCCTTTGCGACCGGGCTGCCCGCCTGCCTGTTTGCCCCTCTTTTGGAGAAGATTCGATCGGCTTGACGTTCGGAGTCCGTCGTTTGACGGAGGTCTTGAACTGTTGCGAGAGTTTTGGTTGATTTGAGCTTTAAGCTGTTTGTTCTCCTCGCGGAGCGGCGTTCCTTTCGAAGAGTCCGACAATGATTGCTTCCAACTTTTCAATACGTTCGGAAAGCTCAATGACTTTTTGCTCGAGTATTGTTTGGTATGCGATTTATGGTATTACAAAATAAAAACTCCGAAATCAAAGGAACGTAAGACGATAATGTTTAATTCCGGCGAGAGCCTGCGCAATATAATTCAAATTAGACCTAAATAGCGACCGCCGGACTTAAAAAATAATCGAGCGCCGACGTCTCCTCGAGTTTCGCTACGCGCCTTTTTTCCCGCTGTCATTATAGACAATAACATGTCGGAGACCTGGTATGATCATCGGGTATTGGAGTCTTTTGGTTAAGCGTCTCCAAAATGTCGCTTTCTTTTGCGTTATTCTCGAACTCGTTTCCTTGGTTTGCGTATCGAACTTAAATGGCGCGAATTTACAATTAGTGAAAAATGGCGCGTCAGATTATAAGATCGTCCTGCCGCGCGAAGCGTCGTCCGTTCAGCAGTCGGCGGCGAATGAGTTGCAGTCGTATTTCAAACAGGCGACTAATGCGGAAATCCCTATCGTATCCGAAATAGACGTCGAGTGGAGCGACGCTCTCAAAGCGTTTATTATCGGACCTGGAAAACTCTCTCAACAAGCGTTGGGCGACGTTGACGAGTCGTCGATTGGCTACGACGGTATTATTTTGAAGTCGGTTGGCAACTCAATCGTTTTAAGCGGTTCCCCCAAACGCGGTCCTATTTATTCAGTCTACGAGTTTTTAGAAACAGAACTCGGATGCAAATGGTGGACGTCGACGGAATCAACAATACCCCACAACGAAGATTTGACGATTTCCGACGATCTCGACGTCTTTTACGCGCCTAAATTGGAATATCGCGAATCCTTCTATTTAGATACGTTTAACGGTTCGTTTGCCGTTAAATTGAAGTGCAACGGCAACGGTGAAAATATTC
>CAMZEO010000258.1 GCA_947305735.1 uncultured Planctomycetales bacterium | reverse complement strand
ATACAAATCCCGAAAATCTTCTAGAGCCCAAAGCAATCATACCCGAGCCTTCACGACTCTATTACGACCTGGCTCGCGTTCGATATGATTTTGACAATTGCGGCAGTTCGCTCTCCTGGGAATCTATAGCCGATCAATTAGAGGAATTTGACGAAGTTCTATGCGTTGTGAATACTCGACGCGACTGTCGAGAACTCTTTGATATTTTGAAAGAACGCGAGAATAACAGACTCGACAAACAGAAAGAAGCCTCTTTTCCAGAAACGATCCACTTATCGGCGCTTATGTGCGGCGAACATCGTTCAAGAATTATCAGTTCTATAAGGGAACGATTAGGAAGAAACGCGACGACGCAAACCAAAAAGCCGTTGCGAGTTGTCAGCACTCAACTAATCGAGGCGGGAGTCGATCTTGATTTTCCTGTAGTGTATCGAGCGTTGGCGGGACTCGATTCTATCATTCAGGCCGCCGGTCGTTGTAATCGTGAAGGAAGACTCGGTTTACGGGGAGGTCTTGTACGCGTGTTCACTCCGCCAAAACCGGCGCCGTTAGGTCTTCTCCGCAAAGGCGCAGATTCGACAAGCGAACTTCTTCGTCAAGCTGATTTTGATATGAATCTGTTAGAAACGTTCGATAAGTACTTTTCTTTGTTCTACGGAAAGCTTAATACATTGGACGAAAAAAACGTTATCGAACGACTTTCAAAAAACGTAACCGGCAATTCATTTGAAGCGCCTTTTCGGACTGTCGGCGAAGATTTCAAACTCATCGAAGACGATTGTTATTGTCCTATTCTTGTTCAGTATGGCGAAGGAACAGAACTTATTGAACAATTCAGACAAGGTCATGTAAATTCAAAGTCGTTTCGCCGCCTGCAACGTTTTTCTGTAAATATTCCCAGAAACGAACTTTCCAGATTAGTTGGCGAAGGGAAAATAGAAGAGATACTTCCTAATCTCTTCGCTCAAACAGTTCCCGGACTGTATAATGAGTCTACTGGTTTTGACCTGTTCCGAAAGGGTTTTACGGGATTGGACTTTTACGTTTGAACGCATACAAAGAATAAGGAACGACTATTATGCGTGGTTTTTGTTTAGAAGTTTCGGGGAAAAACGCGTGTTTTACGCGTCCTGAGATGAAGGTTGAACGAGTGTCGTACGACGTGATCACTCCGTCCGCAGGTCGCGCTATTTTTGAAGCGATTCTATGGAAACCCGCCATTCTCTGGGAAATCAAAAAAATCGAGATTCTGGCTCCTATCCGTTGGGAATCAGTTAGAAGGAACGAATTAGGAAAAGTAGCGTCCCCTTCTTCGTCCGGTTTGTTTATAGAGGACGAACGTCAGCAAAGAGCGGGGCTTTTTCTACGCGACGTTCGTTATAGACTTTGGGCGGAGTTTACTTTTATCCCGCCGGAAAAACGACCGAAGATTCTCCGACCTCTTCCGGAATGGTTGGAAAACGAGGAAGACAGGGAAGTAATAGCAATCGACGATAATCGAAAAGACGAAAAAGAAGCAAAATACGCGGCGATGTTTGAACGCCGCGCAAAAAAAGGACAAACTTTTCATCAACCCTATTTTGGCTGTAGGGAGTTTCCAGTTGATTTCCGATTAGTATCCGAACCAAATAACGCCCCTTATCCGGCAGTTCCCGAACTAACGGGCGAACGAGATTATGGATGGTCTTTGTTCGACATGGACTACTCAAATCCCAGCGATGTTCAACCAATGTTTTATCGGCCTAAATCAATCGACGGAATAATTGACGTCGAGAAATACAAAAAGGAAGTTGGTATTCCCGAACCTATAAAGTATCAACTCTCGCAGGAGGGAATAAAATGATTCTTCAAGCGTTGAAAGAGTATTACGATCGAAAGGCGTCCGATCCCGATTCAATTGCGCCTTTTGGTTGGGAAAGGAAACAAATACCCTATGTGATAGTGTTGGACGTTGAAGGAAATGCTGTCAATATTGAATCAACCTACGAAGGAGAAGGAAAAAAGAAACAGGCAAAGTCCTTTATTGTCCCGGAAGGAGTTAAAAGAGCTAGTGGAATTGCGTCTAATCTCTTATGGGACAACCCTGAATATGTTCTAGGTATTTCTGGTATTTCTAAGGATGGCGTTGTCGAAATTGCAAGGAAAGCGGACGAAAAGACGCAAGCCTTTTACGATAGAATCACGTCCCTTGGCGATATTGACGATCAGGGACTAAAAGCAACGCTAAAATTTGTCTCCAAATCACCTAATGAGAAAATCGAAGATCTTAAGAAACGTAACATTCATGTTTGGCAGGAATTACTTTTAGATAAAAAGGCTCTAATCACTTTTAAATTGGACGGCGCTTCTTATATTGTCGCCCGTTCTGAAATCGTGAAGAAGTCTGTTAATGCGCAAACTATACCGAAAGACGCGCCTAAAAGACGTTGTTTAGTAACTAACGAAGAAGCTCCCATCAAAGTATTACATCAAAGTATCAAGGAAGTTTGGGGTGGGAACACGTCCGGAACCAATATTGTTAGTTTTAATTTGGATTCCTTTTGTTCTTACGGAAAAAAACAGGGAGATAACGCGCCCGTTAGCGTGGACGCGTCATTTGCGTATACGACGGCGTTGAACAAGCTATTGGAAAAAGGCTCGCCTAATCGCTTTCAAGTTGGAGAAGCGTCCACCGTTGTTTGGGGAGAAAAGAATAACGAACTTGAAACGAATCTGCCCTCTATTTTTACAGAACCCCCAAAGGAAAATGACGATCCAGACAGAGGTGTGGAAGCCGTTAAACAAATTTACGCGTCAATAAAAAACGGGGGGTGGACTGACGAGGAAAAAGGATGTCGCTTCTACATACTTGGTTTGTCTCCCAATGCGGCGAGATTAGCAATTCGTTTTTGGCAAGTTTCTACTGTAAAGGAGACGTCGGAAAGTATTATTCAGTACTTTGACGACATAAAAATTGTACATGGTTCAAAAGATTCAGAGTATCTTTCCATATCTAAAATTCTTAAGTCCCTCGCCGTCCAAGGGAAAACTGAAAACATTCCTCCTTTTCTTGAGGGGGGAATGATAAGAGCAATATTCGAACGAACGCCTTTTCCCAACGTTTTATTGCAGGCGGCTGTTTGTAGAAATCGAGCAGAACAATTTGTTTCTTATCCACGAGCAAGCATTATCAAAGCTTGCATAAATCGTTCGACACGTTTTTACCACAAAAACTAGGAGGAATTACAAGTGTCACTTGACGTCAACAACACAAACGCGGGCTATCGACTTGGACGACTTTTCGCAGTTCTGGAAAAGATTCAATCCGAAGCTAATCCCGGTCTTAATTCAACAATTCGCGATCGTTACTACGGTTCCGCTTCGGGAACGCCGACCACGGTCTTTCCGAGCTTATTGCGGCTAAAGAATCATCATCTTGCCAAATTGGAGAATGATAGTCGAATCTTCTTCGAACGTTTGCTTTCGGAAATTATGTCGGATATTTCCGATTTTCCACGTTTCCTGACCATAGAGGATCAAGGTCGTTTTGCCATTGGATATTACCATCAAACGCAAGAGTTTTACAGAAAAAAAGAAGAGAAATAAACTCTCTTTGATTGATATCGCGCCCCGTTTCTCAATTTAACGTTTTTTCGAAGCAACAGCGGCGTTTTAGTCGCGTAACATATAACATAAAGGAACTGATTCATGTCTAAACTGAATAATCGTTATGACTTTGTGCTTATTTTCGACGTCAAGGACGGCAATCCCAACGGAGATCCCGACGCTGGGAATCTCCCTCGACTCGATCCTGAAACCAGTCAAGGACTCGTTACCGACGTCTGTTTAAAACGTAAAATTCGCAATTACGTCTTACTAACTAAAGACAACGCCCCCGGTTTTGATATTTTCGTCAAGGAGAAAGCCATCCTCAATAACTTAATTGACGAAGCATATTCCAAACAAGGCATTGACTTAAAACAACCTCCGCAAGATAAGGAAGACGGAACCAAAAGAAAAAAAGAAGGAAAAGGACAAGGTAAGGAAGTCGATAAAGCTCGTAACCAAATGTGTAGGGATTACTATGATATCCGAACATTTGGCGCCGTTATGTCGACCGGCGCAAACGCCGGACAAGTTCGCGGTCCCGTTCAAATGACCTTTGCGCGCTCGGTAGATCCTGTCGTTTCTCTTGAGCATTCTATCACGCGTTGCGCTGTCGCCACCGCAGACGAAGCGGAGAAGCAGGGGGGCGATAACAGAACGATGGGACGAAAAAACACCGTTCCTTACGGACTATATGTAGGATACGGTTTTGTCTCCCCCGCCCTTGCCGCTCAAACCGGTTTTTCTGAAGAAGATCTGGAACTCTTATGGGAAGCGTTGGAGAATATGTTCGAGCACGACCACAGCGCCGCGCGCGGTTTAATGACGACGTGCAAACTGATTGTCTTCAAACACGACTCCGCTCTTGGTTCCGCCCCTGCGCATCGTCTTTTCGATCTTGTGAAAGTTGCAAAAGCCGATCCTGATCAAAACACGCCCCCGCGGGCTTTTTCTGATTACGTCGTCACTATCGATCGTAATTCGCTTCCGCAGGGGATCGAGATTATCGAGAGGGTCTGATTGTGTATAGCGACGAAGAATTGCTTCCGCTATCCGGGTTGCAACATCTTGCGTTTTGTCCGAGGCAATGCGCGTTAATTCATTTAGAGCGGTTATGGGAAGAAAATTACCTAACCGCTTCCGGACGCGTAATGCATGAAAAAACGCACTCGAACCAAGTTGAAACGCGCGGAAATGTCAGAACGGTTCGCGGTCTCGTTCTTCGTTCGCAAAAACTGGGACTTTACGGAGTCGCCGACGTTGTCGAGTTTCATCGAAGCGACTTAAAAACGACTTCAACGGACGCCGTTTCTTATCCCCCAAAGCTTTTCAGGATTGCAAAACTTCGAGGTCTATGGTCGGCATATCCGATTGAATATAAACGAGGAAAAGCTAAGACGCACAACGCCGACAAAATTCAGCTTTGCGCGCAAGCGCTTTGTCTTGAGGAACTTTTCGAATGTTCCATTGAGGAAGGCGCGCTCTTTTACGGTCAAGATAAACGAAGAACGACGGTTCAATTCAACGCCGGTCTTAGAAAAGAAACAGAAAAGCTTGCGCTGGAATTCCATCGTTTGATCGACTCGCAGAAGACGCCCCCTCCAAGCCCGGAACAACGTTGCAAAGCGTGTTCGTTAATCGAAGAATGTCTGCCATACGTTCATAACGACGCTATGGAATACTGGAAAAAGGCGGTTATGGATATTGAAAGCTCTCAATGAAACACTTCGGCAACACTCTGTATATTACAACGCAAGGGATTTTCGTTCGTCAGGACGGAACAAATCTTGTTATGTCTTTGGAAAGAGAAGAAAAACTCCGTCTTCCAATTCATACGATTTCTTCCGTCGTTTCTTTTGGGAACGTTATCTGGACGCCCTTTGCGTTGGGATTATGCGGTGAAAACGGCGTTTCTGTC
>CAMZEO010000257.1 GCA_947305735.1 uncultured Planctomycetales bacterium | reverse complement strand
GAAGCGCCGATCCAACGCCGAACTGGCGGCGCGCGCTCCCGCGTGAAAATGAAACAATCGCTCCCGTTAGTCCCTTGCGCGCAAAAAACGCGACGATTCATAAGAGCCGCAAGCGGAAGGACGCCTCTTAGAACCGTCGCTCGTTAGCGGCTCGACTGCCCGAACGCCGCAAACCAAAACGCGGGATTCTCTAATAGCGAGACGTCTCTGCTCAAAATTCTCAGATCATTCATAATCAAGAACCAGCCGCCTCAATCCACCGCGCCCGTTCGTCCAGCAGTTCAAAATAAGCGCCGACCTTCTCGTGAAACGCAGAATCCACGACTTCTACTCGCGTCGGAACATGAACGTCTCTCCACTGATCGATCAGCCGAATAAGAACCCCGCCGACCTCGACAATCCGTACCGCAATCTCTTTCTCAGACATTTTTTAGTCGCCGTCGCCTTTGTTCATACCTCGGCCCCGCTCCCGTTGGTCGCGGTTTTAGGGTCGTCGTCCAAAGGACTCCAATCATCAGTAAAACAAGCGCAATACCGCCGCCCCTGTTTCGTCAAAACGAAATCGACCAAATCCCGCTCGATCAGCGCGTCCAGAACCCGCCCGGTTTCCTCAACGTTCAGCCCCGACTTCTTCGCAAGCCATTCGACCGACCGCTTATAATCCGACGCTCGCAAAAGAATTAACACCGGCGTCAATTCTTCTTCCCCAAGATCGACCGCCAGATATTTCCCGTACCCGACCTGAACGACCGCGCCGGTCGTCCTCAACTCTTTCCAGACGCGAGTTCCCCAATTCGCCCCCTCGTCGAGTTCGGCAAAGACCTCCCTCACCGTAACGGGCCGATTCAACTCCCGAGCGCGTCGCCAAGCCTTAATTAATGTGTTCATAGAACCCCCAAATACCTTGAAAGCCTATAAACTAATTGCCAGGAAACGCTAGTTTCTTTATAGCAGAAAGAAGAAAAACGCAGGAAAACGCCGTATTTTTACGGTTTTTTAGCTTTTCCCTCTTCCCACGGCGAGTCTTGAAAAACAATGAAGTTGAAAAATTTGAAAAAAAATAAAAAAATTTTGTCTTGGTTATTGACTACCATGTAATCCGTGTTATATTTCTGCCTATCGAGCACACGGTTATTAATAACCATACACCCAAGACAGCAACTTCGACATGACATATTTCAGACTCCAAAGAAACGGGGTCGGCTACAAAAGGAGTAAAAGGTGTTACACGTAAAAGAACTTAAAGAAAAAGAAATCGATACAATCGTTTCAAACGTGCAAGGCGTGATCAGGGATTATACGGAAAACAAATCCGATTCGAGTTCCGAGTTATTCTACGTTCTTGTATATGCGGCGTATGTCGCTTCAACGAACGACGTCGACAATGTGAACGACCTACTGTCTCATATTGAAACGAATATTTCTGAGCAACGGGCGATGTTTGTAAAAGAGGTTGCGAGAAAAGAGTTGGATATCGTTTTTCCGTTGACCAGAAAGTTTTCCGTAGACAAGCTTCTTACCTATCTCTACGTTTGTCCAAGAGACTATACCGCAAAAATGACAAGGGAATTAGGTACGCCGGATTCTATTTCAAAATTAGCGTTGAAAATTTTGGGAGTGGGATCTGGAGAAACAGTTGCTGATTTCGGAAGCGGAATAGGAGATTTTCTGACTCTTACGGCTGAATTACATAAAGACAATCCCCTATACGGCATAGAAATTAATGCTTATTCAAGCGAAATTTCAAAAATAAGAGCGGAACTTTTTTCGGATAATACGATGATCGAACAAGGGAATATGTTCGTATTACCGACATCCAGAAAGTTCGATAAAATCTTTTCCAACTATCCTTTCAATTTGCGACCTAATCTTATGTTAGGAGCAACGGAATACATTAACTCCCTTCTCGAAAGAGTGCCTGAAATAAAAAGAGCGACTTCTTCTGATTGGATTTTTAATTCCTTAGTTCTCGATCATTTAACCGACGACGGTAAAGCCGTGGCAATCATGACTAACGGTAGTGCTTGGAGCAACATTGATCGGGACATTCGAGAATATTTCGTTAGTAACGGATTTATCGAAGCTGTCATAGCCCTTCCCTCTCGTCTTTTTAATTCTACGATGATAGCTACAACGATGATTGTTATCAGTAGAGGGAACAAGTCAGTAAAAATGGTTGACGCAAGGGAGTTGTGCGAATCAAAAAGAAGGACAAACCTTATCACTGATTCTAATATTGACAGTATCGTCAAACTTTTAACGGAGGGTGGCGAAAAAGCGATAACTGTCAATCGCAAGAAACTTGAAGATAATGATTTTGTGCTTAATCCCTTTCGATATTTGGCAAGGGAAGAGTTTACTGAAATTAAAGACGGCGTTGAGTTTGGCAGTTTAATGAAGCGAGTTACCAGAGGCGCTCCAATAATGGCTCGCGAACTGGACGAAATGACTTCTAATGAGCCGACAAATACACAGTATCTAATGTTGGCAAATATTCAAAATGGAATGATCTCCGAAAATTTGCCATATTTAAAAGAACTTGATTCCAAATTGGATAAGTACTGCATAGGAAACAGAAATCTTCTTCTCTCTAAAAACGGAACTCCTTTTAAAGTCGCCATTGCTGAGATTGAAAAAGGAAGAAAGCTTTTGGGAAACGGAAATCTCTTCATTATTGAACTTGATGAAGAAAAGGTTAATCCGTATTTTCTTAAAGCGTTTTTTGATAGTGAAGTTGGCACGGCGGCGCTTATATCGATTGCCGCCGGAGTCGCCCTTCTCAACATATCGGTTGAATCTCTTCGGAAGCTAATTGTTCCTTTGCCGCCTATGGAAAAGCAAAACGAAATTGCCAATCTGTATCAGGCTAAGATTGACGAGATTAAGATGTTGCGGTTAAGAATCCAGAAGGCTCAAAACGAGTTGAAAGGTATTTTCGGGGAGGTTGAGTGATATGTTATCTGTCGAAGCGCTATCTGAACTTGAAGAAAAAATTAAAGAAGTCCTCCCGGAAAAATTAACGGAGATTTTGTCAAGAACAAACCGTACCGAAGAGCTGAAAGATTTACTTCGGTTGCTTGGTTTGTCTGATTTACTTCAGAATGAAAACGATTACATAACATACAAAGACGGTATAATTGTCGTCATTGGAGCTACCGAAGTTAAGGAAGAGGTACTCTTAGCTATAGGGAAAAATCTAGGATTTAATAAGAACCGTTTTGAGTTTTGCTTAGATTATAAGGCCGCGCAAAAATATGATTTCCGAAAAATGGAATATTCTTCGTTCTATAGAGTAATTCTATTTGGGCCGACGCCGCATAGCGGACATGGAAAGGGCGATAGCGGGAGTATCATTTCAGGGATTGAAAAACGTCCCGGATACCCCAGAGTTGAAAGACTGCTTAACGGTCAGGAACTAAAGATCACGAGATCGAATTTCAGACAGAAACTGGAGCAATTGCTTGCAGAGGGATTTCTCACGCCAGACACTGAATTCTGATCAAATATGAACCAACTTATAGCGCAATCCTTTTAGGGCCAATGCCCCATAGCGGACACGGAAAGGGCGATAGCGGAAGCGTCGTCGCGACGCTTGAAAGCGCTGAAGGATACCCAACCGTTGAGAGACTGGAAAGTAACGCTCAGGGACTTAAAATCACAAAATCGAATTTCAGAGAGAAACTGCAAAAGCTAATTGATGAAAATGTAATTGTTCCAGATTTATCAACTTGAACGAGTTGTAGATCGCGTTAAAAAGAACGCCGCCGAACTCATTGCTCGGCGGCGTTTTGCGTTTAGGAACTAACGCAACTCGCTAATTAAAAACCCCGAACGAGTTGTTTCTCTCGTTCGGGGTTTCTGATTTCTTGACGCAATATCGGTGCCTTGCTTCGGAACCGTTACGCCAATGTTCGTCTGATTATCAATGGAGTCGTTTTATCTTACCCTTCTCCTTTTCCTACTTTAACTTGTCCGTTCATCAACATTGGAAGAAGGAAATCGCGAAGAGACGCGAGTTGCTGATTCTCCTCTAATAATGAAAACTTTGTTTCCAAAATCGGATTAACCACTTTCGCAAACATTTGCAATTCTCTTTTGCCAGGAATGACAAATTTTATACTTTTCAAATCGTCGTTATTGACGCTTTCTTGAGTTGCTCCATACGCTAGCACGTCTTTCTGTCGTTCAAAATGTGGAGAGTAAATAATTGAATGAATGTAAGCATAGGACTCTTCACTACATTTTAGCCCTACAAAACCGGTAGAAAGAATATACTTTTCAATAAACCACTTTGCGTCCCCAGGAATAGACAAGTGCTTTATAGTATCTTTCATTCTTGCAAACCAGACGGAATAAAATTTCGGTTGCATATTTGCGCGGCTTTCGCGATTGTTAAAAGTCACATAATCTCCATCTGTTATCGATTCACCGATAATGTTGCCAGTAGGTAAATAATTCTTTGTTTCAAAATAGTCCACACCTGTTTCAATCACATCGCACAAACCATTATCCTTTAGATTTTCAACAGACCAGCCCTCGGGTATTTCTCGCTTCAATTCGTCGTTCCAAACCATCTTCCCACCAGATGATTTATACGGATTACCGTGTTCATCAGGAAAGTCAAACTGTACAAACCAATAATCATAGACAAGCTTTACCATACCCTCAAGAACAGAACAAATATCAAGGTTATTATCTATTCTTTCGTCCAACTTAACGAGGGCATTAGCAACTGAATCTTGAACCGACTTTTCTGGCAGTGGAATATCTATGTTTTCAAAGTCGCCTTTACTCAAAATAGGAGTTCGAGTAACATTCGCAATTTTGAAAAGGTAGTCCTTTTTTCCTTTAAGCCAATAAAAAACATAAAAGGGATTCACACAATCCTTGAATTCTGTGATTGAGTTAATCTGCTGGTTAGTAGCACACTTTTTGTCTATAATGGCGACATTTCCCATATCCCAACCAATACAACCTACAAGGACACTCAAGCCGGAAATGCTGTTTGATCGAATAACATTGATTCCAGCCTCAGTGATATGCTTTTCCGATTCTTTGATACGGAAATTGCTATGTAGTTCTTTTGGGGTAATAAATAGATATTCTCCCCCATAGTATTCTCTATTTGCTGTTGGCGGTGTCTTGCCGGTAACAACTCTTCCAATGTCTTTAATCAGCATAGAATTCTCCTATCTGGTTTAGAATCCCTTTTTCCAATTTGTGAGCTTTTTGGAATCTATCATTAAGAATTTCTTTGTACGCTGTCATTCGTCTTAAAAACTCTTCGGAGCTAATATCGACATACTCAACTTTAATATTAAAGTATTGCCCTGCCGCAAGATAACACTTTTTTTCTTGAAGGGCATCATAGGTAACTGCGACTGAAAAATCATCAATGGTTTTATGATTAATGAAGGTATCGACTATAAGATCAATTTCATTTTGTGTCAGTCTTGTCTTTTTAATACCTCCTTCTTGATACTCTTCGCCAAGATTAGAGGCATCAATGAGAATAACATTTTCAGCCTGCTTTGAGTTATCCAG
>CAMZEO010000256.1 GCA_947305735.1 uncultured Planctomycetales bacterium | reverse complement strand
CTGAATAAGCAAGGCTTGCTGAGTCTTACGCAAGTCCAAGAAGCGCAAGAACTCGTAAAGAAGACCGGCGTCAAATTGACCGACGCCCTGGTGCAACTCGGATACGTCAACGGCGAACAAATAGCCCGCGCCGTGGCCGAAGAACACGGCAAGAGATACGTCGATCTCAAAGACGTCGCCATTCGTCCGGCCGTCGTCGAATTGATTTCCGAGTCCATCGCGCGCGAAAACTGCGTGTTGCCTTACGAAGAAGACGGGGACGCCTTGATCGTCGTCGTCAGCGATCCGGACGACGTCGAGGTTTTTGAAAAGCTCCGGTTTATTCTTCAGCGTCCGATCGAATACGTAATTTCCTCGCGCGAGGCGATTCAGGAGGCCGTCAACCAGCATTACGGGCAAAACGTCGGCGAATCCGCCGACTCGATGATCCACGAAATGACCGACACGGCGGTCAACTTCACCGTCGTCGAAAGCGCGGGGGCGGACGACGGAACTCAGGCGGGCGGAAGTTCCGAAAGCGACGCGCCGATCGTTCGGTTGTGCGACCAGATCATCGCGGGCGACCCGCGCGGGCTGTACCGCGCGGACAGTTGCGAGCCTCGGATATTCACATCGAGCCTTTTGAGGATCGCGTTCGCATTCGCTATCGTATCGACGGCAAACTGGTCGAACGCGAAGCGTTGCCCAAACGTTTCCAGGGCGCGCTGATGTCGCGTTTCAAGATTTTGGCGAAGCTGGACATCGCGGAACGTCGGCGCACTCAGGACGGGCGCATTAAGCTGACCCTTGGTGAAAAAGAGCTGGACTTGCGCGTTTCGGTTATTCCGACTAACCATGGTCAGTCGATTGTCATGCGTATTCTCGACAAGGACAACATTCGCGTCAGTCTCGTTCAACTTGGTTTTTCCGAACGCGATTACAAACGTTTCACTCATCTTATCGCGCGCCCGAACGGCATCATTCTGGTTACGGGGCCCACCGGTTCCGGAAAAACGACTTCTCTTTACGCGGCGCTCAACGAGCTGAACACGCCGACCCGAAAGATCATCACGGCGGAGGACCCCGTCGAATACTATCTTCCCGGCATCAATCAAGTGGAAATTAAACACCAAATCGGGCTGGACTTCGCGGCGGTTATTCGTTCGATGTTGCGTCAGGCGCCTAACGTTATTCTCGTCGGGGAAATGCGCGACTTGGAAACGGCGTCAATGGGAATTCAGGCGTCGTTGACGGGACACTTGGTCTTCAGCACGCTTCACACGAACGACGCTCCTTCCGCGATCACGCGTCTGGTCGACATGGGCGTTCCAGGGTATCTTGTCGCGAGTTCCGTGATTGGAATTATGGCGCAGCGTCTCGTTCGCGTCGTCTGTCCGAAATGCAAGCGTCCTTACGCTCCCAGCGAGGCCGAGTTGCGCGAAGCTCATATCACGCCCGAACTGGCCGCCAAAGCGACCTTCTTCAAAGGGAAAGGGTGCGTCAACTGCAACAAGACCGGATACCGAGGTCGGCGCGCTATTTTCGAGCTGATGTACATGTCTCCAAAAGTTAGGGAGATGACTTTCAAGGGCGAGTCAACCTCGAATATTCGGCGCGTCGCCAGAAGCGAGGGAATGCACGTCTTGTTTGAAGACGGCATTGTGAAAGCGATGAAAGGAATCACCACGATCGAAGAGGTCATGCGCGTCGCGCGACTGGAAGAAGATTGATTCTCGTTTTTTATCCGGAGCGACGAGTTTCGGCGCCGTTTTGACGCGGAAGTGGAGTTTTGAAATATGGGAACGATTTTAATTGACAAACTGTTGGAAACCGTCGTCGTCCGCGGCGCTTCCGACTTGCACATCACCGTCGGACAGCCTCCCGTGTTGCGTCTGCACGGTCGACTGGTTCGTCTCGAAACGAAATCGTTGGAAGCGGCCGACACCGTCTCGTTGATGAAGAGCATCACGCCCGGTCGTTGTCAGCAGGAGTTGCAGGAGCGCGGCGGCACCGACTTCGGGTTTGCGTTTGGCGACAAGGCGCGTTTCCGCGTCTCCGTCTTCAAGCAGAAGGGGTTCACCGGCATGGTCTTGCGACAGATCCCGAACGATCTGTTGTCTATGGAGCAGTTGGGAACGCCCCCCGTGATGAAAGAGCTGATCCAGCGTCCGCGCGGTATGATCTTGGTCACCGGTCCTACCGGTTCCGGAAAATCGACGACTTTGGCGGCGTGCATCGACTGGCTCAACACGAATATCGACCACCACATCATTACGATCGAAGACCCTATCGAGTTTTATCATCATCATAAAAAATCGACGGTCAATCAGCGCGAAGTCGGCGTCGACGTCATGTCGTTCGCCGACGCTATCCGCGGCGCGTTGCGTCAAGACCCCGACGTCATCCTCGTCGGCGAAATGCGCGACCTGGAAACGATCGAAGCCGCTATTACCGCGGCGGAAACCGGTCACGTCGTCTTCGGCACCTTGCACACCACCGGCGCTCAGGGAACGGTCAACCGGATCATCGACGTGTTCCCGACGAACCAGCAGGAGCAAATTCGAACTCAGTTGTCGACGGCGATTATCGGCATTTTGTCGCAACAGCTTCTTCCGCGAATTCAGGGCGGACGCGTCGCCGCTTATGAAATGCTCGTCGTCACCCCCGCTATTGCGAACCTTATTCGAGAAAACAAAACCTTCCGTATCAACTCGTCGATTCAGACGGGGCACAAGCTCGGGATGCAGTTGCTCGACGACCATCTCTTCCGCCTGTGGAAGGATCAGGTTTGCACAAAGCAAGACTGTCTGATCAAGGCGAATATGCCGGATCAGCTTGAGGAGAAGATGCGGCGTTGGGAAGCCGGTCTTGGAGTTCAGGACGAAGAGGAAGAAGAGGATTAATTCCGTTTGCGGTCGAATATCGCGGACGCGTCGGGCGTTCTCGACCGCCGGTTAGGCGTTTCCCGCAGGTTGGCGGAATCGCGTTGGCGCTAAATATGCAAGTATGTGAAATAGTTCCGATTTCGAGGCTTTTTTTCAGCAAAAGCGAACCGAACTGTTTCAAAACGATGCGTTTTGCGCTGTATTTTTATGCGCCGCATAATTGCAGCCGCCGTATGTCATGGGAACGTTTTGAACAATTGGAAACTTTTTCTAAAATTTCGGCAATTTTTTAGAATCGTTTCCAAATTTCGCGTTTCGGCTGCAGACGCCGGAGCGCGGCGACTCGCGCCAGCGCGCGCTTTGACGAAAAAATTTTTCGGATTCGGGAGAACACAGAATGCCTCGTAGTTTTGGCCAGGTTCTGATCGACCTGGGGTTCATTGACGAAGAACAACTGGAACTCTTGCGCGAAGAGCAGGAGCAACGTCAAAGCGAGCTGATCGGTCAAATCGGGATCAGTATGAACATGATCACCGAGGAGCAGGTCGCTCAGGCGCTCGCCGAACAGTACGGTTTGCAGGTCGTCGCCGTCTCGGATTTGACGATCCCGCCGGAAGTTCTCGGGCATTTGACCGAGCCGATGGCGAATCTGTACCGCGTGATTCCGTTGAGTTTCCGAAACGACGTGTTGACTATCGCCACCGCCGATCCGCAAAATATCGCCGTTATGGACGAATTGCGGAATTTCCTCGGCTACCAGATCCGTCCCGTCGTCACGACCCCTAAGGAAATCGAAGTCGCCTTGGAGCGTTACTACGCCACCGACGACGGCGACAGCGTCGAGGCGTTGATCGATTCGATGAAGAACGACTCCTCCTTCATGAACGAGTTGGAGGAATCGGCGACCGGAGAGGATCTCACGAGCGCCGAGGCGCTCGCGGAAAGCGCCCCCGTGCGCAAGTTGCTCAATATGGTTTTCCTTCTGGGAATTAAAGACCACGCGAGCGACTTGCACTTCGAGCCTTTCGAGGACGAGTTCAAGATCCGCATTAAAGCGGACGGAACGCTGTACGAAATGGTTCCGCCCCCGAGGCACCTGGCCAACGCGATCACCACGCGTATCAAGGTTCTGGCGAATCTGGACATCGCGGAAAGACGTCTGCCGCAGGACGGTCGTATTCGTCTGACGGTCGCGGGCAACCCGATCGACTTCCGCGTGAGCGTTCTTCCGACGATGTTTGGCGAGAGCGTCGTATGCCGGATTTTGGACAAATCGGTCATCTCGCTCGATTTGAACAACGTCGGGATGTCCGAAGAACTCATCCGCGATTTCCGAAAGATCATCGAGGCGCCGAACGGCATTATCCTCGTGACGGGTCCCACCGGTTCCGGCAAGACGACGACTCTCTACGCCGCGCTGTCCGAACTCAACGTCATTACCGACAAGCTCATGACGACCGAAGACCCCGTCGAGTACGACATCGACGGCATTATTCAGATGCCCATCGACGCCGAAATCGGCAACACGTTCGCGCAATGTTTGCGTTCGATTTTGCGGCAGGATCCCGATATTATCCTTGTCGGCGAGATCCGCGACCGCGAAACGGCTCAAATCGCTGTTCAGGCGTCTCTGACGGGGCACCTGGTCTTCAGCACGTTGCACACCAACGACGCGCCGAGTACGATCACGCGTCTGAAAGATATGGGAATTCCCGAATTCCTTATCACGGCGACGTTGCAGGCGATCCTGGCGCAGCGTCTTGTCAGGCGCATTTGCAAAGACTGCCGTCAGGAGTTCAAGCCGACCGAAGAGCAGCTCGCCGAGCTCAACCTGACCCCCGCCGACGTTGTCGGAAAGCATTTTTATCAGGGCGCCGGATGCGTCGCGTGCAACAACACGGGATACAAAGGTCGAACGGCGATTCACGAGTTCCTCGTCGTCAACGAGGAGATTCGGAACATCATTTTGCGCAACGGTTCCGTCGCGGAAATGGCGGAGGCGGCCAAACGCAACGGAATGTCGCCCTTGCGCGAGGCGGGGTTGGCCAAGGTGTTCGAAGGCGTCACGACGATCGAGGAAGTCGTTCGCGAAACCGTTTTGGACGCCTGACGGACGTCGAGCGTCGGCGTCGTTGGAAACGGCGGATTTCGCGTCGAGTCGCGTTTTTGCCGTTTTTTTCCCGAGTTTTTACTTTAGGGCGTTGAAAGATTGCGCGTCGTCGGCTATACTTTGAGCGCGCGCTTGTCGCCCTGATTGTTCGCGCGCCGATTGAAAATAATCCGCGTTTGGGCGGTTCCCGAAAACGACGCGCGTCCAAACGAACCGAAAATTGCCGCTGTAGTTTCGTTCAAAAGGTATTCCCATGCCGAAATTTAAAGTAGATTTCGTCGACGCCGAAGGCAAGACGACAACCGACGTTATCGAGGCGCCGACCGAGGAAGAAGTTACCGCAACTCTTAAGGAGAGCGGATATCTTGTCACCAAGATCGCTCTCCATAAAGACAGAAAGGTCGCGAAAAAGGCCAAGGCCAAAGGCGCCAAGACCTTTTCCTTTGGCAGGGTCAAGCCGAAGATACTTCGCGACTTCACGCGAAACTTGTCGATTCTGCAAGACGCCGGTTTGCCGATCCTGCGAAGTTTGAATATTTTGCAACAGCAGTCGAAGCCGGGCGCCTTGAGGAACTGCCTCA
>CAMZEO010000255.1 GCA_947305735.1 uncultured Planctomycetales bacterium | reverse complement strand
CAGTTCACGGACTGGGGAGCGCATCACATAGATTGCGCGCTGTGGGCGCTCGATCAACTTGGAAACGGGCTTGGACCGATTTCTTACGAAGTTCGCAACATAACCCATGCGTCCGAACTTGATGAAAAAGGCATGCCGAAAGTTGACAATTTCTACAACACAGCCGTCAATTTTACAATTGCGGTCGTTTTTGCTAATAACGTTGAAATGATTGTCCAAGACTCGTCATATAACGGGATTCTTTTTGAGGGAACCGATGGTCGTATATTCGTTGACCGAGGTCGAGTAACAGGAAAACCGATCGAAGAAAATCGTCAAAGCGCGATTACAGAAGACGACTACGTCGCCCTTAACAAGGGAAAACCAATCGAATCACACAAGGCGAATTTCTTTCGATGTATCCGTGAAGGAGGGCTTCCCGCCTCTGACGTGTTAAGTCACACTTACGCTATGAACGCTTGTCATTTATGCGGGATTACGGCTCGTTTAGGTCGAACGATTAAATGGAATCCGAAGACTGAAACGATAGAGGGAGACGAGGTTGCGTCGTCGTTTTTAAGTCGCGAACAACGCAAGGGATTCGAACTTCCTAACGTGTAGTTATCGCGAATATTTTTCCTCTTAGTATAAGTCTACGAAAGGGAAATTTTATAAAATAACGTCATCGATATTTAAATTCAAAGAGGAGTCTTATATAATTCTAAAACGTTGCTTCCCTTTTTCCGAGGGGGGGTCTGTAACCTAGCTTTTTAGAAGAGTAGTCCTGCGACTGTTCGTTGATTGTTTTAACGAGCATTTTGGGGCATGTCGCAATGATAACATATACTATAAAAGGCGTTACATTTACACTAACAAATGGTTGACGTTCAGGACGTCGTGGGATCTATTTAGGAATACTAATAGGATCCGCTTAGGAAACAGTAAAATGAAAAAAAGCGTTATTGCTCTGATTCTTGGCGGCGGTCGGGGGACAAGATTGTATCCGTTGACTAAGCTACGCGCCAAACCCGCCGTTCCAATCGCAGGAAAGTATCGTTTAATCGACATCCCCATGTCGAATTGTATTAACAGTGGTCTGAATAAAATTTACGTAATCACGCAATTTAATTCCGACAGTTTGCATCGTCATTTGGCTTCGTATCGTTTTGACGCGTTCGGGCACGGTTTTGTTCAAATGCTTGCTGCCCAACAAACAAACGATAGCGATTCATGGTATCAGGGCACGGCCGACGCCGTTCGCCAAAATTTTAAGTACATTCAGCAACGCAACGTTGATTATGTATTAATTCTTTCAGGTGATCAGTTATATCGAATGGACTTTCAGAAGATGATAGAGACGCACGAGAAGACTGGAGCCGACGTTACCATTGCGTCGGTTCCGGTCGCCAAAGAACAAGCGGGCGCGCTTGGCATTATGCGTATCGATGAAGAAGGTCAAGTTTTAGGTTTTTTGGAAAAACCGCAAACAGACGAAGAGCTCGAACACGTTTACACTGGCGAGGATTTCATTCGAGAACGGGGGTACGATCCCCAAGGGCGAGAATACCTCGCCAATATGGGAGTTTATCTTTTCAACCGTTCCACCTTGGTCGACGTATTGGAAAAAACGCCTTACAAAGATTTTGGAAAAGAGGTCTTTCCCGCCGCCATCCGTTCCCAAAAAGTATGCGTCCATCTTTTCGACGGATTCTGGGAAGACATTGGAACAATACGTTCTTTCTACGAGACTAACCTTGCCCTAGCTAAAAATCCGCCTATTTTTGACATATCAACCCCTGACGCTCCGACATATTCCAGGATGCGTTACTTGCCGGCGAGTCGATTCGATAACGCTACCATTCGTCAAAGTTATATCGCCGACGGTTGTCAAATAGGTGAAGGAGCGGTTATCGAAAATTCCATCATAGGGATTCGTAGTATCATTGGTAAGAATTGCGTCATCCGTAATTCTATTATTATGGGGCAAGATTTTATGACAAGTCCGGAAGAGGACGCCGCCGAAATCGCCGCTGGACGTCCAACCGTTGGTATTGGCGACAACGTTATTATTGGGAACGCTATTATCGACAAAAACTGCCAAATTGGGAACGATGTTGTCATCACGAATCATATGAATATCCAAAACACTGCGGAAATGGATTTCGGTATGATACGAGACGGCGTTGTATGCGTAGTAAAAGGAGCCGTTCTTCCTCCGTTCTGGTCGTTAGAAGAAGTTTTAAAAGAGAGAAGATAGAAAGGCCTCGCTGAATTGAGGCGGCGTCAATCTATAACTTCGACCTAAGACAGCCGCGCGACAACCTACTGTCGCGCGGCCATTTTTATTGAACGGAAAGGCTCGGATTCCAATAGCTTAGCGTATTAAGCAATCGTTAGTCGGAATCTCCGGGAGTAGCGTTTGATTGTTGTAGCGTTTGAAGTTGTGAACGTAGTTCTTCAAGCTCGCGACGCGCTTTGTCCGCTTCCGTTTTCACCTCTTCAAGAGCATCCTTTAACGCGCTAACTTGATTGTTGTACATCATCTCCATCTCAGCGCTCTGGGCTTCGGCTTCCTTCTGAGCGGCGTTAATCGCTCTTTGGGCGTCTTCTCGCGCCTCGCCAATACGTTTTTCGGCGTCTGCCTTCGCTTCAACGACCTGTGATTGCAAAACGTCGTTAGCGGCTTTTGCAGCGTCTCGTTCTTTCTCGATAGTCGCAATATTTTCAGACGCCGTCGACGCGGCGGAACTAGCCTCGTCAGCGGCCGCTTTAGCGTCCGCTTTCGCCTTTTCAAGCTCGGCTTCAACCAAAGCGGCTTTGTCTGAAGCTTCTTTCATTTCGGCGTTGGCTTTATCCAAGGCGACTTTGGAATCGGCGTTTGCCTTTTCAAGGGCTTCTTTTAACTCCTTAAGTTCGTTTTCCAACTTAGTTTTTTCTTCCGCTTCTTTCTTTGATTTAGCCTCTGCGGCTTTTTCAGCTTTTTGTTTCTCCTCCCTTTCTTTTTCTGCCAGGACCTTAGCTTTTTCTTCTGTTTCTAAAGCTATCTTCCGCTCCAATTCCTTTTGTTCGGCAAGATTCTGAGCGTCAAGTTCCGCCTGAACTACTGCCTGTTCCCGCGAGGCAATCTTTGCGGCTCCATAAACGCCAATTCTTGTTTGATTCTCCAATTTTGGCGCGCGATACCAGACGCCGCTTAACCAATCGGCCAACATTCCAACTTCTTTTTCGGTCATCAAAGAATCGCCTTCACTTGGACAGTAAGCCGGCATACGATCGTTTTTAGAACCATAATACTTAGTCGACGTCGGATCGGCGATAAAACCGGCAATCCAGTCTCTGCTCATATACCCTCGAAGATCGCAGGCGTGATCATTCTTCTCTGATTTACCATAGAAAGCGTGACACTCGGTACAAGTTAGAAAGTCCATATCAGAAATGGCGTTTGAAGCTAATCCGACGTATTCGCCATCGACAAATGGACGAATCGAAAGTAATTTTGCTTCTTCTGCCAAGACGTCGGCTATGGAATTGCAGGATTCGACAATGGCCGTGCGAATTTGATCGACATACCTCTGATCCTCGACCGCGATTGGCTCGTCGTTTCCATTGAGGGTTGCAAGATAAGAATCAGTCAAAAACTCGTCGTAATCCTCATCCTTGATAAGTGCGACGTTATCCTTGTCGACAAGAAGTTCGTAATACGTCTCGTTCGATATCATATCGAAAAGAACGTTTTTCAAAGCAGCTAAAACGCAATCGGGAAGTCTGGGTTCAAGTTCGGCAATAAATTCTTCGTCCGCAAATTTTGCTTCGAGAAGTTCTTTCAATATCGCGACATAATTCCTACGCGCTTCCTCAATCGCGTCGTCTTCGTTGTCGCCATCTTCATTCACAATAGTTTCCAATATTTCAATGTTCCCATCTTCTTCGCAAAAATCTTCGAAAACAGATTCCATTATGTCAAACGCGGGACTGGCGTCAGCAGCAATGACCTTGGCAATCAACCCGCTCCCATTAAGGATGAACTGTCCGTCGTCAAGTTTTGATCCGCCGAAAACGCGTCCCTTCATGAAACCGATCATCGATCCTTTTTCTGCAAACGCGGTTTTGCCAAAACAATCGACGTCAACAAGAGTGTCCTCATTGGTAAAACCGCGAATCCACTCGGAGGTATGGGCGCCGTAAAGGTTGGGCGCCGTCGGATCAGAACACGAAATCTCGACGTAATCGGAATTCTGCGGAACGCCGTTTTTCGCCGTGAAATTATGGCAACTCGCGCAATTTTTCTCGAAAAGAACGGGACCTTGAAGGAACGGATCGTTTTTCGTTAATTCTAGCGCTCCTGTTTTAGGAATGCCTGTTGGAGCAAACGCCAATTCGACGGCGCGTTTAGCGGCGCGTTCAGCGTTTGCAACGTCGTCAAGGTATCGACGAGAGTGTTCCAAATCTTCTGATTTCTCGTCGTCCGCCCCCTCTTCAACTATTTTCGAAACGCGCCACGCCGCCTTATAGTCGTCGGCATAAGATAAATACGTAAATACGCAAACAACAATAAAGAGAAATCCCGTAACGCTTACGCAAAGGTAATGCAGATACTTGGAACGCCCCAAAACTGGCAAAACAAAGAAGAACAAAACAAGACAAGGAGGAACCCCGAATATCGCGTAAACCATACCTATTTTAGAAAAAACAGGCAATTTTGTCATATGATACAAAGCGCGGAAGGACCACTCAGGTCGAGCCGCGTCATACGAACTTGCAACATCGACAGGCGCGGTTAATTCAGCTCCAAGATAAAACTCAGCCGGAATAGTTTGCGCGCGACCTTCGATTTGAGAACGCGTAAGTGAACGCTGAAATACGAGGAACAAAACGCCAGCCAACACCACAAGACAGACGAGACCTGTCATAAAAGCCTCGCAACGCCAGAACGACTTTCGTCCTTTGGAAGCGCAAGCAAGAGCGCAAGTGTGAATAGCGTCAAAGCGTTCTTCCGAGAGGAACAAACGCCTGGCTCGGACGTCAAAATATTTCCAGAACCCCAAAACGATGAAGCCTCCGCCGCCAAAAACGCATATGTGCAGGAACAGGAAACGAGTAAGCGTAAGAGTTCCAAATTGAGGATCAGGACCACCAACTACAAGCTGATAAACGGGCACCCCAACTACTGGCAAAAGTTGTAGGAAGGACACGCGTGTAATCGTAGCAAAATACCCGGACTGCGACCAAGAAAGAAGATCGCCTGTTAGGCAACTGCATAACGAAAGCAAAAACATAACGAGAGCCGACCAATAGACAAACTCGCGAGGTCTACGGTAGGCCCCGTGCATGATCATTGCCAAAAGATAAAAACCGGAGATTCCAACAAACAGTTGAGCCGAGAAATGGTGAATGCCTCGAACCAACCAACCATAGGGAAGGACATACTGAATATAAAAAACGCTGTTATCAAGGGGCGCAAGGGTGCCATAACCGATATGACATAGCTTGCGCTTGATAACGGAGAAAAGGCGAAGAATATTCTTGATAATGCACTTATTCCCGCAATAAACGTGGTAGGGGAGCTTTTTGATTCAGGAAAGTATTTCCTGCCCCAGCTCATAGGATCGGCTGAGACCAT
>CAMZEO010000254.1 GCA_947305735.1 uncultured Planctomycetales bacterium | reverse complement strand
CCGATCGCGAAGCTGTTTCCATCGACGCTCGAGAGCGTGGGACGCAGAAGATTGCAAATCCAGTCGTCGTTTCCGACCGCGACGACGGAGATTTCCTGGGGAACTCGGATTCCCAGCTCCTGACACAATTCCAGAACGACTTGTCCGCATTGATCGAGCGAAGCGAAAAGCGCGATCGGTTTTGGGAGTCCTTCGAGCCATTTCGCGAGTTTGTCGCGGTATTTTTCGCTCCATTGAGGGAAGGCGTAGTCGCGAACGCGCCATTTTGTCGGGTAGACGTCGCACGAATATCCGAGCTCCTCGAGCCGCTTTAAAAAGAAATACCTCCTCGCGTAGAAGAGCGGACAGTCTTCCATGCAGTAATAGGCGAAAGAGCGCAAGCCGCGTTCGAGGAAATGATCGACGATCATTTCGGCGATACGACGCTCGTCCATGGCGATAACAGGTTTCGCGTCGGGCGCCGTATAGCCTAGAAATTCAACGAAGGGAACTCCGCTCTGCAAGATTCTGTTGTAAGTCGAACGATAATACGATCTAATGACAATTCCGTCGGCGCGCCACGGTTTGTAGCGCTCGAACGAGCGCGCGTCTCTGCCGGCTTGTTCAAAGCTGAGCATCCAGTTCTTTTCGCGCGCGTATTGAGAAAGCCCCTCGATAATGCCCCGACCAAACGATATGTTCGTTTCGCAAAAAACGAGAACGCGCCGTTGCGGAAGCGTCGTCGCCGCGTCGGCGGACGCCGCGTGAACGCGGAGCGAAGGATTGTTCATTTTGATCGTCTCCTGTCGAGGGATTTTGGCAAACGATTGTCAGCGTCGGCGCTCATTGTAACGCGTCGCGTTTTGAAAAACAACCGCCGGAGATCAAAAAGTTGACAGTCGGTGGCGCTTCCTTTACAATGGGGCGAGTCAGCGTTTTTGTAATCTTCGCAATTGAGGAACCGGTTATGCCGATAGAAATCGATAAAAAAACGGGCGTCGCGTTCGTTGGCGAGGACGCGGATTCGATTGATCCCAAATCGACGGACTGGCTCGTGAAACGCGTCGACGTCGATCCGAAGAACGCCGTCTATTGTTCGATCGACGGCGTTCTGTATTCCAAAGACCTTAAGACGCTCGTTCGCGTTCCGTGTTATTACGAAGGCGAATTGTCGATTCCGTCGGGCGTCGTTACGATTGGAAAATCGGCGTGCAGAAAATGCGCGTTTGAAAAAATCGTTTTGCCGGATTCCGCGGTAAAAATCGACGCCGACGCGTTTTATATGTGTTTGAAACTCAAGGAGGCGGATATCGGCGTCGGAATCAAATCCATTGGAAACAACGCGTTCGCGCATTGTCAAAAGTTAAAAACGCTCGTTTTTCCCGAGACGCTTAAAACGATCGGTTCGAACGCCTTTGCGGAATGCGAAAGTTTAAAATCGGTCCAACTTCCGCGAGGATTAACGAAAATCGGCGCGGGCGCGTTTTCAAGATGTTTCTCGATCGATTCGATTACCATACCGGACGGAATCGCGTCGATTGAATCCAAAACGTTCGAATGGAGTTGTCTGAAATCGATCCAACTTCCCCCAAACTTGCGTTCGATCGGCAAATCCGCCTTTGAAAACGGTCGTTTTGCCGCGATCGACTTGCCTAAGAGCCTCAAATCCATTGGAAACAACGCGTTTGCGTATTGCGAAACGCTGCGATCGCTGGTTCTTCCGCGCGGGATCGAATCGATCGACGAAGGCGCGTTCTATTACTGCAAGTCGTTGACAAAAATCGAATTGACGAGAGACGACGGGCCTTTTTCCATCCGCGACGGCTGTTTGTTGGGCGATAACGGCGAGACTTTTTTGTGGTTTCCGATGAAAGACCCGCGACGCCGACACGTCGTTCCCGACGGCGTGAAAAAGATTGGCGCTCAAGCGTTCGGCGCGATCCAGGGACGCAACGCGTCCAATTTGGAAGAAGTCGTTTTACCGGACGGCCTGGAATCTATTGGGAGAGAAGCGTTCACCGACTGCTATCGGCTGGAGGACGTCGTTTTGCCCGAGAGCGTCAAGTTCATCGGCGAGCACGCGTTTCGCGGTTGCGCTATTAAAGAACTCGTTATTCCCGACGGAATCGAGAAGATTTGCCGCTGGGCGTTTAATTATTGCTATGATCTCGCGCTGCGCGGTTCCAAAGACTCTTACGCCGAAGAATACGCCGCGAAGAATAAGATTCCGTTCAAACCGCTTTGAATTTGCGGTTCCCGTTTTTAACTTTTGCGCGCGGCAAAACGCCTCTTTTCTGTCTCCGCGCGACTTTTGACTTCCGCGGTCGAGCGACGTTTCGACCGTCGCCGACTTGGTCCGGCGGATTTTTTGCGGCAAATCGCCTTTTCCGCGTTTTTTTCATTTTTTCTTTTTGGCTTTCCCCGTATTTTCCCGAACGAAATCGCGCCTTGTCCTGAAATTTCTTAAGATAATAATCGGCGTTATTGACAAAAAAAAAAACGGGTAATATCCGCTACAACCGGATTTGTTAATCTAGGTTATTTGGGTAATTTTTTAATTTGTTTCGCGCGAGATGCGAAAACGGAACGTTTTTTTTCAAACGACGTTGATTTTGCGTCGAAACCGCCTGGCGCTGGGCGTCGTTGTTCCGTTGCTTGTCGCGCGCGTCAAACGGATCGCGTTCCGAATATTATCGAGGACGCGTCAATCGCGCCGTTAGCGCGTCGATTGATCGAAAGGATTGCTTTATGAAACGAATCAATTTGTTATGCGCGCTCGCCGCGTTGTGCGCGTTCGCCGTTTGTTCCGCGACGAACGCGAAAGAACCCGAAGCCTCGGTCAACGTCCTGAAGGGGAAGGTCTCTCTGAAAGACGCGAGTCTAAAGAAGGCGGACGCGGCTGGAAAATACGCTCAGTCCTCCGACGACAATCAGGCTATTCTGAACCGGCCCAATAAAGAAGACGAAGCGACCGCGCTTCGAAACTCGAAATCCGGCGGCAAAAACGCAAGCGTCGGCGCGGAAAAAACGAATTTAGACGCTAAAAAAGAGGACAAGAACGCGCTGAAAGCGTTTAAGTGGTGGAAACCCGGAGAAGAAGCCGAAGGGGATGAATCCGGCGAAGAAGAACTCCCGCCCGACGAAGACGATCCGGATTTGCCGCCTTGGAATGGCGATCCCGAACAGGGTCAACCCTGGTTTGGACCGATGCCTCCGCCGTTGCCGTTGCCCAATCCATGGACTCCTTATCCATACGGTCCGGCAATATACGCGGGCGACGATTGCGGTTGCGAGTCGTGTTGCGGCGACTGCGGCTCTTTGGGACCGTTTCCCGGTCGTCCGGGCGTCTTGGGCAGATTGCTGAGGAATCGCGGCATGTAGTCGTCGTTTTCTATCGCAAGAATGTTTTTTACGCGGTCGGGCGTTTGCCTCGCTCGTTTCAACCCGCAGGATAATGAAAGGAATAATCGATGAATAATTTGCTAACGAACGCGATAGCGCGACGTTTGGCGATCGTCGTTGCGATCGCGTTGACGTCGTGTTTGCAAGGACGCGTCGCGAGCGCGGATCCGAACGACGGCGAACGCGGTAAGATTTATATGCTGTTCGTTTGGACGGGTACTTCTGGAGATGCTAAACCTCCCGCTGAGGGCGAAGATGCGAGCGAGGAATATCTTTTCCGCAAAACGATCGAGACGTCGCGCAAGTATTTTGAGTCAAATCTGAGTAAAATCGGTTTGGACGGCTCTGATAAAGACGTTTTCGGGGCTTCCGAGACGTTGAGCGGCAGCGATACGACGCCGCAAAAGATCGTCGACGCAATCCGCGAATTATCGCAAAAGGCGGGCGAAGAAGACGCGCTCTTTGTTTATATATGTTCTCACGGCTGGGCTCTGGATCCCGGTCAAGATTTAATTAATCCCGCAAAACCCGGTGAAACCGGTGAAAAAGACCCTAACGAACAACGTCCGAAAGACGTTGAGGAAGGGGACGATCGCGAACATCTTGTCGCGCCGTATTTCAAGACGGCGCCGCCCGTGTTTTCAGAACAAGCGTTGACGCGCGCCAATATTCTTCATTATATGAGAAGTCGAAAACATCGCCTGGACGTTCTCGTCACCGACTCCTGCTCTTCTCCAATGGGAGGCGTTGAAGCAAAAGAAATACTTACGCGAATGGTTCCCGCCGTTGAGTCGGAATCTGAAACTGGCGGCGCGTCAAGCGAAACGACTTCCCCGCAGGCGTCGAACTTTGCGTTGCGATACCTCTTGGCGCGCGCCGAGGGAACCGTCAGTTGGAACTCTTCAAATCCCTGCTCGTACTGGTATGTGCAATACGCTTATGAAACCGGCGAGTTGACGAAAGAGAATCCCTTGCCTCCAATGGCGTACAAAGAGGGCGATTTGACGGAAAAACGCAATTACGGCGACCGCGAGCAGTCGCATGGAGACTCATGGCATGGAACCGTTTTTACGAACGCCTTTATTCGCGCGGCGTCTCGTCCCGTGACCGATCCAAACGCCGGTTACACATTCGACGATTTCTTTCTTGATTTAGGCATGGACTACGACAATCTGTACGATTCCTGGTGGCTTTGGATGGCTAAAGGCGGCGTATTGAAGCTAGGAGTAGGCGGATCAAGCCGACCGGGGTTCCATCAGGGAAAGACGACTCTGACGCAGTTTAACGTCGAAGACGATTATAGCGACGATTCCGCAAAGAACGTCGAAATAGCCGCTAAAACGAACAACCGCGTCCTCAAGTCCTTCGATCATAGAGATCAGACAATCGTCGACGGGGGGAGCCTGAAAGTCGGCGCTCCGACTATCGACGACTATGACGCGCGCCTGAAAAAAACCGGCGACCAGATTATAGCCGCCGTCGAAGAAGCCGACGCGAAGAATAAAAAAAGCGACTGATCGGCGAGCGTTGACTTTCGACTCCGAAGGTTTTTATAACGCGTTTGGAATTGGGACGCGCGTCGCCGTTAAAGGCGGTTGTCCGATTTGAGCGCCGCGCGTTTCATCTATTGGGTATTTTATCGAGATCGCTTAGCGATCGTCGGCACACAGAGGAGAGAACGATGAAACTGAAAAATGTCATTTGTTTCGTTTTTTGTTGTTCCGTCGCGGCGTCTTGCGTTTCAGCGAACGCCGATTGCGGAAAAATGTGGATTTATCCCTACGATTGGGGCAATTATTGGGGAGGGCAACATAGTTATCCCCAACCCGTCGCGGGTTCCGCGACGACGACTCCGAATTATCAAGGCGTTCAGCAAGTCCCCGTCATTATCAACAATAACAATAATAATCAACAACTTGCTGAAATTGAAAGTTTGCGTAACGAACTCAATGATTTGCGCGAAATTATCAAATATATAAAAGATAGCGGTTTGTTGACTCCGACTGATCCTCCTGATTCAGGGAATGGTGGATCGGGGGGTTCTACGCAACCGTTACCTCCTGAACCACCGCTACCTGATCCCGATCCCGATCCTCAACCTGGACCTGAAGATGGGGAAGGCGAAGGAACAGTCCCACCGCCATATGAACCCGCTTCCGGGGGAGCTTCCAATCTTGGCGCGACGTTCAACGAACCGGCGCAACGAGCGGTTATCGCCTGGAACGGACGCGCCGACGGAAAAGGTCGTGAAACG
>CAMZEO010000253.1 GCA_947305735.1 uncultured Planctomycetales bacterium | reverse complement strand
TAACGGGCGCAGTCTGTAGTTATCCGGATTCATAACGGACAACAACAGTTCGCTCGGACAGTTTCCGGCGCCGCGCCCGAGTCCGCCAAGCGAGCAGTCAAGACGAGTGGCCCCGTGCTGAGCGGCAAGAAGCGTGTTTGCGAAAGCAAGTTGCATATTGTTGTGCAGATGGACGCCGACTTCCTTGTTCGCTTCCGAAGCGTACGCCACGTATTTTTTCGTAAGGTATTCCGTCTGAAAGGGCGTCAACGACCCGAACGAGTCGACGATCACGACAACTTCCGCCGAAGTTTTGCATACGCGTTCGAGTATTTCGTCGAGTTTCTTCTCCTCGACAACAGTAACAGCCATCAAGTTGGCGCTGACTTCATATCCCTTTTCGTGGGCGTCTTCAATCATTTCGACCGCTTCGTCGACTTGATGATCGTAAAACGCAACGCGTATCATGCTCAGAACGCTTTGGCTTTTTGGTAGAACGGCGGTTTTCCAGTCCGATTTGGTAGCGTCGATCATGCATGCAAGTTTCATCGAGGGACTGGGACTATCGCCAACGGCGGCGCGAATATCTTTTTCGTCGCAAAATTTCCATTCGCCGTTGGATTCGCGCGAAAAAATCCGATCGGAATGTTTATATCCGATTTCCATATAGTCGACGCCCGCCGCGACGTTAGCCTTGTAGACCGCTTTGACAAAATCAACGCTAAAATAATGGTCGTTAACGAGTCCTCCGTCTCGGATAGTACAGTCAAGCGCCGTAATCCTTGGATCTTTAACGCCCCAAATTGAATTCATGTCTAAGCCTTTTCCAAAAAGGAGTTGACCGATTTGTATTGCTCAAAACGGCGGAAGTGAAAAACGCGTAGTTCAACGATCGCGGTTCTCGTTAGGATGAAAACGTAGGACGCCGCTGCTACAAAACGCCTCGGCACTAGTGTACCCGCTCGACAACGCGGCGTCAAGGATTTTTCGATTAAAATGGCAATTTACCGTGAAAAAGAGCAACGACGCTTCTTGTTGTGTCGTCAATAATGTTGGCGTTTGGCAAAATTCAATTATAATTGGAATTTCGTTTTACTGACCTTGCAGCGCGTCATTTCGGGAACAATTAATGAAAACTTCGTTGAAAATAGGGAATCTTACCGTTTCGCCCCCCGTGCTATCCGCGCCGATGGCGGGGTATACCAACTACGCGTATCGCGAGCTTCTTCGTCGACTCGGGGGAGTCGGGCTCATAGCGACGGAAATGGTTAGCGCCCGCGCGTTTGTTTATATGGGAGCGCGAGGTCTTGGCGAACCGGAAAGGCTTTGGGGAGTCCAGGACGAGCCGCGACCTCTCGCCGTGCAAATATGGGATAATTGTCCGGAAACGCTTGAAGAACTCGCCGGAAAACTCGCTCGCGATTTTAAAGCAAGCGTCGTCGACCTAAATTTTGGGTGTCCAGCGCCCGCAATCGCCAAGCGTTCCGCAAGCGGTTCGTATCTTTTGCGAGATCCTGAAAAAGTCGGAAAACTTGTCGGACGCGTCGTCAAGGCGTGCTATCCGACTCCGACGACGGCGAAGATTCGACTTGGATTGACCGCCGACGCAATCAACGCGCGCGACGTGGCGCAAGCCGTCGAGGGAGCCGGAGGGGCTGCGTTGACCGTGCATGGGCGGACGGCGCGTCAAATGTACGCGGGCGACGCCGACTGGGACGAAATCGCAAAGGTAAAGACGACGCTTCGATCGATTCCTTTAATCGGCAACGGCGATATTAAGACGGCCGAACAGGCGGTCGAACGTTTGGAGCGCTATCCAGTCGACGGGATAATGATCGGTCGCGCCGGACTGGATCGACCTTGGTTATTCCGCGAAATCGAGCGTCTTCTTCACGGCGAGACGCCCGAGCCTGAGCCGACGCTTCTCGAACAGCGCGAATTATTGCTCGACCATTTTCAACTTGTTTTGAAACGTTTTGGTTCGGAACTTGGCGTGACTCTCATGCGTCGTTTTGCCGTTTGTTATTCAAAGGGACGACCGGGCGGACGAAATTTCCGAAATAAAATCAGCCGCGTTTCGTCGGAACAAGAATTCCTGAACGTCGTCTCAAGCGAATTTATCGTCAAACCTACTGAAAACTGATTATATCGGTCTTTTTTACAAAACTCGGTCAATTGACGTTGACGTTCTTCGCGATAATCCCTAAACTACCCGCTAAAGTAGGCGCGTCGCCGTCGAGCGAACACGCCCTTGCCGCGCTTGTTTTTTCCGATTGAACGGAGAGTAAATTGGATTGACAAAACGGATTAGAGCGCGACGCTCCTCAATTTAAGCATTTGGCGACAACGACGTCATGACACGTGTAAAAATAGCCGGAACAGGTTCGTATCTCCCCGAACGCATTGTTACGAACGACGAATTAGCGCGACGACTACCCAAAACATCCGACGAATGGATCTATACCCACACGGGAATCAAAGCTCGGCACGTCGCGGCTCCGGACGAATCCGCCTCGGCTATGGGGCTCGTCGCCGCGCGACGAGCCCTTGAAAACGCGGGCGTTTCCGCCGACGAACTCGGCATGATCATCGCGAGCACGGCGACGCCCGACTACGCGCCTACGCCGTTAGTTTCCTGCCTGCTCCAAGATCAACTTGGAGCCGTCAACGCGTCCGCGTTCGACATGAGCGCCGCCTGTTGCGGCTTTATCTACAATCTCGAAATCGCAAAAAATTTCTACTACAAGCCTGATTTTCGCAAGCCGATCCTCATCGTCGCGACGGAAGTGATGACGCGCAAGGTTGACTGGAACGATCACAAAACGTGCATTCTTTTCGGCGACGGAGCCGGAGCGGTCGTGCTTGTTCCGTCGGAAGACGAGCCTAGCGACGTCGTCGACACCGTAATGCGCGCGGACGGAGCCTGCGGCAAATATCTTCTTCTTGAGGGCGGTTGCAGATCCAACGACTCCTTAAATCACCCCCAGGCGCATATTTTGCAAATGGCTGGAACGCAAGTCTTTACTTTTGCTATCAAGGCGATCGAGGAGGTCGTGACAACGCTTCTCGAGCGCAACAACCTTTCGTTGGACGACGTTTCGCGCATTATTCCGCACCAAGCTAATTTGCGCATCATTCAATCGGCGGGCAAAAGGTTGGGATTGGAAAGCGACGACAAATTCTATATCAACGTGGAAACCGTCGCGAACACCGCGTCCGCCTCGATTCCGATCGTTTTGGACGAGATGAATCGCGGAGGTTTGCTCAAGCGCGGAGACAAATTACTTATCGCGGGATTTGGCGCCGGATTGACGTACGGCGGCAATTATATCGTTTGGTAGAACGCGCGACGTCGCGAACGCGATTTTAACGAAAAAGCGGAACCGTTTTCGAGTGGAACGGTTCCGCTTCTTTATGGTCGTCATTTCTCTTCTTCCTGTTTTTCGGAAGACGACGATTCCTCGATTCCTTTTGAATCGTCGATTCCGAAAAGGAGTTTCAAAACGGAGCCGTCAATTTTTTCCGAAAGAAATCGTCTCCCTCCGTCGCACAGGAGCGCGTATTCCCCTCTTCCGTGCCAAGAGCCGAAATTTTCTCTTTCCACGACGGGCTTTTTGTTTTCTTCAAGCGCTTGTTCAACGGTGATTTCCGAAGAAGGATCCATCCAGTTGCTCGTTTTTTTTCTTTCGACGTACATAATCGCGTTTGACAGTCCGTCGACAATCAAATCGGGATCGACGGACGTTCCGTCTTCCGGAAACGCCGTATTAAAACCAATTACGCACGAGTAGGCGCATTGCTTCGCTTTGGAATCGTCGTTGACGTCCTTTAAGGGCGTCGACGCGCAACGAAAAACGTTCGGCGTTTTTGTCCAGAATTGTCTGTTCCAATCGCTGTCCCAAGGTTCGTCAAGTTTAATCTGTGAAAACAGCTCTTGCTCTCCAAGATATGGGAGAAGAAGGACGCGCCACGAATGAAGTCTTTGTCCGTTCTCGTTGACGGTAAACGCGGGAGGAAACGTTCCGTAGGCGTCGCAGTATTCGACGGTCGCCTGATAGAGCTTTGCCAAATTGAGATCGCAACGTTCGCGTCTTGCGTTTTCACGCATCGCCAGAAGAAAACTGGAAAAAGTAAAGAACAAAGCGGCGCCGCAAAAAGTTAAAAAAAACGCGACTACCCAAAAAAACGCGCGTCGCCGCCTGAAAATTCGGAGCGATTCAGTATCCATTTTTCATTACCCTCGAGCTTCTCGTCGCGCCAGTTCGACGTCGTGCGTCAACATATCGTCGACTAAATCTTCAAAGGTATGCTTCGGTTTCCAACCGAGCTTTTCGCGCGCTTTTGTCGAATCGCCGCACAGGTAGCCGACTTCCGTCGGGCGAAAAAAGACGGGATCGATCTCGACAAGTTTTTTTCCCGACTTTCTATCGACTCCTTTTTCATCGAGTCCTTTGCCTCTCCAGACGAGTTCGTAACCAAGTTTGCGAAAGACAATTTCGAGGAATTCTCGAGCCGACCTTTGTTCGCCCGTCGCCAAAACGTAATCGTCGGGCTCGTCCTGTTGCAACATGAGAAACATGCCTTCGACATAGTCGCGCGCGTGTCCCCAATCCCTTCGGGAATCAATATTGCCCAAGCGCAAACATTCCTGAAGTCCTTCGCGAATTCTGGCCGCGCCTCGGGTGATTTTTCGCGTGACAAAATTTTCGCCGCGCAGAGGACTTTCATGATTGAACAAAATCCCGTTGCAGGCGAAAATTCCGTAAGCCTCGCGGTAGTTGACGGTCGTCCAATAGGCGTACAATTTTGCTATCGCGTAGGGGCTCCTTGGCGCGAACGGAGTCGTTTCGCGTTGCGGTTTCTCTTTAGCGTCTCCAAAGAGTTCGGAAGTCGACGCTTGATAGAACCGCGTTTTTGAAGCGAGACCAAGTCGGCGGATTGATTCGAGCAGACGCAACGCGCCCAAAGCGTCAACTTCGCCTGTATATTCGGGCACTTCGAATGAAACGCGACCTTCGGATTGCGCGGCTAGATTGTAAACTTCGTCGGGTTCAAATTCCTTAAGGATCGTCATAAGACTCGACGCGTCGGTCAGATCGCCGGCGCGGTAAATCAGTTCGGATCCGTTGGGTTGAACTCCCGGCTTGAGATCGTCGATTCGACTCGTGTTCGGCGTGGACGCGCGCCGAGCGAGCGCGCATACGCGTCTTCCCTCGTCGAGGAGCTTTCGTATTAAATATGAGCCGTCCTGTCCGGTCGAGCCGGTAACAAAGGATGTTATCATAGCATTTCCGCGAGTTCAAAAAGCATTTTTTCCGTTTTTTCCCAACCAAGACACGGGTCGGTAATCGACTGACCGTAAACGCATCCGTCCGGCTTTTGAGAACCGTCTTCGATATAGGATTCGATCATTAAGCCCTTAACCATTTTTCGAATATCTTCGGAACATCGCATACTATGCAACACTTCTTTTGCGATACGCGGTTGTTCCGCCCAGCGTTTTCCGGAATTGGCGTGATTGCAATCGACGATGACGCCTGGATTGAGCAGTTCGAATTTGGCGTAGAGTTCGCAGAGAAACCGAAGATCTTCGTAGTGGTAATTGGGAGTCGACCGACCGTTTTTATTGGCGAATCCCCGTAAAATGGCGTGCGCCATCGGGTTGCCTTTGCTTTGAACTTCCCAACCCGCAAAGACAAACG
>CAMZEO010000252.1 GCA_947305735.1 uncultured Planctomycetales bacterium | reverse complement strand
CATTTTGTCCTAGTTTGGATAGTGTGTTCAGCAACCACGCGTAATTAGCGTTGCTGGTCGGAGGAGTCGTATATCCGCTCCATCGAGGGTCGTTATTCAATTCTTTTTCGTCGCGCCAGTCTTTTTGATTGAATGGGGGATTTTCAAGAGCGAATTGCGCTTTTAAATCTTTGTGTTGATCTTTTTTAATTGTGTCTGCTGGTTCTTCGCCAAGGTTTGCGGATATGCCGCGAATAGCTAAATTCATTTTAGCCAGGCGTCGGGTCGCGTCGGTATACTCTTGTCCGTAAATAGACACGTTCAACCGATTGCCTTTATGCTCGTCGACAAATTTCATCGACTGGACGAACATACCCCCGGAACCGCAAGCACCGTCGTATACAATCCCGGAATACGGCTCAATAAGATCGCAAAGTAACTCGACAACTGAATCGGGAGTGTAGAACTCCCCCTTGCTTTTGCCCTCCATAAGCGCAAATTTACGAAGACAAAATTGGTAGACTCTTCCGAAAAGATCTTTGTCGCCGTCAAGCTGAAGCTTAAGAGCGCCAATATCGTCGAGGAGGGAAGACAATCCGTCTGAATCCAAGCGTAAACGGGAAAAGTAATTGTCAGGCAGAGCGTCTTTTAACGCTGGGTTCTCTTTTTCAAGTTCATGCAACGCCGTGTCAATTTTAATCGCTATATCAGATTGAGACTTGTTCGCCATGATAAAAGCCCACCGCGAACATTCCGGGACATAGAAAACGTTGTCCTTTGCGTAAAAAGGTTTCATTTCAAGAAAATTTTGTTGTCCATTGTCAATCATCTGCTCCCGATGTAGGTTAAAACGGTCGTTCGCATACTTCAGAAAAATCAACGACAACACGACGTGCTTGTATTCAGACGGCTCGACCTTGCCGCGCAACTTGTTCGCTTCGTCCCAAATAGTCTGTTCAATAGACTTCTCTTCCTTCGGTTTTGTCGTTCTCTTCGATATTCTTTTCGCCATGATAAAAATCCTCGGGTTTTATCGCCGTCGTCGGGAAACGCCTTAACGTTATCCCGTCCGCGCTTAAGCGCGTTTCTTTGAACAGTCAAGGAAACGTCGAGATTTTTACAAGACGGGTCGTTATACGGCGATTTTTTGTTTTTTCGTTCGTCACGGTTTCGACGGCGCGACACTAAAACGACGCTTTCAATTGCCGAAACAAAGTGCGAACTGATTTTCTATTTCCTTTTAGTTAAAAGATTTACGAATTTACTTACTCGTTGAGAGAAACGCCAAAAGGTATACTTTTTGGTCAATAAAAATTTCACGTTTTGCTCGAAAAGACGCCTGTTTTTTGTCCAAAAATAGAGTTATTTCTTGCCAAAAAGTCTATAGAATGTATAATTGTATGAATTGAAGAGTTTGGGTTGTAAATTGCCAAAAAGTATAGATTTTCGCAAATATTACTCCATCTTAGAAGAGAACTTTTTCGTAACCTTTAAACTCGCGACAGCGCTTGGCGCTTGCAAGTCGTCGCGTTATTTGTAGGCGATTCGGTTCATCGTTGGAGAAAGCTCCGCGTTTCGTCTCAAATTTCAGGTTTAACCAGACGTTAGAGCTCCGGCTGGACGTTCTTCAAGCGGGGGCTCGACGTTCCCAACGCGACGACCATTTCGCGGTTACCACTCTCTGTTAACGTCGCGTTGTTTGACGGTAATGCGCTTTTACGCCGCGTTGCTTGAGCGTTCGCGTTTTTGCGTCGCGCGACTCGGAATCAAGCGTTCGCGCGTAGCAAACTTCGGAAGACGGTTCTTCGTGATTTCTCGCATCGTTGTCGGTCTTGTCGCAAGTTGAATCTGTTCGTCAATTATTTATAATATCTCTAAGAACGCTTTGTCGCTCGGGCAAGACTTCGTTCTTCTCCGACTATTATCACTTCAACCTGAGGAACCAACTATGCGCGCCCATATTCGATTATTTCCGTTAGCTTTGCTCGTATTCACCGCGACGACGGCGTTTGCCGCCGACGTCGTTTCGACTCGAGAAGTTATCCGTCTGGACGACGTCTCGGCGACTCGTCTGCTCGAGCCGATCGGGATTTACCCTTATGAAAAGGGTTACGTCGAAAACGACGGAGCCTACGTCCTCGACGCCGGCGACGCGCCGGAAGGAGGATACGGCGTTCGTTACGCGTATCAACTCGACCAGAAAGTAGCGACGCCCGTGATCGCGACATGCCGGAGTCGCGCGGAAAACGTCGGCGGCAACGTCGGATCCGACTACTCGCTCTACGTCGACGTCAACTATACGGACGGAACGAACCTTTGGGGCTCCGTTTACAACTTTCCCGTCGGCGATTCCGACTGGACTCGGGGCGAAGTAACAATCTTTCCCGAAAAACCGATTAAATACGTCTCGGTTTACGGTCTGCTTCGCGGTCATTCCGGCAAGGCGTCGTTCAAAGATTTTGAACTGCGGCAATTTGAATTCTCTCAAAAAGTCTCTTTCTTCGACGGCGTTCCCGTCAAACTCGATAAGAACGAGCGCCGCGGGAACACGACGATCTATCTTCGCGACGTCGCCAAAGACGGCGCGTTTTGCGCGTTGGACGGGATATCCAAATCAGAGAACCCCGTCGACGTCCTCGGCCTTTCCATATCGTCGACTCGTCAACCTCTTCAATCCGGCGGCGGCGCCAACCGAGCGTTCAAAGACGTCGTTCGCGTCAAAAGCAAATCGCAAGAAGACCGCGCCCTGTCGCTTGTCTATTCGATCAGTTTTCCGAAGAAATCGAAGGACGCCAAATGGGTCTGGTTCGACGATCCGCGAAGATTCCGCGAAATTGACGTCAGGGAGTATTCCGCGACGCGAACGCTGGCCGAAGCGGGCGCGGGACGCGGTTCTCACTACCCGTTCGGCGTCGTCGCGGCGAGAAACGATCGCGGCGAATACTCTTCCGCCTTCGGAATAGCAATCGATCCCGACTTCCCCGCGTTCTATCGAATCGCTTGCAACGGCGAAACGAACGAACTGTATATCGTTTTTGATTTTGCGCTGACCAAAGAGAAACCGGAGGCGGAATTTCATATTTTGCCGCTCGACTGGGAGCTTTCCAAAGACGGACAAAGCGTGAGTCTGACGACGTCGAAACAGGCGTCCGGAGTCGTCAACGTTCCGTTTGGCTCCAATCCTTTCCGGGCGGGTTTCGACGCCTATCGTCAGGCGTTTCCAAAGAGCTTCTTCGTTCGCGCCGTCAAACAGGGAAACTGGATGGCTTTCGCCAAAATCTCCAAAGTCCCGAACGACGAAGATTTCGGATTCCAATTTAAAGAAGGAATCGACGAATTGGCGGAAGACGACGCAAGAAACGTCTCGTCGTTCCGATACACCGAGCCGATGACCTGGTGGCAACAGGTTCCGAAATCGGAAACGTCGCCCAAATCGATCGAGGCGGCGTATCGGTCGGCGAAAGAACTTGCGATCAGAAACGAAAAGGACGCCAACGGCGCTCCGAAATACGCCGTCGCGGAAGCGCGTTCGCTCATGACGACCGGGTTCCAGGATAAAGACGGCGCCCCGTATGGAATGCTGCTCGACACGCCGTGGTGCGACGGGGTCGTTTGGAGCCTTAACGACGCGCCGGGATTGGTCGATCTCGTTCAGCAGGGCAAATTAAACAACGCCAACAATAAAGACGTCGAACTTATCGCCGGGTTCGCGACCAAATGGAGCGACGAAATCGCCGACGGTCTGTACGGCAAGCCCGATCCGAAATTCGCCAAATTACGCTCGCGCGACGATTTCCTCGCCGCTGAAACAACGCCCGGTTGCGACGGAGAATACGTCGATTCGAGCGAAGGATACGTCACCGCGATGATCGACTTTAATCGCGCTCATTTCGCGGGCATGCAAACGCCGCTCGTTTTCGATTCCAAAGACAAGCGGCCCGGTATTTTGCGCGGTCTGATCGCGTTTGAATACGTCAAAAAGATTTCCGACGACGTTCACGCGCGCGGCAAATTGTCGATGGCCAACGCGACGCCAAGCCTGCATTTCTGGCTCGCGCCGCAATTGGACGTTCTGGGCACGGAAACTAATTGGCATTGGGGCGGCGATTGGCGGCCTATGCCGGACGACGAACTCATGTTCCGTCGCGTCATGTGTTGCGGCAAGCCGTACTGCTTCTTACAGAACACCAACTTCGACGAATTCACGCGCGACATGACGGAAAAATACATGAAGCGAGCTTTAGCGTACGGAATGTTCCCGAGCATGTTCAGCGCCGACGCGTCGACAAAACATTATTTCGAAAACCCCGATCTTTACGAACGCGATCGCGAACTTTTTAAACGCTATATGCCGATTGTAACCGAGGTCGCCGAGGCGGGTTGGGAGCCGGAAACCGGCGTCGAATCAAACGACGAAAAACTCTATGTCGAACGATTTGGAGCGTTAAACGGCGCGTCGATATCGTCGAATCCGTCGCGGCCGACCGACGCGGTCTATTTAACGCTTTTCAACGATTCCGACGAAGAAAAAGCGTTCGAACTTCAACTGGGAAAAGCGATTCTGACGCGCGTTGAGAAGACTGATTCCAAAATTGTCGAACTGATCGAAGGAAAAGACTCCCCGCTCGAAGACGGCAAATTATCCGGAACGTTGGGCGCTCAAGACGTTCGCGTTTTCAAGATCGCGAAATAACTCCGCCAAGATCGAGCGGTCTGGGAACGTAGATTCCGGCGGCGCCCCAAAAGCGTCCGCCGGAACTTACTAATTCGCGAGCGTTTGGATTATCCGACGCGCACGCCTGAACGACCAACGCGCCAAGTTGATAATTCAACGCGTCTTGAATCGACAAATCGCGCGAGGTCGCGCCAACCGCCCGCGAGACGCGCGTATACGAGACTTGCCACTGCGGACCCGGAGTTCGATTCCAGAAGAAACGCGGATTCAGACTGCCGATCGCGTCTTGCGAGCCGTGTCCCATCATATAGAGCGCGTAAAGCGCTTTTTCTCGAGAACAACGTTCTAATCGTTCAAAAAAATCAAATTTCGCAAGTTCCGCTTTATCGCGCTGATAGCGATCGTTGTCGAAAGAAACGACGTCGTATCCAAGACTTCTCAAGCGCCGCGCGTTCGCAGCCCAGCGCATATACTTCTTTCCAAGCCGTCCCCACTCGCCAAACCACGCCAAAAAGACGACGTTCGGAATTTCAAACGCCGTCTCGCGCTCCAGCGGCGCGTCGGGATCAAGCGTCGTAAGATTGAGCGTTTCGCAACTTGCCCAACGCGCTCCTTCGCGCGCGTTCAAGCCCAACTCCGACGCCAAACCTGCGAACGAGACGCCGCCGGGGACGATCGCGCGCGCGGTCGGATCGTTTGTTCGTTGAATAACGATCATCGACTCAGTAAGGATTAGACTCGGCCATTTCCCAAACGCGAACGCTCTTCGCCGTCGCGTCCGCGGAACCGCCGTTCCATAGAGATACGCCAAGCGCGGCGTTCGGATCGCTCGGATAGACGCGCCGACAAATCGCCTGCTTGTCGTTCGCGTAGATTTCGACGACCGTCTTATCGACGAAAACGCGCAACGCTAAATCTTCGCCGTCGCCAAGTTCCAAAGGCGCGCGCTCCAACGCGGGACGACCGATCTTTCCGCTAGAACGCGAATCGAAAACCAGTTCCTTCGCGTCCGCGTCGTAGTAGAGCGTCGTTTTTTCGCCGGAATTCTCGTCGACGCGAATTTCGACTCCAAATC
>CAMZEO010000251.1 GCA_947305735.1 uncultured Planctomycetales bacterium | reverse complement strand
CCGACGACTCGACAAAGGACGAAATCGTCGACGCGATTATTCAAGGAAGTTCGATTCGAGTTACGTTGAGCCGCGCGTTTCAACCCGAAATCGACGAGCAAACGCTCTTTGAAGGAAAAAAAGCGACGCTTGCGAATCCATGCTTCGAAGACGGCTTTATCGAACGTCTCGGCGGCGCCCCCAAGGAGAAAGAGGGAGACGTCGCGAAACAATCGATTAAAACGCGTTCCCGCGAAGAAACGGTCGTTGTCGCCGACGGTCTAACCAAAAAATTCGGGAGTTTTACCGCCGCGTCGAACGTCAGTTTTCAAATCAAGGCGGGCGAGATTTTCGGACTTCTTGGTCCCAACGGCGCAGGGAAAAGCACGACGTTCAAAATGCTGTGCGGTTTGCTTCGTCCCAGTTCTGGCGACGGTTATGTCGGGGGCGTGAGTTTGAGGAAAGCGCCGGGAGCGGCGCGGAATCGTTTGGGCTATATGGCTCAGAAATTTTCGTTGTACGCCGATTTAAGCGTGAGACAGAATCTTAATTTTTACGCTGGCGTCTACGGCTTGTCGGTCGCCGACGGGGAACGGTCGATTAATCGCGCGTTGGACGAATACGACCTTCGACGTTTTGAACGCGTCAAGGCGGGAACGTTGCCGCTGGGATACAAACAACGCCTGGCGCTCGCGACCGCGACGATACACGATCCCGACGCGTTGTTTCTGGACGAGCCGACGTCTGGCGTCGATCCTATCGCGCGACGCGAGTTTTGGAATCGCGTCAATCGATTCGCCGCGCAAGGCGTCGCCGTACTTGTTACTACCCACTTTATGGACGAAGCGGAATATTGCGATCGATTGGCGTTGATTCTTGACGGAAGGAAAATCGCCGAAGGAACGCCGGACGAACTCAAGACGTCAGCCGCGACCTCTGAAAACTCCGATCCCACGTTGGAAGACGCGTTTATTCGCTTGATTAAACAGGGAAGGGCGGACGCTGGAAAATGAAAAGACTCGAACTGCTTTTTGCGATCGTCTGGAAGGAATGGCTTCAGGTATTTCGCGATCCGAGCGCGTTGTTAATAGCGTTCGTTCTTCCCGTGATCATGCTTTTTCTTTTCGGGTACGGTCTGTCTCTTGACGCGACTAACGTGAGAACGGGCGTTGTTTTGGAAGACGCGACGCCTTTGGCCCGTTCCTTTTACAATTCGCTCGACGCGTCCCGGTATTTCGACGCGAGGTTCTATGCTAATCGGTCCGAAGCGGAACGCGGTCTACGCGACGAGGAAGTCGCCGCGATCGTCGTCGTTCCCAATGATTTTTCTAAGCAAGTCGAACGCGGCGAAATGGGCGAAATCCAAATTCTGACTGACGGCGGCGACACGAACCTTGCGTTAATTGTCGAGAACTACGCGCGCGCGGCGTTTGTCAAATGGACGTCCGCGCGAATTCGCGAGACGGGCGCGACGTCGGCGTCGAGCAAAGTCGACCTTGAAACGAAGACGATGTACAATTCCGCGCAAATAACGCGTCACAGCTTGATACCCGGTTCAATCGCCATGATCCTGGCGATGATTGGCACGTTGCTCACGTGTCTTGTCGTCGCCAGAGAATGGGAGCGCGGGACGATGGAAGCGACGCTGGCGACGTCCGTAGGAAAATTCGAGATGTTCGTTGGGAAGCTAATTCCCTACTTTCTGTTGGGCATGACGGCGGCGATTGGGAGCGCGTTGATCGCTCGGTTTCTCTTCGACGTTCCCTTTCGCGGTTCCGTAGCGGCGTATCTCCTGTCGTCGAGCGTTTTTTTGCTCGTCGCGACGTCTTTGGGTATTTTTATTTCATCCGTGTGTCGCGACCAGAGCTTGGCGTCGCAAGTCGCGCTGATCGTGTGCTTTTTGCCGAATTTTCTTCTTTCGGGCGTTATTTTTGAAATCGACGCCATGCCGAAGGTTTTGCAATGGATAACATACCTTTTCCCCGCGAGATACTATGTCGTTTGTCTTCAAACGATCTTCATGGCGGGCGACGTTTGGCCCTTGTTGAAGGGTCAGATCGGCTGTATGGGAATAATCGGCGCCGCGTTCTTTTGCGCGGCGATCATTAAGACGCCTAAGCGGTTGTAAAAGGAGGTTCTTTCGATGATTGGCAGTATTCGCAGAATATGGAGGCTGACGCTCAAAGAACTGTTGGTTACCTTGGGCATACCCAAGATGCGCGCCATCCTGATTATTCCTCCAATGATCCAGCTCGTTTTGTTTTCGTTTGCAGTTTCACTGGAGGTTACAAACGTTCGCCTTGGAGTCGTGAACTTGGATTCAGGCGCGGAATCGTCGACGTTTCTCAAGTCGTTCGGAGTGAAACCTGTTTTTAAGGAGATCGTTTACTACAGGAGCTATGAGGAGTTGAAGGAAGCTATCGAACTTCGCGAGATTTTCGCCGGATTAGCGATACCCAACGATTTTTCCGCCAAATTGCTCGGCGACGGCGAAACGGCGAAGGTTCAGTTTCTCGTCGACGGACGCCGCGCCAACGCGTCCGTGATTCTTAGCGGATACGTTTCGCAAATTACTCCGACGTATGGAATTAAGGCGGCTCTTCGCAACGCGGACGGCTCGAACGTTTCGATGGGACCGGTCGCCAGAAAATGGTTTAATCCCAATTTGATCGCGCGAAACTCGTTCTTGCCAGGTTTAATCTGTTTGTTGACGACCACCGTCGGAATTCTTGTTTCATCCCTTTCGATTTCTCGCGAGCGCGAGATGGGCACGTTTGAACAATTGCTCGTTTCGCCCGCCTCTCCGATCGAAATTGTCGCCGGAAAGACGATCGCTTCGCTGCTGATGGCGACGATTTCTGTCCTTCTCATTACGACGATCGTTATTTTTGGTTTTAAGTTGCCGCTACAGGGGCCGTTCTGGCTGATGATGGCGACGACGATTCTCTATCTGACGTCGATAGTCAGCGTCGGATTAATGATCAGCGCGTTGTCGAGGACGCAACAGCAGTCGACGCTTGGCATATTTTTGTTCATGCCCCTGGCGGTCATGCTTTCGGGATTTGCGACTCCGGTAGAAAATATGCCGTCCTGGCTGAAAACGGCGACCGTCGTCAATCCCGTCCGATGGGAAATGGACGTGATGAAGGGGCTATTTTTACGTGGCGCGTCGACCGAATCGATCGGGTTATGTCTGATACCGCTGGCGATCGTCGCCGCGTTTTCACTTTTTGCCGCGTGTTATATGTTCAAACGTCGCATGGAGTAGTTCGCGACAATTTTTTTGCGAAAAAAGAATAAAAATCGATTTCGCTTCTTGAAACGCGTCTTTGTATTGGTTACAATGCGGAAAAGTGAATCGCAATTGGCGTCGACGCTTTTGGGGCGTCGTCGTTTTGCGTCGGCGAGGCGTGGAGTCCGTCGTCAAGTAACGGTATAGCCCCGGCGCTCGGAGCCAAAGCGCGGCTCGATCCGGATATGATTTAATTTTAGGAGATCTTTAGCAATGGCGAAAACGCTTAACGTCAGTATTCTTGGTTACGGTATGATGGGCACTGTCCGCGCGGTCGCTTATGAAGCCGTCGCCCGTTATTATCCTTCCTGCCCGATCAAGCCGGTTCTCTACGGCGCCTACACGTACACCGACGGCGAATTTGCCGCCGCCAACGAAGTCGGCTGGAAAGCCAGCAAAGACCTCGACGCCGTCATTAAAGATCCCGAATGCGATTACGTCGACGTTTGCCTTCCCAACGCGATGCATCACGACGCCGTGATGAAGGCGATCGAAGCGGGCAAGCACGTCTTCTGCGAAAAGCCGCTCGCCGTTTCCGTCGACGAGGCGCGCGAGATGATGAACGCCGTCGAAGCCAAACCGAATTTGCTCAACGCCGTCAACTTCATCTATCGTCGCTGCCCCTCCAACGTCCTTGCGCGACAGCTCGTCAAAGCCAACCGTTTTGGTAAGCTTATCGAAGCGCGCTCCTTCTACAATCAATCTTGGGGCGGTCCGGACACCCCGTACAGCTGGCGTTTCAGCAAGACCGGCGGCACGCTTGGCGACCTCGGCTCCCACGCGCTCGACATGCTCTATTACGTCACCGGCATGCGCCCGATTGAACTGTGCGCCATGCAGGCGACGCACATCAAAGAACGCAAGGTTCCGTCCTTTGTTGGTTCCGACCTTGAAGCGCGTATGAAGCGCGGCGCCGGAAGCGAAACGGAAGACGTTAAGATGCAGGCGGTCGAAACCGACGACGCCACGCGCATTATGTACACGCTGCCCGGCGGCGCGATCGGCTCGCTCGAATGCACGCGCAACGCATGGGGAACAGAAAACACGCACGGCTACGAGCTGTACTTCGAAAACGGCGCCATCGCCTGGAATTACGACGACGTCAACTACCTGAGTATTTACGACGCGAAGAATCCGGAACGCGGTTGGTCGCGCGTTCTCTCGAATCGCGGCGACATCGGCTCCTACGCGTCCTTCGCCGACGGTCATATGTTCGGCTATCGCGACTTTACCGTCAACGCTTGTTATGAAAATATGCTCAAGATCGCCGGCGCCGAAGAAGTCGCGCCGATCGCGACCTTCCGCGACGCGTACGACGTCGAACGCACGATCGAAGCGGTTCGCAATTCCTGGGAAAATCGTTGCTGGGTTAAACTTGCCGATTTCACCTGATCAATTACCTCCTTGAACGGCGTTCATGGCGGCGCCGTTTATTCCTTGGGAACGCCCGGCGTCTTTTGGGAAGCGCCGGGCGTTTTCCTTTGGAGGATCGACGAATCGGCGAACAAAAATAGCGACGTTAACTCCGCGTTTTTTGCTCGCGCTCGCGCGAATTGTCGTATTTTCGTTAGGGCGGCAAAAAGGAGGAGCGTCGGCCGATAAGTTTTCGTTTCGTCGCGCGCTTGTCGATAAAAAACGGCGACGAGTTTGTCGCCGTCAAAGACGTCCGATTTATCGCAAGACGACAACGAAAAACGCGCGATGAAAAATCGTCGAAGAAAACTGCTCTTCGCAACGTTTAGACTCGGACGCGCGGAGCGCCGCTACGATTGCGTCGACGCAGTTTCATCGGACGATTGCTTGAACGGTAAACTGCGAAAACGGAGATATTTTCTGTGACGTTCGACTATAAAAAAGAATATAAAGAGTTCTATCTTCCCCCGGAAAAACCGATGCTTGTCGATATTCCGGCGATGAATTTCGTCGCCGTTCGCGGTCGCGGCGATCCCAACGCCGACGACGGAGAGTATCAACGCGCGATGAAAGTCTTGTATTCGGTCGCGTATACGATTAAAATGAGCTATAGGGGCGCTCGAACGATCGACGGGTTTTTCCAATACGTCGTTCCGCCCCTCGAAGGGTTCTGGTTCGACGGCGACGAAAAGGGCGTCGATCTTGCGCGAAAAGACAAGTTCGAATGGCTTTCGGCGTTGCGGCTTCCCGATTTTGTGCGTCGCGACGATTTCGACTGGGCGGTCGAGACCGCGTCGACGAAGAAAAAGGTCGATTGTTCGAAGGCAAGGTTTGTTACGATCGACGAAGGACTTTGCGTTCAATGCATGCATATCGGAAGCTACGATTCAGAATCGAAAACGCTCGAACTTATCCGGAACTTCGTTCAGAAAAACGGATTAACGCATGATTTTTCAGAAGAGCGGCTTCATCACGAAATCTATATTGGCGATCCGAGAAAGACGGCTCCGGAAAAGCTCAAAACCGTTTTGCGAACGCCTGTTAAGAAGATTTGATAAC
>CAMZEO010000250.1 GCA_947305735.1 uncultured Planctomycetales bacterium | reverse complement strand
ATTAACGACGCTTGGTCTTCTTCGCTAAATATCATCAATGTCGGACAATCGGACGTGGCTGACGCCTTGCTGGAAGCCGATTTTTTTTGCGGTCACGCTAAAGTTCCTGTAAATTGGAAGCAAATCGTCTCTCAAAGAAGATTGCGATGGATACAGTCGTCAGCCGCTGGTATGGATTGGTGTCTTGTTCCCGAAACAATAGAGTCAGACATTATCATAACGTCGGCTGCGGGAGTTCTAGCCGATCAAGTCGCGGAACATGGGCTAGCTTTAATTCTAGCTTGGGGGCGCAATTTACGTTCGTTCGTTTATGATCAACGCGTTGAATATAACAACCCAGACTATCGACAATTCAAGAGAAAACCTACGTTCGATCTGACCGGTAAAACTGTAGGAATCGTAGGTTTTGGGGGAGTTGGTCGGCGTTTTTCGGAAGTAGTATCGCCGTTTGCCAATAGAATTCTGGCAGTCGATTCGTACCCAAACAACAAACCGATTCACGTCGCTGAACTATGGGGAGAAGACCGTCTAGACGCGATTCTCGCGGTATCTGACGTTGTCTTTTTATCGTTGCCTCTTAATTCGAGAACAAGGGATATGTTCAACGCAGATCGTCTAGCCAAAATGAAACGGGGAGCGCTTCTCGCAAATCTCGCGCGAGGCGCGCTTGTGAACACGGAAGCCCTAATCGATGCGCTGCAGTCGCGTCGCATCGGCGGATTTGTAGCTGACGTTACATCCCCGGAACCCCTTCCCGTCGGTTCCCCTCTTTGGGATTTCGAAAACGTCGTCATCACTCCTCATGTCGCGGGTCAAATCGGTTGGCGCTTCGACGACGTATGCGATATTTACTGTGAAAACGTTAGACGTTTTCGCGCGAACGAACCTCTCATTAATAACCTTTCGCGTCAAGGAAAACTCTTGGGATTTCCATTACGAGACGGTTCAACGCCGCTATGGATCGATCTGAAAGAAAACTACTCGACGCGACGCCCCATTAATCGAGAAACATATGATTTCAGCCGTTTTTAACCGGAGAGTGGCAACGACGTAACAGGCAATTTCAAACTTAGCCTGTTACGTCCGCAAATATTCAGTTGAAGAAACAAAATTGATCAACTTCAACAGTCATACTCTTTCCTTTTATATTCCCTCCTATTGAAACAGCGCGAATTCTCGAGGGATCAAAGCTCTCATGCGTTCCTCCGTATGCGCTCAAGGAACTATAAGGAACACAGATAAAGCGCCTGTTCCCATCGGTTTTCATGACGCCGGACGCGGTAAAATAATACTCGCCTTTTTCATCATGGAAGAAAACGCGAACGACGCCATCCGAGTCGTCGGATGTTGCTTTCGCGGTAAAAGCAATTCCTTTAAACTTTGAAAGTTCCGTTGTTAAAACGTTTCCACTCGGGTCTTTCAAACTCAAAGAAGGAAAGCCTTCCGGAGAAATTTCAGCAGGCAATTTATACACGGGGTAAGCCCACCTGTCGCCTTCGTCAAATTCTATATTAAATCCCCACCGAGATTCGCTCGAGTCAACTTTGAACTCATAATAATGATTCTTGGACGCGTTCTTACGCCATCGAGAAAGCTCGGACAAATCGACGGGAACGATTGTTTTTACGACGCTGTTGAAATTCTCTTCCGTAACGGAACGATTTAATCTAAACGACGTCCGTCCCTCGCTTCCGACTTCAAACAATAACGTAGGAGAATGGAAAGGAGATATTTTAGCGGAGTCGAGAGAAAACTCTATTTTTGCGCAACTCCGAGCGGGAATTTCAACGGTAGAAACCACGTCCTGAATCAAGTCGCCAACTTCTTTAACAACGCCGTCTTCGGTAGTAATAAAGGCCTTCGCGCAAACAGGCTCTTTGCGAGTTTGATCGTCAAAATTGTAGACGCTTATTACTCCGGAAAAAACTTTGGCGTCTGAATTGACGATTGTGTAGCCTCCGGCGTTTACCGTTACCTGCTCCGGATCATACGCATAACGAAGAACTATTGATTCGTTTCGCCTGGGATCCGAACCATGCTTAACGCTTGCGGCAAGACGAAGATTTCGAGCTTTATCAACTTCGTCGGCGCTTCGCATAACAAGTTCTGAGTCCCCGGAGAATCCGACATACAAAAAACCGTCGGAAAAATCAATAACGTTATCGGAATCGACGTCAAGTCTCTCACCCGTCGCGCGTTCGACAAACAGGGGTTTCATCGGCAGTTGAATAGTTCGACCAGGCTTGCATTCACGAGCGTAAAGGACAGCGATCTTTTGATCTGAAAATGTGTTGGCAAAAACGTAGGAACGATCGACGCCGTCAATATTCCAACTTCCAATGCATCTAGTCCCGCTGAGTAAATAGATTGATCTTGCATATGCGGCAATGGATCTTAAAGGCGCGTTGTTTCGATCGCTCATGCCAAAGTTATTGTCGTTTTCCTCATAAAAAACATAGACAAATGGAAAATAAGCGTTCATCCCCAAAGCCTTTGCCGCAACGCCTTTCTGAACAATATCGATCGCGCTTTCAAGGTCGGCTTCTCTATTGGGGCGGTTTGTTCCCTTCTTCCAAGGTCTTCCGCATTCAGTAATCCATACCGGTTTCCATTCCGCCTTGTTTTTAACCAGCCAGTAGTGATATCGCAACGAAACTCGCTCCATGTCGTACGCACGACAATACGTATGAAAAGAAAAAATATCGCAAGCGTTCATTATCCCGTTGTCAGCTAAACAATCCATGAAATCATCACGGAAAGAAGCGATAATACCGCCCACGATAGGCGTATCGACGCTTTGTCGTTTAAATTCCTGACCTACGGTTTTTAAAATAGGAACATACTGATCGGCTGGTAGATTCCCGCTGAACGAAATATCCGGCTCATTCCATACCTCAATAGAATTCCAATATTTTTTCCAATGATTGCCAATTGTCCCCCAACTGTCGGCTGTCTTAATTAAATCTGCGGGATACGTTCCAATTTTTCCAGTCCAACTTGGCGCCGAATGAAAAAGTTCCAAAATAGGCATGTCGTATTTGTCGGCGGTCTTGCGAACAAACTCGGATTGTCTGTCTCCTTCCCAATTAAAAACGCCCTCTTTCGATTCAATTCCTTCCCAACTAAGACGTTCGCGATAAGTCGCAATTCCAATACGACGAGCGCTTCGAATGAGTTCCTCGCGAACCTGATTGTTTTTGACGAGCCAAGTTGAGGCGGCGTCAATTCCAAAAAAAATATCTCGCTCGCGTAAATCGTTTCTTTTAGCCGCTTCTTCGACAAGCAATGCTTCGTTGGGACAGTATGCCGGTTGAGAGGCTATTCCAAACGTTTGATCCGTTTGAGGAAGTTCTAGCTCGAAAAAGCCTTGGGGCAACGAAGTCTCAATTCGCAAGCGTTTGCCATCAAAAACGCCTTCCCCGCAACAAAAGGATCCCCCGTCCGTCGTCTTAAATTCATAAGGAATTCTTTCCTCAGTCTTTATCGCCTCATCCCCGCCCTGGGAAGTCGCGACAAAAAAAAGCACGGATTGTTTTTCTGGTTCCACCCAAAATTGAGATGTGTCGACTGGCATCCATCCAGTAACATTTACTAGAAACGCGCCCATTAACGACAAGAATTCCATGCGAATACTCCAACTGAATACTACAAAATACTACGCAACCTACAAACGGCGCGCATTGTCCGACGTTTCATTTTACCCACGAAACGACCATGGATTTAATAATAATAATGGGGAGGAAGCAAAACGCAAATCATATAAGATTTGTTTGCTCATTATTTTCGGAAAACTGATAGAACTATGTCATAACGTATGCTAGAATGATGGAGAGTCGCCGGAAACAAGCGATATTATTCGTATCCTTTTTATGGTCGTTTTAACCCTTTCTTCGATTGGAGAATTCATCGATGACCAAAACAAAATTGTTAATGAAACTGTTTATAGTCTTTTTATTGTCCGTCGCTACGTCTCTTCGGGCGTCGGAGCAAACTCCGGCAATGCCAGAGCGGGGACTATGCGCTCACCGAGGAGACCAAACGCTAGGTCCAGAAAACACGATTCCAGCTTTTGTTGGAGCGGCGAAAGCGGGGGCGCAACAAGTTGAGTTAGACGTCCAAAAAACGAAGGACGGTAAACTTGTCATTATGCACGATCAATCCGTCGATCGCACAACAGATGGTAAAGGATTGGTCAGGGACCTTACGTTTGATGAGATTCGCGCTTTGCACATTGTGTCGGAGCGCCGATTTCCATATGTCGATATAAGGGTTCCCACGTTTGAAGAAGCGTTGGATTGCTTACCCAGAAACATTTGGATTAATGTGCATGTCAAGCCGGGAGAAGAAGGAATCGCTGAAGACTCGTTGAAGGTCGTCATAGAGAAGGATCGGCTTCACCAAGCGTTTTTCGCCGTGGAAGAAAGAGACATGAACGCGCTTCGCGCCATTTGTCCGGAGGTAAAAATCTGTTGCATGGAACGCCAGGACAATGCGGAAATATACGTTCAAAACACAATTAAATGGAAATGTGATTTCATTCAGTTTTGGGGTTCCTATACCAAAGAACAAATTGCTGCTCTCAAAAAAGCAAATGTGAAGATAAACTATTTTGGAACTGACGATCCAGACGAGATAAGGAAGCTCATTAGCGACGGGATTGATTACCCACTTGTCAATTACTTCTCCGATGATTGGTCTGCGACGCAAGTCTTCGATCAGTTTAAGCTTAACCATACGGATGAAGAATATCTTCGAGTGGCGGACTCCTTTCTTCCTCCTCCTAAAATGGCCGCTAAGGGACTTTGCGCGCATCGCGGAGATCAGGGACTTGCTCCCGAAAACACAATTCCGGCATTTGTTGCCGCCGCAAAAGCTGGCGCGCAACAAGTTGAGTTTGACGTTCAACTGACGAAAGATGGAAAACTCGTGATCATGCACGACTTAACCGTCGATCGCACGACAACGGGCAAAGGATATGTTAAGGACCTAACTTTCGAGGAAATTCGGTCGCTTGACGTCGGCGTTAAATATGATCCAAAATTTGCCGGACTTCAAGTCCCCACGCTTGAAGAAGCTCTTGATTGTTTACCTCGAAATATTTGGATTAATATTCATATTAAACCAGGCGAAGGAATCGCGGCGGCGGCAACTAAGGTAGTCGCTGATAAAGGTCGTCTTTCACAGTCCTTTATTGGGTGCGAAAACCCAAAAGATATTGACGAGGCTCGTTCAGTATGCCCAGACGTTAAAATTGCATTTCTTAACGGTAAACTTAATATGGATCTTGTTGAAAAAGTAATTAAGTGGAACTGCCAGTTTATTCAGTTCACAGGATATGATCCAGAATGCGTTTCCACGTTGAAAAATGCGGGAATTAAGACAAACTTTTTTGGGACTGACGATCCTGAAAAAATCAAAACGCTTCTTAAAGACGGAATTGACTTCCCTCTTGTCAATTATTTTACAAAAGATTGGCCGTCGACAGACGCTATCGAAGGATTAGAATTGAATGTCATAGACGCCAACTACTTGAGAAACGTTAAAGAGAAATAATCGTTGCGCAACTTCTGAACTGATTCTTGGGAGCCGCGTGAAATCCTTTCTACGCGGCTTTCGTTGTTTGCGCGTCAAACTTGACGTCAAAGAAGACAAAGCCGAATGTAGTGATAAAAAACGGGAGCGGCAAAGCAAAGCGAATCAATGCGATCCAAAACGCCGCTGTGTCCCTCCACCAACTCGCCGTATTCTCCCACACCCTGATCTCTTTTAATCGCGCTTATCGTC
>CAMZEO010000249.1 GCA_947305735.1 uncultured Planctomycetales bacterium | reverse complement strand
CTTTTCGGCATTCTGGCCATTGTTATCGTCCTCGCTATATTCGCCTTGATTAATCCAAACTTGAATTCCGATATGCCCTTGAGCGATCTTGGCTTCTTGGAAACCGTAATCGATCTTTGCGCGAAGCGTCGAAAGCGGAATCGATCCTACCGATTGCTTTTCGGTTCGAGCCATTTCCGCCCCGCCGAGACGACCGGACAATTGTATTTTAACGCCTTTGGCGCCCTTTTCCATCGCTCGGTGCATCGCGTTTTTCATAACGCGACGGAACGACGCGCGCTTCACAAGTTGATCGCCGATGTCTTCGGCGACAAGTTGCGCGATAAGTTCGGGATTCTTTTCTTCCTCAATTTTAAGATTGATTCGACGACCCGTAAGTTGCTGGAGTTCCGCTTGCAACAATTCGACGTTCGCGCCCTTGTTGCCGATCAAACGACCCGGCTGAGAGGTGCTGACCAGCACGCGAACCTCGTCGCGAGTGCGTTCGATTTCAATTTTAGCAATGCCCGGATAGCTCAACTGCCCTTTATTGTGTTGACGGCGAGCGTTCCCTTCGGAATTATCGGACTGATCTTTTTTGTCCTGACCGCGAAAGTCCTGGACCTTATCAGTATGCTTCTTGATGAAGTCGCGAATCATCTTGTCTTCGATAAGAAGGGAGGAATACTCCTTTTTGGGAGCGTACCATCGGCTCTTCCACCCTTCCATAACGCCAACTCGAAACGCGACGGGATTAACTTTTTGTCCCATATTTTAGCGTATCCTCGTATTTAATGACGACGACGAAAGCCGCGCCTTCAATGTTATTATCTATCACTCAAAACGACGCTGATATGACTCGAACGAATTCTGATAATCGTCGAAACGCCGCGCGAACCGGCGCGCCAACGCCGTTGCATCGGTCCGCCGTCAACGCGAACTTCAGCGACAACCAAATTGTCAATATCAGAACTGCCGAGATCCTCCGCGTTGTGCATCGCGCTTTTGAGCACTTTCTCAAGCATACGAGCGCCGCGATTCGGATAGCATCCGAGGAGCGTCATCGCTTCGTCGGCGTATTTACCGCGAATAAGGTCGGCAAAAACTCGAACTTTTTGGGCGCTTATTGTCGCAAATTTATGGACAGCGCGATATTGAACTACAGTATCTTCTTTCATAATTGCGCCTTTTCGGTTTTACTTGCCTTTACCGCCATGTCCGCGGAAAATACGAGTCAAGGAGAATTCGCCAAGTTTATGACCGACCATTTCTTCGGTTACAAAAACTTTAAGGAAAGCCTTGCCGTTATGAACGAGGAAGGTATGTCCGACAAATTCAGGAACAATTGTGCAAGCTCTCGCCCAAGTTTTGACGGGTTCTTTCTTGCCTTGTTGATCCAGCTTTTCGATCTTAGCGAAAAGTTTTTCGTCGACATACGGACCTTTTTTAATTGATCTACTCATTTAAAATCCGTTATAGTTTTCAGTTAAATTGAATTGTGAAAACCGGATCGCGAAACAGTCTCAAAACGCGGTTTCCAGACGATCTCGCGACGTTAAACCGTTTCGCTATTATCAGGAAAGTTTTAACAAACCGTAACGACGGCTACGACGACGACGTATGATCGCCTTGTTCGAAGGTTTCTTATGCTTTCTCGTCGAAGTGCCCTTGGTCGGCTTGCCGGTCGGTGAAACCGGATGGCGACCGCCTTTGGTACGACCTTCGCCGCCCCCGTGCGGGTGATCGATCGGGTTCATCGCGGTGCCTCGGACGTAAGGACGACGTCCCATCCAACGAACGCGACCGGCTTTGCCTAACACAATATTCATCTGTTCGCCGTTGCCTACGACGCCAATAACCGCGCGGCAGGAAGACGGAACGCGTCGAATTTCGCCGCTGGGCATCGTAAGCTGAGCCCAGTCCTCTTCGCGAGCGACTAACGTCGCTTTTGTCCCCGCGCTACGACACATGACGCCGCCGCGTCCGGGTCGAATTTCCACGTTATGAATTTCAGAACCGAGAGGAATCTTGCTCAGAGGAAGACAATTACCAACCCGAGGTTCGGCTTGCGCTCCGGAAACGACCTTCATACCGACCGTCAAACCGTCCGGCGCGACGATGTAACGCTTTTCGCCGTCTTCATATACGAGAAGCGCGATACGCGCGGTGCGATTAGGATCATATTGGATCGAGTCGACAGTGGCGACCATTCCGTCTTTATTACGACGGTAGTCGATCAACCTGACGTGGCGTTTATGCCCGCCGCCCCTATGTCGCACGGTGATAACGCCTTGATTATTACGACCGCTACAACGCTTCTTTGGACGAAGCAAGCTCTTTTCAGGCTTCGCGCCTTTGGTGAGTTCAGCGAAATCGCTGACGCTCATATTTCGCCGACCCGCGTTATTTGGTTTATATCGTCGAATACCCATATTATTTATCTCGCTTGTTAATTCTATGATTTATCCTGGGAAAAAAGGTCGCCGTCAATAAAGGTCGAGACGATGTTCCGCGTCCAATTTGACCATAGCTTTTTTCCAAGATCGAGTGCGACCGACGCCCTTGCGAGTCCGGCGTTTTTTACCTTGACGGTTTTGCGTCGTTACAGCGACCACTTTCACGTCGTAAAGAGCTTCAATAGCGTTTTTGACGTCGGTCTTAGAAGCTAATTTGTGAACTTCAAAAGTATAAATATTCCTCGCCGACGAATTGTGGAACGCTTTTTCGGTCACGATCGGGCGAATAATAACCTGATACGGCTCGAGAACGAGATTCGTATCGGTAACGTCTTTGCATGTAGGCATTTTGTTATCCTCACCTATTTCTTTTGTTTATCAAACCTTCTCGTAGACCAATCACTTGGAAACGCGGGATTCAATAAACTTTTCCATCGCCGACTTGGTAACCAAAAGATTTTTCGGACGGAGAATTTCGTAAGCGTTCAGATCGGAAACAGGAAGAACCTGAACTTTCGGAATATTGCGAACGCTCATATAGACGTTCTTATCATAGTCGCCGACAACCACGAGAACCGAGCGACCTCGTTCGAACTTCAAATTAGCTAGAATCGCGGCGGCGTCCTTGGTCTTGGGAACGCTCATCTCAAAAGCGTCGATGATCTTAACGAATTCGCCGCGAACTTTTTCAACCATCGCCATACGCGTCGCGATTTTTAACGCTTTACGCGGAAGGCGGTAAGACCAATCTTTGGGAGTCTTTGCGAAAATATGACCGCCGCCGCGTCTGACGCCGCTTCGCTTGTGTCCGGCGCGAGCGTTGCCCGTGCCCTTTTGACGGTACATCTTTTTTCTGGATCCGGAGACCTCGGAACGAGTCTTCGTTTTGGCCGAACCTTGACGATGGTTCGCTTGATACATAACAACGGCGTCGTGCAGGAGCTGCTTGCTGATTTTCGGAGCAAGCGCTTCCAAGTCGATCGAATACTCGCCAACTTGCGCGCCGGTCTTGTCGTAAATCGGTAAATTTGTCATTTTATCGTCAATATGCTATATGTTTGATTGTTATCGTAAACGCAACGATTCGCCCGCGATCTTATCAGGCGAGACGCCACTTGTTATGTTTCGGCGCCGGCAACTTATTGGTCGGACGAATCGAGACGAAAGCGCCGGTCGGACCCGGAACAGCCCCGCGAATAACAAGCAAATTATTTTCTTTATCGACAACGACAACCTTCTGGTTACGAACCGTGCAACGCGCGTTTCCGTAATGACCGGCCATTCTCTTGCCCTTAAGCGTGCGGCTGGGATAAGCGCTGCAGCCCGTGCCGCCGAGATGGCGGTGGCATTTCTTAACGCCGTGCGTCATACGTTGACCGCCGAAATTGTGCCGCTTCATCACGCCTGCGGTGCCGCGACCTTTGCTGTTTGCCGTAACGTCGACGGCGAAAACGTCGTTGAAGACTTCAACGTTGAAATTTTGACCGACCTCAACGCCCTCGACGCTTCCGCGAAACTCGCGCACAAAGCGCTTCGGTTCGCAATCAGCTTTCTTCGCGACGGTAGCGCCCGCCGCGACGGCGGCCTTCTGACGCTTGCTGTCGATATTGGCGACATGTCCGCGTTCACTGCGACGAGCAAGACGGCGCGGCTTGTCTTTAAAGCCAAGTTGCACCGCTTCGTATCCGTCGCGCTCAAGCGTTTTCACCTGTAGAACGCAACATGGCCCGGCTTGAATTACGGTAACAGGGATCACCTCTCCCTGTTCGGTATATAGTTGGCTCATGCCGAGTTTTTGTCCAAGTAAACCGATACCCATATCTTTAAATTCCTTCATTTGTCTTATTCAGACAGATTGACGCTCGCATTGCGGTCCGTTATTATTCGTGAAGACCGATACGATTAAAAAACTATGCGGATCAACGACCGCCGGTCGCCTTGATTTTAACGTCGACGCCGGCGGGAAGACTCAGCTTATTAAGCGCGTCGATTGTTTTCGTAGTCGCCTGAACGATTTCAATAACGCGTTTATGCGCGCGGATTTCGTACTGCTGACGAGCCTTTTTATCAACGTGAGGGCTAGAAAGAACAGTGTAACGCTCGACGCGAGTGGGAAGAGGAATCGGGCCTCGAACGATCGAACCCGTACGTTTGGCGGCGTCCACAATCTCCATCGCGCTTTGGTCAAGGGCGACGTGGTCGTAGGCTTCCATCCTAATTCTGATAACATCATTGCCGGAAGTCGACACTTTTTATCTCCGTTCTTTCTAACCTGAATGATAAATATCTTCGCCTTCTCACAACAGTCGAGCGGTTTCGCGCCGCAGACGCATGAGACGCCTTATAAACTGACTTCTTCAACCCCGGAAAATCCGCGAATTGCGGAAAACGCCCGGTTCTTCGAAGAATTCTTTTGAAACCATATGAACAAATGCAGTCGCCGACTCCACCAACCTCCGAGATAACGACTCGGGTTCACTTCACAAACAACGCTGACCCAAAGCTCAACCGGGAAAGTTGCTCAACCGTCGCCGGGGCTCCACTGTCGAGAGCGGCTTTGCTGCGCTTTGAATATTAAGAACTTCAAGCGGCGCGTATCAACGTCCTTTGCCGTCGGTAATTTGCAATGCGGCACACATGATAAGGGAGATTTCAATTATTACAAGGGTCTATTTCCTATTTTTTCCAAATTTACAATCATTTTTCTGAAAAAAGTAGGTTTCCCCCTCGGAATCTGATAAAACAAGCGCCGTCTCTCTCGGTTCTCAACAGCGCTTGGACGCCAACTAAGGCGGAAAAATCGGTCGGAAAGAAATCGCTCAAAGGTTCGTCATAACGCCGCTACGATCGCTTTGAATATTTCTTCGGGCTCGATCATTCTTCCGACCCCCGATTCGCCGCAACTTAATCTCCCCGACGCGGGTCCGAGCATTTGAACGCCGTCCTCCTGAAGCGTCTTAAAGTTGCGCTGAGTCGCGCGTTTTTCCCACATCGTCGAGTTCATGGCCGGAGCCATAAGCAATTTTCCGCTAAAAGCGAGGATCGTCGCGCTCATCAAATCGTCCGCAAGTCCGCAAGCGGCTTTGGCCATAATGTCCGCGGTAGCGGGCGCGACGCAAAAAACTTCCGCTTGACGAGCAAGGTCTATATGCGGGTGAACAAAATAAGGATCCCACATCGACGTGGCGACGCGCCGTCCCGTCAACGCTTCAAACGTTTTAGGGGACACCAATTTCGTCGCGGATTCAGTCATGACGACCGTCGCGCCAATTCCTGACCGAGCGAGAAGACTTGCGAGAGACGCCGCCTTATAAGCGGCTATTCCCCCGCACACGCCCAACAACACTTCCTTTCCG
>CAMZEO010000248.1 GCA_947305735.1 uncultured Planctomycetales bacterium | reverse complement strand
GCGCCAGGCATACACCAGGAACGCGATCATCTGGAACGTATAGAAACTCAGACCGACCGGCTGTGCCAGCTGAGGGACCGGAATGCGGATGCCGGGAATCACGTTTATGATCTCCACCAGGAATCCTGCATATTTGAAGACCAGCAGCATGACCAGATTGAACGCGACCGCGATCCCGACAAGCCCCTTTCGTCGCGACGCGATCTTCTTTTCGACCGGGGAGTCGCCCGAGGACGCGCCGACGTCGTTTTCGTCGATTCGATTCTTTTCGTTTTCGTCGTTCATACGAATAATCCTCTAATTTGATTCGGACGGCTCGGCGTCGGAAGAACCGTTTTCGTCTTCGTTTTCGTCTTCAACTTCCGGCGTTTCGGGAGCGGGTTCCTCGCCGTCGTTCCCATTTTCCGGGGTTTGGTCGGGATCGTTCGACGCGTCGACCGCGCGCGTCGGTTCTTCCTCGTCGTCGCCGACGATCATCTTGCCCATGGGGACGTCGCCCATGAGACGTCCAAAGGGACGTTTGCTCCTTCGCCAAACGACAAAGCCCAACGCCGCCAGCGTCGCCGCGCCCAACGCGACGATTATGCCGACGATGCTTTTTCTGCGCGACGTTATCGTCGGCTCCTTCGAGTAGTCGCCCATCGTGGCGATCGGTTCGTTTTCGTCGACCCGTTTTCTTTCGTTTTCGTCGCTCATACGGTTGTTCCTTATCGTCGAAGCGGGGTATTAAAGTCGCGAGCGCGTTCGCGCAACCCGCCGCAGGTTAGTTGCCGACGCGGGGATCATGTTGCGTTTTTTTTGGAAAAACGCCGCTTATAAGAACAATATACGGCATAGACGTTCAATTTGCCAGACGCCGCGTTTCGCTTTCATCGAAATTTTCAACGATTATCCGGAAAAATTTGAGAAAGACAATCGTCGGAAAGGAGTTTCAAGCGCCTTTGGAAGGTCGACCTCCCTTGTCAAAACCGCCGAAAAAAGTATAATGACCTGAAGAGCGTCGGCTCGTTTTTTCGCGCATATCGAACGCCGCGCGCGCGGCGGCGAGTCGGCTTCTTCCTTTTGGAAAGCCCGCGCTTTCCCCAGCTCCTTATGGATAGGATTCCGAGCAATGCTTGATCGCAAGTTCATTTTGGATAACGTCGAAGCCGTTAAGGAAAACTGCAAGAATCGGAACGTCCCCGCCGACGTCGATCGATTCGTCGAATTGGAGACCTCGCGCCGCGAAAAACAGCGGGAAATCGAAGTCCTTAATCAGGAATCCAACGTCGTTTCCAAGTCGATCGGCAAATGCAAGACGCCTGAAGAACGCGACGCGAAAAAAGAAGAGGGACGTCTCGTCCGCGAGAAAATCGCCGCCGTTCAGGCGGAACTCAACGCGCTCGAAGCGGAACTCGACAAGATCCAGCGGGGCATTCCGAATATGGCGCATCCGGATTGTCCGATCGGCGACGACGACGGCAGTAATACGGTCGTTTGCTACGGCAAGACGCCGGTTCCGCGATGGTCGGAGGGCTTCAAGCCGCTCGACCACGTCGAACTTGCGGAAAAATACGACCTCATCGACTTCGAAGGCGGCGCGCGAGTCGCAGGTTCGGGCTTCTATTTCCTGAAAAACGAGGCGGTTCTTCTGGAGCTGGCGCTTGAACAATTCGCGATTCGCAAGCTCATGGAACATGGGTTCAAACCGATGGAAACGCCCGACCTTGCGAAAAACGACGTTCTTCAGGGAACCGGCTATATTCCGCGCGGCAACGAGACGCAAATCTACTCGATCGAAAACTCCGATTTGAGCCTGATCGCGACGGCGGAAATCACGCTCGGCGGTCTGCTCGCGAACCAGACGGTCGACTCGACCGAGTTGCCGATGAAGCTCTGCGGAATCAGCCACTGTTTCCGCACCGAGGCGGGCGCGGCGGGTCGCGCTTCCCGAGGGCTCTACCGCGTTCATCAGTTTACCAAAGTCGAGATGTTCGTCTTCTGTCTTCCGGATCAAAGCGAGTCGTTCCACCAGGAGCTTCTGTCGATCGAGCGCGAAATTTTCGACGAGCTGGAAATTCCCTATCGGGTCGTCGACACCGCGACGGGCGACCTCGGAGGTCCCGCGTACCGAAAATACGACATTGAAGCGTGGATGCCCGGGCGCGACTGCTACGGCGAAGTCACCAGCACGTCGAACTGCACCGACTATCAGGCTCGTCGCCTGAACGCGCGCTACAAGGTCAAGGGCGAAAAAGGAACGAACTTCGTTCACACGCTCAACGGCACGGCGGTGGCGATCAGCCGCGCGCTGCTCGCCGTCCTTGAAACGGGACAACGGGAAGACGGCTCGATCGTCGTTCCCAAAGCGTTGCGTCCCTACGTTCCGTTCGAAGTCGTCGGACCGAAGAACTGAGCGTTCGTCTTAAATGTTTGGAGGAGGCGCGTCTTTTCCGGCGCGCCGTTTTTTACGCAGAACCGCCCAACGACGTCGATGGGAGCGAGTATGTTCGATTTGCTAACGGTTTTCGGCTTGTTGTCGTTCGCTCAAATTTGGCTGGCGATCCCGCTCGCGCTAGCCTTTTCGTTCGCTTACGCGGCGACGCGTTTCGAGTCCCCGCGCGAAATCTTCAAACGGGCGGCGACCGTCGGATTGTGGCTGTTTTTCTTTTTGGCTCTTGTCGGCGCGATCTTGCGTTTCGTCGTTTAATCGACGGAGAGTCGACCCCTCGGCGATCCCGCGTCGTCGACAACGCGCGGGGGCGGTTCTCTTAGAAATAAAACAGCGCGTTTTCACTTACAGGAGGGCGCCATGGGCGCGTCGACCGGAAAAGTTCGCATCTTTGTCTTCAGAACGCTTAACGCGTTGGGATCTATAGCGTTTGGAATCGTCGTCATGACGGTTCTGGCGATCGCCATGGGCTGGGCGACGTTCCTTGAGCGCGAGATGGGAACGCCGGTCGCGCAGGCGATCGTTTACGCGTCCGGATGGTTCCGCGCGCTTATCGCGCTTCTGGCGCTGAACGTTTTTTTCGCGGTTCTCGTTCGCTCGCCCTGGCTCCTGATTCGCGCGCAGCGCAATCCGGACGAGCCGTATTTGCCGAGCGAGAGAAAACTGCGCGTCAATTCCAGACTGGCTCCGTTTTTTCTGGCGCACGTCGGCGTTCTCCTTCTTCTCGCGGGGTGTCTAACGACGGCTCGACTCAGTTCCAAAGCGCGCGCGACGATCCCCGAAACGACGGGCGTCGACACGGCGGTCGACGTCGATTCGCGGCTTTTCGAGGTCAAAATATCCGACCTGAAGTCCAAAGAAGGAGTTTTTCAAAAAAAAGTCGAAGCGCCTTTCTCCGGCGGACCGCTTAACTGGCGCGATTACGAAAGCGCGGAGCGATGGAAACAGGACGTCGCCGAGCCTCTGCTCGCGCAAAAACCGGAGGGACAATTCTTTCAAGACCTCGCTAAAGGCGCGTCCAAACTCAGTCAACGCGCGGCGTATTGTTTCGCGAGACTTGCCCGAACGACGAAACCGGGGACGATTTACGACAAAGACGGTCTGAAAATCGAAGTTCTCGACTACATGACGATCGCCGATTTTCAGCCCGTCGCGCCTCTTAAAGGGGAAATCGTCGTCGGCGACGAAAGGAAATCCTTTGAACTCCCCTTCTCGTTTGACATGACGGGCGGCGATCCGCTCGCGCAATCGCGTCGCGCTCAACGCGTCGCGCTCGCCGACGGAACGCGCGTCGTCTATATGATCGCCGACTCGCTACAGGATTTCCAGGCGTTTCAAACCGCGATTCCCCGACTCGACGAGGAAGGCGTCGACGCGGAATCGGACGCGCTCGTCGTTCTGCTCGTCGACGGAGTTCTCTATCAAAAGAAAGTCGCGGATCTTTCGCTCCTTTCCAGATACGTCGATCTTGAAACGCAGTCGGAAACGCTCGCGGCGCAACGCGACGAAATCGCGCGTCGGCTCAAACTGGAAGAAGATCGTCATGACGTCGCTCCGGACGAGCGCGACGGAGCGAAGCCGCTCGCCGCGACGTCGCGCGAGGATCTGACTCGACAAGCGTCGGAACTTCGGGAATTGAGCGATAAGTTGACGGAAACGGCGGACGCGGCGACCGCGCCGGGCGCGTCTCGGGAGCAACTCGACCAATTTGCGCGAGCGCGCAAGGATTTCGAGTCGAAACGCGCGCTCAATTACCTGGCGGAAACCTGGGCGAGACTCGAAGCGGGAACGGAAACGTCCAAAGAGTTCCGCGAAACGCTCGCCAAAATGCAGGAGCAAAACGACAAGCGTCTGGACGAGATCAGGATTCTCGAGGAGGCGACGAAACTCGGCGAGTCCGGATGGAAGATCGTCGGGTTCGAGACGTCTCCCGCGCTTGCGCCGGGCGTCGACGAGCTTCAGGGCTGGACGGCGGTCGTCCGTTTCGAAACGCCCGAGGGCGAAGTCTGCGAGGCGACGCTTTTCTCCGAGTTGTTCGAACGCAATAAATACCCCGAATCCGGACGCGCGTTCGGCGGACTCTGGCTCGCTCAAAGCGCGGGAGACGACAACGAGTTCGGGCGCTCGTGGAACAAGAATCTGGACAAACCCAAGCTCGAATTCATGCAGAATCTTGCCGGCGAGGTCGCGTATCGGGTCGTCAACGGTTCCCGCGCCGTCGTCGCCGGTCTTCTCGACCTGACGCCGCTTGACGGGGAAGCCGGAACGTTTCAGGCCGCGACCGTTCAAATTCCCGGCGCGTCGGGCGAGAACGCGATAACGGCGTTTACGACGTCGCGACTGGAGCTTCACGACGAAATCGGCGCGAAACTCGTCCCCGGCGTCTTTCAAAAAGACCTGGCGAACGAATTTTACGGCAAGGCGCGCGTTCGCGTCGCGCTCGACGACGTCTCGGAAACGTTCCTCATGCGCTCGATTCCGCTCGAAAGCGTTTCCAAAGAACAAATCGCGTTTCTCGAAAAGAAGATCGTTTCGAGCAAGCGCCGCGCGGTCGTTCGCCTGACCGATCGCGAAATCAATCTTGGGGCGACGCTCTTCGTTAAAAAATTCTCGGCGACGTACGAGCCGGGCTCGTCGACCGCGGCGTCGTTCTCGAGCCTGACGCGAATCCTTCCCAAAGGTCGCTCTCTTGAAGAACAACGTCAAGCGGTTCTCGCGAATCCGCAACGCGACGTTCTCATTCAGATGAACCGACCGGGCGCGTTGCGTCCGCAAGGTTCCAAAAAGGTCTACTGGGCGTACCAGGACTCGTTTCGAGGTCCGTTCCGACCCGGCGATCCGGAATTCGACGACGTCGTTCAGGCGCGACTGATTCCCGGCGAAAGCGTCCCGCGCGAAACTCTTTATCAAACGATTCTCACGTTAAATTACGATCCGGGGCGCGGCATGAAATATCTCGGCTCTCTGTTCGTCGTCTGGGGAACGGCCTTGCTTGTCTACCGTCGTAAAAAGTCGGGTTCCAGAACGCGCGACGCGGAAAAAAACAAAGCGACGGACGCCAAATCGGAAATCAGGTCGGAAGCCGAAACGACGAACGAAACGACAAACGAAACGACTCGTTCCGGCAAAGCGTCGGTCGCGGCGCTCGCGGTTCTCGCGACGGTCGCCGTCGTTCTGGGATCGCTCGCGCGCGTCTTCGCCGACGAAGTCGTTCCGCCCGAAGAGGCGTCGAAAGCCAGGGCGGCGCGCGCGAGCGTCGCGAACGCGACGAAACTGGACTGGACGCCATGGCGGCTCCTGCCGGTCTACGACGGAGGACGCCGACAGCCGCTCAACACGTTCGCGGAAATTGTCGTTCGGGACGTCG
>CAMZEO010000247.1 GCA_947305735.1 uncultured Planctomycetales bacterium | reverse complement strand
GAAAGGGAGAAACGCCTCAAAAAGCTCTGGAATCTTTTATTGACAAGACGTTGGAACAATACGAAAAGAGTCGTCGTCAAAGATGCGACGTTGTTGTCGAACAGTTTCCGTAACTTGCGGCGGGAATTAATCGCGTCTTCGACGCGAAAGACGTTCGTTTTTTCAACGCTTCGGGACGGTTTTTCGCTTTGCGCGGCCGACGTCGCCTTTCGGCGACGGCTCTCCGCCTGCGGCGGGAATTAATCGCGTCTTCGACGCGAGATTGCGTTGGCAAACAACGGATTCCATTTCCGCGCTGCGGCTCGATTCGGGAGTCTGCCGTCGGACTAATACGTCGCGGATTTGGAGCCGTAGGGAGAGACGGCGATAGGCGCGCCTTCGGGCAACGGGCGCATCGCCAGTTGATATTGGAGCGAGAAGAGAAGCTTTTGAACGTCCCGAATGTATTCGAACGAGTCGGGATAGACGAAAAACGTGATCGTCGCGTCGGCGCGATCGTATTTGAGGAGTTTTTGACGGAACTCCGAGTTCCTGCTCGCGAGCGCGACGTCGACGGGCTCGCCGATCTCGTCGTTTAACGGAACGCATTCTCCGTATCGGAGCTGCGCGTAGTACGTGATCCCTTCGGAGTCTCTCGACGAGTCCAGGTCGACGATATAATGAAACTTAAACTTTTCGACGGGACCTATGTTTTCTTCGAGCGTTTTTTTCGAGACGTCGGCGTTGAAATTTTTAAACGAAAGGCGCAAACGCTCCTGGAATTCGTTGAGCGGAACATGCGCGATTCTGCCGTTTTTAATCTGAAAGAAGCCCTCGCGACCGTCGACGCGTTTGGAGATTGGAGTCGGCACGTTTTCTAAAACGGTCGCTTTTGGCTTCGCCGCTTCGAGAGCGTCTTTTTGTCGGCGCAGATCGTCGAGTTTCTTTTCTTTTTCAAAGATCTCGCTTTTCATCCCGAACGCGATTTGTTCGGAGTCGGCGCGCGTTTGCGCTTCCGCTTTGAGCGCCGCGTCGATTTCCGCCGCCGCCGCGAGCAGATCGCGGTATTCCCGTTCCGCGGCGTCCGCCTGACGTTCGACCGCGAGCTTGCGTTCGGCGTATTCTTCCGATTCTTCGCGCGCCTTTTCGAGTTTCTTTCTCGATTCGGCAAGCGCGTCGACGACGGCGACGTACCGCGTTCTCCGCGCCTGTTCCTCCTGGTCCTCGACGGACGTCGCGACCGGTTCTTCCTCGGCGCGCGCGACCGTTTCCGACACGGCGTTGTGAACGCGCGCCCCCGCCGCCATGACCAAAATGATCAATATGCCGACAAGATTCGACACGACGTCTAAGAACGAGTCTTGTCCGTCGTCGATTCTCTCTTGCGTTCTGGCGGGGCGTCTGTAAGTTAAACGTCGTCTTTTTTTCATCGTTTTTATCGCGGCGTATTGGGCAAACGCGGGGCTCGCGCCGATTCGAGTCCCGCTCCGGATGCTACCAAAAACGTCCCGTTCGCGCAAGGTTGATTTTCGCCGTCGCAGGCGTTATAATCGACTCTCGCGCGATCGGTTTTGGACGTCGCGACGAAAAAACAGGAGACTCGCAACGATGAAAAAAGCGGCTTTTTGGGCGGCGTTTTGCGGAACGCTGCTTTTACTAACGGGCGCGTATGGCGCGGAACTCAAGAGCGCTGAAGAACTCGCGGCGGCGCTTCAGGCGAAAATCGGCAAGGCGTTTGATATTCCGACGACCTTTTCCAGCGACGTGCTGACCGCAGAACAGCGCGATACGCGCGCGATCATCTTCAAGAGCGGAACCGATTGGAACGATCCCGATTCGATCGTATGGAGCTGGGATCCCAAAGAAACGTTGCCCGAAGATCAGGCGAAATGGTACGGCAATATAAGCGAGTGCAAGCCGAACGGCGACTGCGGCGAAGTCCTCGTCGCGGCTTCTTCGGGCGGGGTCGCGCGAATTCGCGTTTCCGACAAGAAGTTGATTTTCTACGGTCTCGCCGGAGGGAACGCGCATTCGATCGCGGTTCTGCCCGACGGCAACGTCGTTTCTGCGTCGAGCACGGGCGCGTTTCTGGCGCTCTTCGCGGTTCCGAAGTCGAACGAGACGGACGGCGCGACGGAGCCGACGCCGATCTGTAAGAAATACCCGCTTGTCGGCGCGCATGGCGTCGTTTGGGACGCGAAACGCAAGATTCTCTGGGCGCTAGGAAGCGCCGAAATCGCCGGATACGAGTACGGCGGAACCAAAGACGCGCCCGAGCTTAACGAAATCTATCGCGCCAAGCTGGAAGGAACCGCGCGCAACGGGCACGACCTGTGGCCCGCGCCCGGCTACGACGCGCTCATGACGACGGGAGTCGGCGTCAACGTCTTCGATCCGAACGAGCGGAAATTCTATTCGGTCTCGCCCATGCGCGCCGTCAAGAGTCTGTCCCTTTCGCCCGAGGGCGTCCCGCTCATGCAACGCGCCGTCGAAGAATGGTGGTCGGAAACGATCTTCTACGGGGACGACAAAGATTCGGCCGTCGGAACTTATTCCGGCGCGAGATTCTATAAGGCGCGCTGGTTCGTTCCAAATAAATTCAGCGGCGAATGAAAGATTCGCGTCCTCTTTTCAGACTTTTTGAAAAATTTTCAAAATAGCGGGTATACTTCGCGTTCTTCCCGCGATAATCCTTTGGACTTTTTTTCAAGGGAGATTATGAAAATGATTTTCAAAATAGCGACGAGAATCAAGAAGAGAGACGCGATTCTGCTTTACGCTTTCCACGTCGAACGCAAAATCCGTTCGCTCGACGCGGCGACGTCGTTCGAACGGATTGCCGTCGCGATGAACGACGCGAATTGTCGAACCGCGCGGGGGTTCGCGTTTACCGGCGCCGTCGTTCGCTCTTGCGTCGCCGAACTCGAACGCGCGGGCGTCGCTCGTCGCGAAGAGACCGAGCCGGGTTTTTTCAAGTTGACGTTGATCGAACCGGACGACGACGCGGATCGCGACGACGCGGACGTCGCGGCGCCGGAGCCGAAAACGCGTGAAAACGCGCCGCTTGAACGGCGCGGACGGAACGTCGAAACGCGCGAAGCCCGCTCGAGCGCGCGTAAAAAAATAAATATTAAAATTAATAAACAAATCAATAAAAGCGTTTCCCGTTCAAATTGGAAAGAGGATTCTCGTCCGACCGTCGACGACGCCGTCGCGGAAGTCGATCTCGCCGAGCCTCGAGCCGTCGCGGCTCGCAATAGTCTCCTGCGCGAATTGTACGAGCCCGGCTTGCATGCCGACCTGTTCGATAGGGCGATCTGCGCGTTGGCGAAACGTCTCGTCACCGCGAGCGAACTAAAAGCGGCGATCCGATTGGCGCGGGAAGAGAAGAGACTTGGAGAAACGACCAACGGGTTCCGAGGCGCGAAAACCCATTGGCAGACGTTTTGTCTTTCCGTGAAGAGTTGGTTCGACGCGGCGGGGTATCGCTGGACGCCGACGTCGTTTCGTCGCGAGCCGCGTCCGACGTTTACGCGACGCGTTCCGATTGTCGCCGACTGACTGAAGCGCAGTCCCGGAACGCCGCGTTTTCGTTCGACGTTACGACGAATTCGAGACCGTTCTATTACAACGACTTCGATAAAAGGCTTAATTTGTCTCTTGACTTTGACCGACGGCGCTTTATACTTGCCTGCGGTTGACTATGCGGCGTCGCATAGTCTCGAAAGGAGCTTTTTATGCGGAACCGTAACTTTTTCAGCGCGTTGTCGGGGCGAACGTTCGGTCGTTCGTCGTCTTCCGACGCGTCGCGCTTCGGTTGGTTGCGTCCGCGTCGGCTCCTCCCGCGCGGGAGTTCGCATCCCGGCGGAGCTCGCGTATCGGAAGCGTTGCGCGCGGCGTCGCCCCTTATTTTGGCGATTTTCGCGTTCATCGCGCTCTTTAACGGCGCGTTTCACTCGGCTTTTCACCGTCATTGCGCTTGCGAACGCGTTTTTCGCGTCGATCGGGCGTCTTTTGGCGGCGCGCGTCTAAGCGTCGAAGGCGAATCTCGCGATCGCGACGACGCCGTCGAATGTCCGATTTGTCGATTCGTAACGTTATGCCGCGCCTTTGTTTGGCTTCCGACTGCGATTGTCCTCTTTGTCGCGACGCGAAAAATTTTGTCGACGTCGACGCAAGTTCTCCACCGTCTTCTCCGTCTTGCGCGTAAAGGGCGCGCTCCTCCCCTGTTCAGTCTTTCTTAATTACGTTCGGAACGACGTTTTACGATTTTTTTCCGTTCCGTCGTCGGTTTCCTGATCGACGTCGGGGTTGAACCGTCGTTTGGTCGTTCCCGACTTTTCTTATCGATTGTTTTAGGTCAAAAACGCGTTTCTGTCGGATCGCGGCGGTTCGTCGCGCCTGGTCGACTTCCAGTCGCGCGAGATCGTAACGTTGCGTTTCGAGGACGGATACGTTTAGGGAAGCCGCGTTTTTGAACTTGACTGTAAGACTGAATAACAATAGGGTCGGAGACTCTTGTTTTCGACCTATGGGGAATCTATGCAATGAAAAGAACAAACAATCTGTTTTGCGCTAATAAAGGATTTACGCTTGTCGAACTGCTCGTCGTGATCGCGATCATAGGAATTCTGATCGGGCTCCTTCTGCCCGCGGTTCAGTCCGCGCGCGAGGCGGCTCGTCGAATGGAATGTCTCAACAACATGAAGCAGCTGGGTTTGGCGCTTCATAACTACCACGACGTCAACGGCGCGTTTCCTTCCGCGTGGCGCGGGTACGGCGCCGACGGACGAACGCCGAACGTATACGGCGATCCCGGATGGGGGTGGGGCGCGGCGATTTTGCCCTTTATGGAGCAAACTCCGCTCTATCAGAACGTCGATTTAAAGAAATCGATCGCCGATCCCTATAATCGTCAGGCTCGAGAAACGTTTCTTAAAGCGTTTCATTGTCCGTCGGAACCGAACGGCGCCAAAACGTTTACCATCGCCGAATCGGGAATTCTTCATCATGAGCATGAATATGAACGCGAAGACGACGAGGACGAACGCGAGCATGAAACGCGTATCAGTCCCGAGCTTCTTTCCGTCGTTTTCGGCGCCTCGAATTACGCCGCGTCTATTGGAACGACCGATATTCATTCGGCGGAAGAATACGAAGAAGGCGGACCGTTCGCCGGGCGCGAGTTCAAAGGCGACGGCGCGTTTTATCACAACAGCTCGTTGGGAACGAACGCCTTTACCGACGGTTTGAGTTCGACGATTTTCGTCGGCGAACGAACAGCGGACAAGGAACATTTTTCGACCTGGGCGGGCAATCCTTCCGGAGACGGGTGTCTGCCCGCGCTCGTTACGGGATCGTTTCGCGAAGGTTTCCATAACGACGGCGAGGAACACGGCTTTTCCAGCCGTCATCAAGGCGGCGCGAATTTCCTTTTGGGAGACGGAAGCGTCCGCTTTATCGGCGAAACGGTCGCCGACAAGGTCGTTCGCGGTTTGGCGACGCGCGCCGGAAGCGAGTCGACGTCGCTGTAATTGGCTTTAAGAAAACGACTAAGAGAAATACGCTTATCGAAGAATGAAAAGACGACGGACGCGCCGTTTGACGCGTCCGTCGCGTTTAAAACCCCATGACGCTCATCCAATTGTAGACGCGATTGAGCCAGTCGCCGAGGTGTTCGTCGGTCGGGGAGCCGCCGAACCTGTGTTCGACTTTCGCGTAGATATGCAACTCGGCGGGTATGTTCATCTTACGCAATTTCGCATAGACGGCGGTCGATCCTAAGGGGGTGCAGAAGTCGGCGTCGCCGTGAATCAGGCA
>CAMZEO010000246.1 GCA_947305735.1 uncultured Planctomycetales bacterium | reverse complement strand
TTGTCCATATTGTTCATTTGTATATCCTTTGGTAAATTTCGGTCGCAAGGTTGGTTATAAAACGCTGTTCTCTATTAGCGCCTGGAAGAGCCGTAGAAACGTCGCCCAATATGGAATTACTCCCAACTCTTTTGGGGACAAACGATTTGAGAATTTCAGGCGGGCTACAGGTTTTAAGGTAGTTTTTCGATTCTTCGGTTGGAGAATTGACGAAATAGTCCTTTATGGTAGTTTTCAGTTGCGTTTGGAAATCGACTTCCTTTTCCGACAACTTTGTTTCCGCATGAGTTCGATTGAAAATAATTCCTCCGATTTTCAGACTCAAATTTAATCGAGATTTGAGAATGGTAAGCCACTGAATTGTTCGAAAAATAGACTGAATGTCAAGAATTTCAGGGGCTGTTGGAACAAATACAAAGTCTGACGCGACTAACGCGCAGACAACAGACGCTGTTTTTCGAGGCGGACAGTCGAAAAAGACAAGGTCATATTTACCCAGGAACTCTTCATTATGGAACCAGAGACGATGATTGAAACGCATCTCATATATTTGGAACGCTTGATAAAAAAAGGCTTTATTGTCATGGGCGTCCAATAAATTGTTTGTCGGTATAATTTTCGCGTGAGGACTTTGTATAAAAGGAAGCATTAATTGGTCAATTGTCAGCTTGGAGCATTGCGGTTTGAAGAGAAGATTTGACGAGTTCATTTTTGGATCAACCGACTTTATGTATTCGCGCAGATTCGTGCAACGGTCGGTTAAAGACCCTTGAAGATCCAGATCGACGACTAAAACTCGTAAAGGCTGCGCATATTCGCCATTAATTTTGAAATTAGCGGCGGAAAAAGCGGCGGCTAGATTAGCGGTTAGCGTCGTTTTTCCCACTCCTCCTTTGAAGTTTAGAAAAGAAAGAAATCTTGTTTTAAAACCTGATTGGACTCTATGTTCGATAGGTATAAAACGCGGAATGCTTCCTGATGAGAGACGCGTTCTGAGTAACCAGGGATCATTATTTTCGAAACCAAAACATTTTTGAATTTTGTCGTAGACGTATTGTCTATGATTGTCCTCAAGAGGATTGTCTTGCAGATCGCTACTTTCGGAGACGCGCTGTTTGCCAAGTTCCTCCATAGAAGTCGATAGACGTCCCGACTTTTCACGTAACGAAACGAGACTTGTCTGAATGGCGTCAATTCCTTCGTTCAGTTTGTCGAGTTCGCCCGATATGTCCGAGACATACTCCAAAAGAGCCTTGTTATCGTCCGCCGTCATTATTCGCCTCCCTCTATTTAGTTTGTATCAAAACGTCCAGTATCTGCTTAATTGAGGCCGTTCCCGTCACGCCTATTTGTTTAATCGTGACGGATGAAACAACGCCGGCGAGAAAAGCCGATTCGGCGAGGGAGAATCCAAGCGACTTTGCAAAGACGAATCCGGCGTTTGTCGCGTCGCCCGCTCCGCAAATATCTATGGGAGGGGCGACGGGAATGGCTGGAATAGCCGTCGCGATTGTTCGATCGTTTCGCGATTCGATCAAAATCGATCCAAACGCTCCCCTCGTAACGAGGACCGGACGTTTATTCCTGTCGACCATCCATTTTCCAATGCGACATATTTCAAGTTCTTTGGTCTCCAAGTCGGAGTCAAGAGTCGTTTCTTTACGCATTTCCGCGCCCCTTGACGCGTCGTAAGCGTCAAATAACTCGCTTGCGTTGCATTTAACCAACGCGTTGCGATAATCGTTGACGAAAAAGCGCGAATCGCATAGGAAAAAAACATTGGGAACGTTCTTTGCGAGATCCGTCAGGAATTTACGAAAGTCGTCGGAAAAAACTGCTTCTGAACCTTTGGCAAATTGGTCGGAAACCACGACGGCGTCAAATTCGGAGATTCGATTTAAAATTAATTGTTTAAGCAGCTTAATCTGGTCTTCAGGGATGGGAATCGGGTTGCGCAGGTCAATTCTGTCGCCTTCAACCCATTTTCCCTCGGTCGGCTGTTGAATTTTTCCCTTAACAGAAGGCTGATCGGGGGTCATTAGTTTTACGTAAGTTCCAGTTATGACTTTGTCGGCGACGATTATTCCGGCTACGTCCGCCCCGATTTTTTTTAACGCGTTAAGAAGTTCGAATCCTTCTCCGTCGTCGCCGACGACGCCAAAGCAAGACGCGTCCGCGCCAAGGGATCGTAAATTGCCGGTTATTGTTCCTCCAACGCCGGGAAACAGACGTTTCGCGCGAACTTGAAACGCGGCGGCGCCCGTTTCTACTGAAATCTCTTCCAGTTCGGGATAAATATACAGATATTTGTCCAGGCAGAAGTCGCCGACTACCGCGATTCTGGGCGTCTTCTTTTTAATCCTGACCGAGAGTTGCTCGGCCAGCAGCGTCTTTTCGGGTGAAAACGGAACGGGGACGAAATCGTTCATAAGGGTCTTTCTTTGTTAAAACGATCGACGACTACTTTCTCGATTCGCCGACCAAGAACGCGAACAATGCTTCCGAACTACTAAAATCTGGAATAATAGCGCTTGCGCCTGCGTCAAGCAGCCGATTTCGTTTCCATTCGTCGACGCCGTATCCAGGAGAGGCTTCGTTCGTCGCGACCCCGACGGCGTATCCTCCAACCGAGCGAACGTTTTCAATTTCTACGTAACCGTCGCCAAAACCCAGCAATTCCTCGCCCGAGAGATTATTGATCTTGATTAGGCGGTCGATAACAAGCGCCTTCGAAAACGTTTTGTAGTCGTCTTGAGCTCCGTACACGCCGCCGTCGAAAAACGAAGTCAGGTCGAGGAGTTCCGCTTCCTGTTTAACGTAGTATTCGTCTGTTCCGCTTGCAAGATAAAGACGAATTCCGGCTTCGCGTAAAAGCTGAAGGAAACGTCTGCCTCCGGGCACGACGTATTCGTCAGGATGGGCAAGTCCGTTGGATAAACGATCCACCCTCGATTGAATCCTTTTTTGAAGTCGTCGCAAGTATTCCTTCTTGTAGAGAAGCGGGTCAAGAGGCGTTCCGCCGCGAAGCTTAACTTCTTCCGCCAGTTGAATACATTGGTAGATTGTTTGTTTTCCAGTGATCTTGTCGACAAAATCACGAACTACGGTCTCGACGTTTTGAAAAGTTTCTTTTTGAGGATCGACAAATTCGTTTAGAACCTCGCAAAAATAGGGAACCATTACGTTTTGCCAACCTTCTCGTATTAAACTTAACGTGCCGTCAAAATCAAAAAGAGCAGCCTGAAATCGACGGGAAGTTTGGGGAGCTTCAACTATCTCTATATTAGATAAATCTTGACGATTGAACATCATCTATTCCTGGCCTAAACGTTAAACTGCGCGTAGAGGCGTCAAATCGTTTTTTGGTAATTGTAAACGTTATAACTTGCTTTCGGCGACGAGTATTCCTTCGCAAACAGCTTCCGCGACTCTCGAGTATAACTCTTTGGAAGTCGTCGTCAAATGTTTTAGCAATGTTTTTATCGTATGTCGACTTGCTGTATGTTATGATTCTTGTGAACGGTTTTTTCTTAAATGAGGATTAAAAGGAGCGTATAATAATTTTTTTTATTTTTTTTAGAAAAATAGTCTTGATTGATTCAAAGCCCCTTTTGTTTTTGTATAATCTACGCTGTGGCGTGGTTGCGAAGTCGCGTAGGCGTTTATGCAGGCGAGAGTCGTTTTTTATGCGAAACGCGACGTCAAGGCGTTTTTCGTCGGGGCTCATTGTAAATCAGCTTTGGGTTAATGTGTTGATTTGCCGTAGCGCGCCGTTTTTGCAGTCCTTCCGTAATCTTTGATAGCTTAGAAATACGCGAGAGGAGAGTTCTATGAGTATTATTCTGACTTGCCCTAACGGGCATCGATTGACGGCGCCTGACAAAAGAGCCGGCACGACGGGGCGTTGTCCCGCTTGCGGCGCTCAGGTTACGGTTCCGGAACAAAAGAACGCGATTCCCAGCGATTCTTCTATTTTGCGCATCCTGGGCATTGGCGAAGAGCTTCGTCGCGGCATCAACGATCCGATACCGGAAGAAAAGCCGGAAGAGACGGTCGCTTCCGACGCGCCCGTTCAAGAAGAGTTGCCAAAAAAGAAGGTCATTCAGAAGAAGATTTGTCCTCAATGCGATTGGGAAATTGACGCGGCCTATAGAATTTGCCCGAAGTGCAGATATTACTTTATGAAGTAGTTGCGGAAGGTTGGTCTTCCAAAGCGTTTGAGAGTTTGGTCGTCCCTTGAGGAGTACTTTAAAGTTTTCGCGCGGGACGTTTTGCTTTTTCTTCTGACTACTCTTTTTTCACGGACGCAACGACAAAAAAACGCGTTGGTTTAATAAACGCGTTCATCCAGTTTGAACGCGGCAACAAGGCGTCGAACGTTTTAAAACCAAGTTGGGACGTTCTCTTAGGATCGCGCTTGAGAAACAGACGCTCGATAGAAGCGAAAGAAGATAATTTCTCAATGCGGAATCCGGCTTTTTCCAGAAGTTCGCGAATCTCGTTTTTTGAGTATCCCTGAGTCTTGTCGTTATTTCTACTTCTTTGTTTGGCCGGAAGAACGGCGATCAAACGACCATCGGGGACAAGAAACTTCTTTACGCGCTCGAGCGTTTCCGCGTTTTCGACGTCCAGCGTCGTTGCTCTGTTAAAACAGACTATCGAATCGTAGGAACGTTCGTCGTTGGCGGTCAACGTGGTGTCGCCGCTTTGGAGGTTTAGTTCGGCTACGTCGACGACCGCGTTTCCCTCGTAGGAGGCTCGTAAAAACTTAAGCCGACGCTTATCCGTCTCCGTAACGGTCAGCCGTTCTTTTTGAGGAAGGAATCTCGATATCGCGCCAAGTCCTGCTCCAAGTTCCAGCGTTCTCAATCCCAGGTAGGGAGTCGCGCGTTTCACAAGCGTTTTTCCAAAGTTTTTCGAATGTTCGACGCTTTGGGCGGAATCGGAGTCATCGTCTTCGTCGTAGAAACTGTCGTCGATAAACCAGTATTTTAAGATGAGACGAATAGCGCTCACGCCGTCTTTCCACCCGATCTTCTTTCCCTCAGAATACCGTCTCCCGTTGTAGCTGATTGGAACTTCGTAGACGGTCCAGCCGCGTTTTGCAATTTTTGCGGTGATTTCCGGCTCGATTCCAAAACGATTGGAACGTATAGGAATTGATTTAAGCGCGTCGGCTCGAAACGCCTTATAACAAGTTTCCATGTCTGTTAAGTCCAGACCAGTAGTAAAGTTGGATAGGTAGGTAAGGAATAGATTGCCTAATTTATGGTGGAACTGAAGTACTTTGCGCGTCTCGCGCGTCGCGAATCTTGATCCGTAAACAACGTCGGCGCGACCGTCCAATAGGGGCGCAAGCACGAGAGAATATTCGTTGGGATCGTATTCGAGGTCGGCGTCTTGAATGATGGCGAAGTCGCCCGTCATTTCTTTGATCGCGCGCCTGATAGCGGCTCCTTTTCCTTGATTTTTGGGCTGCCGAAACGCTTTAATTCTCTCGGGATATTTTTCGACGAGTTCTTTTATAATTTCCGAAGAACGGTCCGTGGAGCAGTCGTCGACTAAAACCAGTTCCTTTTCGACGCCAACAGGAAGTGGAGCGGCTAACACCCGTTCCACAACGAGCGCCAGGTAGGCTTGTTCATTATAGACGGGAATGAGAATGGAGAAAATGATTCGCGGCGCGTTTTCTTGCGACGCGTCGGCGTTGGCAACGACATTGTTGGAATAAGAAGCATCCATGGAAACGCGAATGATCAAAATAACGTTGGAAAGAACTTTCATGCCCTTGCCCTGTACCATTT
>CAMZEO010000245.1 GCA_947305735.1 uncultured Planctomycetales bacterium | reverse complement strand
ACGAAAAAATGCAGAAATTGCTAGAAAATTAATGAGTATAGCAAATAACGCGGGCATCTCACCAGAAAAAGCCCTTCAATTACTCACGAAATCATTAGAAAAAGAAGAACAAAAACATCATCAATCATTCAGGCAGAAAAGCAACTTCACGCAATCTAATGAAGGTGTAACGAACAAAGATTACACAGATTCGTCAGAAAGAGAAGCAGACGTCAAAAATATCTCTCACCCAAAACACTATAATACCACTCCCAGTGTTGATCGCAACGACGATAGCCAAAACAGGACAACGGCATTTGCCGAACCTTTCGATACGATAGAACTAGAAACAGAACTAGATCAAGACGAGTTTTTACCACGTATAGTCGATTACGAACAGCGCATTGAGCGTATGAATCAAAGAATTGAATTGGAATACCAAAAGAATAAACACCTTGGCGATTTACAGTCGAGTGCGTTGCTGTTTCCAAAATACTCTTACGGCTGGTTTAAAGCGCTTCTTGAACTCGAAAGCCTCAGTAGCGACGAATCAAACTCCAACGTTAAGAAAGTATCGATTAATTTTGCAAAAGTCGAACGAGCGCCGGATACGCAACGAACGCTTCTTCTCAAACATCCAAGTCGATATATACCTCAGTTTATCGAAGATCTTACCGACATTTCTCTTGTTCTCTGCACAGCTAACGGGCAAAAGTCTGTCGTTATTGAAGCTGCCAGCGTTCAATCGTATACGTTGCGCGTAAAACTTAGAAGTAATGCGGAAATCAGAGGACTTGACCTAAAGTCAGTTACAGAAGCGAAAATCGACGTCAAGAGTCCCGCGTTCATTCTGGAAGAACTACGAGACAAGTTCAGCGAGTTCAATTATGCCGACGACTTCGATATGCGCGCCAATCTCTGCAAGAATATCGAATTCGTTTTCGGCCCTCCTGGAACAGGTAAAACTACTTATTTGGCAAAGAATACGCTCATACCGCTGATGGAGGAAAACAAAGATTGTAAAGTTCTTGTTCTGACTCCTACGAACAAATCGGCGGACGTTCTGGTTCGCAAAATTATGGAGGCGATGGGCAACAATCGCGCCTACGAAGAATGGCTGATTCGATTCGGGGGAACCGTCGACGAGACAATTGAACAGAGTCCCGTTTTCAAGGAAAGGACGTTTGACATACAGGCGCTTCGCAAAAACGTAACGGTAACGACAATCGCCCGGTTCCCTTACGATCACTTCATGAAAAATGGAAGTCGTATTGATCTGAATGAACTCGAGTGGGACTTCGTCGTTATTGACGAAGCCTCCATGATTCCAATCGCGAACATAATTTACGTTCTCTACAAAAAAACGCCTCAAAAGTTTATTATCGCGGGCGATCCGTTCCAAATTGAGCCAATTGTCTCGGTAGATCTATGGAAAAACGAAAACATTTACAAGTTGGTACGTTTAGACTCTTTTGAAAACCCAAATACAGTTCCACATCAGTATAAAGTCGAACTTCTCACCACGCAATATAGAAGCGTGCCCGAAATTGGGAACGTCTTCAGCGCGTTCGCATACGATGGAATATTGAAACATCATCGTTCGTCGGAAAGTCGGAAACCGCTTAATCTTGACGACGATTTAACAATCAAGCCGTTGAACATCGTCAAGTTTCCCGTCAGTAAGTATGAAAGTATTTATCGAGCTAAAAGACTTCAGCACAGCAGTTCCTATCAGATTTACTCCGCGCTCTTTACATACGAGTTTGTTTCCCATCTTGCCAGGTCAATTGCAAGGGCAAATCATGGAAGATCATTCAAAATAGGAGTTATCTCGCCATATCGCGCTCAAGCGGATTTAATAGACAAACTGTTGGCGTCAGAAACGATGCCTCTTGAAGTTGATGTTCAGGTTGGGACAATTCACGGCTTTCAGGGCGACGAATGCGATATCATTGTAGCGGTATTCAACCCGCCGCCAATGATTTCAAAATCCAAAGAGATGTTTTTGAACAAGCCCAATATTATCAATGTTTCTATAAGCAGAGCCCGCGACTATCTGATCGTCGTCATGCCAGACGACGCCACGGAAAATATCAACGATCTTGGACTTGTGAAGTATATTGAGCAATTAATCAAGAAATCAAACGCATGGAACGAAACGTTTACTCACGATTTAGAGTCGTTGATGTTTGGCAATCCTAATTACTTAGAAGACAACGCGTTTTCTACAAGTCACCAAAGCGTCAACGTCTACGGCTTGCCCGAGAAACTCTATGAAATAAGAACCGAAGACTATGCCGTCGATATTCAAATTCATCGAGAAACCCAAAAGAACAGATCGCTTTCTTAACCTTTTGCCCTGCATGAAACATGCGACGCCCCGAACGAACCGACAAAAGGTATTCGTTCGGGGCGGCTTTCTTTTCGGGAACCGCGTCGGACGGCAGAGTCAACGGACGCGAATATGGTAGAGATCGTCTTTCTTGGAACGAGCGGCTTCTTTGATCGTCAGGTCTTTCCTTTTCAGCGTTTCCACAATCTCGTTGGCGACGTAGTAAAGCGCGACGAACAACACGAGCCATAAGACGACCGAGAGTCCGCGCAATTGCGTGGGGACGGCGGCGAACATGAGCAGAAAATCGTAGATTCCATGAACGCCGATCGCCGCGCCAAGCGCGCAGGTCATCCTCTTATAGAACAGCTTTTTTCGTTCCGGCGAAGCCGACGCGAACCCCGAGCCGGAGCGAAAGATATTCTCCCCTTTCGTCTTGCCAAGCACGGCGAGCGCGACGAAATACCCCATGACGATCGAAAACGCGAAATGTCCCGGTATCGACGTAAACGCGCGTAAGAACGCGGTTACAAACGAGCCTTCCGCGGACGCGCCTGAAAGAACGTAAAGGATATTCTCGACAAAGGCGAACCCGAGCGAAATAAAGGCGGCGAACGACGCGCCGCGCGCGTAACGCGTAAAACGATCGCTCCAATATACGAACAATATCAGCGGGATAAATTTCAACGTCTCTTCGGTCGCGCTGGCGACAATAAACGCCTCAAAAAAAGCGCCTGACGTCGTTTCCGGATCAGGCGATACGAGCGCGCTCAGACCGCGTTCAATTCCGTATGCGAAGACGGTCGAAAACGCGCCCGCGCAAAAGAGCGCCAGATACGTCTTCCACAGCTTCTTCTTTCCACCCGCCGCGTCCGCCTGGCGTTTCAGGAGCAGGATGACCGGACCGACGGCGTAGATTACAAGGAAGAATATGTACGCGATAATCAGCAATACCTTCATTTCTCCAAGCGCCTTAACAATCTCTATGGAACCATAATAAACGGTTCGGCGTCCGTCGCGCGAACGCCGAAACAAAAGACCGGAACAAAATGTCGCTCCTTAATCGCCAAGCATTGGGAGCAAGAAGATCATCGTCAGCGCGACTACAATTTGCACTGCCGAATAGGTTAAGACGATCTTAACGACCGTCCTAACGTCGGTGGTGCAAACGAACAGCACCACGACAGTTGTCGTCAGTATGGAAAGAACAGCTTTCGTTACGAGAATAAGCTCGACGCTCTCCATTGGCGCTGTTGCCAGCGCTCCGAGGATTCCGGCGATAATCGAAGCCTTAAAACTCGTCTTAAAAACGTCGGAAAACTCAAGTTCCTCCCCGCTAACGCCTGACAAATAATGACGAGAACACACGTCCAAAAAGCGCAACTGATAATCATAGTTAGTATCCTTTGCTAAGGGTGATCTTGTCGTCCAGGCTTCGCCGCGCGGGTCGAACGTTGCTCTTCCGCGCGTCTTCGCTTCGCATTCCGCCATTAACGTCAGTCTTGTTCATTTGTCTTGACGTTATTGAATAGTAATTATGTAAATTCTTCCAATCGGCGACGCCTATTCCGTGAAAAAAATCCGGCGCCGCGTCCAAAAAAAAGCGACGCGACGCCGGACATGACAAAAACGCGCGAATCGACGCTTTGTCGATCCGCAAAATTTGCGTCATGATTATAACGCAAATTATTCAACGACAATATCTTCCGTAAAATCGCCGATAAAGACGCGGTCGGAATCTTTGGTAATCTTCTCGCCGAAATAATTGACGTTTTCGACGGTCAGTCCTTTGACATGGCTCTTTTCCGACTCGCCGCGAATATAGATATACCCGAAGAAATCGCCCTTTTCGCCGTAGACGCTAAAATTCTTCAAAGAGCAATTCTCCAGCGTTCCTGGAATCGGGTCTTTGAAGTTTCCGTAACTGCAGCTCATCGGCTTGGCCTCGAGCAGAATCGTGTTCGCGCCGTTGGCGCGAATGCGGAAATCCTCAAAATGACAGTCGGACATGAGCATTTCCTGATTCGGCTGCAGCCAGATAATCGTGTTTGACCAATATTCTTCGGGGGCGCGATAGTTGACGCTGTATCCGAGCACGTCGATATTTTTGGCGACGATATTGCGCATCGCTTCCGCCTGACATTCGTATCCGACGCGGAAAATGTTGGCGCGATCAGTCCAGAAAACGCAGTCTTCGATACGAATATTCTCGCACGCCTGACCGCCGAGTCCTTTTATGGCGATCGAATCGTCCTGAGCGCGGAAGAAACAATTCTTGACGACGACGTTTTTCGTATTGCAGAGATCGAGCGCGTCGTCGTTGATCATATTCGACGCGCAAATGCGCAGACCGTCGATCGTCGCGCCGTCGCACCCCGAAAGAACGCACGTCCAGCTCCACGGATCGCGAAGAACGACGTCGCGAATCGTGAGATTCTCGCACCCCGTTCCGTGAATAATGAAACTGCCCGGTCCTTTAAAGCGCTCCCATTCGGTTCCGGCGATAACGCCGCGTCCGCAAATAGTGATATTCTTGCCCTGAGCGTGAACGCCGGCGTTAACGACCGCGCCCGCGGCGACGTAAAGCGTTTGGTTGTCGCGTAATTCGATCATGTCCGGCTTATAGACGCCGGGGCCGTAATAGACGACGTTCGGATCGCCCTCTTTCGGCGCGTTTTCTTCAGGCGCGAGGCCGAAGAGCATGAGCGGCTTGACATGGCCGTTGGGCTCGAACGAAATCTGGAACGGCTTGTCGGCGGTTAGCGCAACTTCCTTTTCCGACTGTTCGGCAATCTTCACGCCGAATCGTTCGGGCGCGACCGTCGCCTTGTCGAGCGCCCAGGGCGCGGTTATTTTGATTTCGACGCTTCCAGTAAATTCAAACGTAGCGAAATAGTACTCGCCGCTATCTTTCTCCTGATCGAACGAGCGGTAGATCGCGACGTCCTTTCCGTCGACCTGAACGCGATACGCGTTTTCAATTCCCTGCCCTTCCGGAGCGGGGGTCGTCCAAACTTCCGCGCGCGTCGTCGAGCAAAACGCGACAAACGTCGCGACGACAAGCGCAAAATTATAACTCCGAAAAATACTTTTCATCTTGATTCTCCTGCCTTTTATTCGAATTCCTCGCGCTGAAAACGATTTAATTAGCATACTTGCGCAACGACGTCGCGCAGTTCCAATTGTGCGGACGCGCCGCGCAAAAAAATTTTACACAAAAATCATTTTTTTTGCAAATTGTGTTTGCGTTCGTTTTTTAAATCCGATAGAATGACCAGGGGTGTTGACAAACAATTCCCCAAACGACGTTTATTTGCGTTTGACTTCGTCGCTTTGTTCTCGGTCGTCGCGAATGATTCTCGACCATGTAAGAACAGAGCTTTTTCACGTTTTATCAGTTCCGGAGGAAAGAGATGAAGAAAATGTTAAACTTGGTTGTGGGGGGAGCCGAAACGTTTTTACCATCTTATAAAACCTAGTCTTCATCTCAATATACGTCA
>CAMZEO010000244.1 GCA_947305735.1 uncultured Planctomycetales bacterium | reverse complement strand
TAAGAGATCGTCCTGGTTTGTATCGGACAACTCCCGGAAAAGAGAACTTTTTCGTATAATCAGAAGGGACTAGCGTAAGCATTCCCGATTCGCCAGGCTCTATGCCAATATTGGCAAGCGCCTGCACGTCCAAAGCGAGCGCATGGTTTTCTTCATGTTCATGTTCGTGTTCGTGTTCGCGTTCGCGTTCATGCTTGTGTTCAAGTTCATGTTCGTCTTCATGCTCAAATTCTTGTTCATGGAAAGGATTCTTTCCTTTTTGAATCAAATTACCATCATTTCTGTGATGGACGAACGTGAAAGGAAGCATAGGCGTCGCAAAGAATACAAAACTTCCGCCAATAAGAAAAGCGGTAATAAAAACTCCAAAGCTAAATTGTCTACCTGCCTTTGTCTCAGTCATTTTATCGCTCGTCCTCGTTTTTTTTCAAGGAGAGAAAAACAGAAAAATGGAATTTGCGTTACTTGGCGCCGAAACATTCTTGCAGAATCCTTCACATTCTTCCCTTAAAATCGTAAGTATTTTTAATTATCCGGTTTGTTCTGCATCTATATGGACTGAACGCAAGCCGCCGACGCGCCGATATGAAAGAATATATTTCAAATCGAAATAGTTTTCAAGCGCAATAAGCCTTGACTTGAAAAACCTGTATTTTAAGTTCTTTGTCCGTTCCGTTCGAGGGAGACTTGAGTTGCCAGTAGCCGTTAGAATTTTAGTTAGAGCACGATTATCGGCCCTGTTAAGTTTTTTGTGATTATGAACTTCTTCCCAGACGAAATATTGAGTTAAAAACGCATCAAGATGAACCTCTTTTTTTTGAAGAAATATGCTATAATCCAAGAGCGTTTGAGTTATAGATTGTCGTCTTTAAATTGCTACAGAGCGTCAGATGTCGAAAGATTTTCATTCATATGTTGCTCGTCGTTACGATACGCGCGAGGTTGTTCGCATTAACGTTGCCGACGAGACGATTCAGTCTGTAGAATCCCTTACCAAAGCCTGCGGTGACATTCCGTTTGTCGGACCGGGATTCTTTGACATTCAGGTTAATGGAGCCAATGGAGTCGAGTTTTCTTCCTCGAAGTTATCTGAAGAAGGAGTAACGTCTGTTTTAAAAAAAATGCTCCGCGACGGAGTTTTTCGTATCTGTCCAACGCTGACAACGAATGCTCCTCAAGTAATGATCCAGGCGGCTCGGACTATTAAAAACGCCATTGATCACAATCCCGAATACGCGTCGATAGCGTGGGGAATTCATCTTGAAGGACCTTTTATTTCCCTAGCAGAAGGCGCAATAGGCGCGCATCCCAAGAAATATTGCGTTTCCTATTCGCGCGAATTGTTCGACAATATTCAGAGGGTGTGCGACGGATTAGTAAAGATTGTAACCTTGTATCCTTTGCCATTCCTTTCAGATACAGGCAAATCTCCTGAATACTCTGACGCCGATGGTTTTATTCGCTATCTTCGTTCTCAAGGGGTTCTTGTCGCCATCGGACACACTAACGCGACTGGTAAACAATTAAACGAGGCCGTTTGCGCTGGAGCCTCTCTCTCAACTCATTTGAGCAATGCGACAAGGCATCTTTTGCCTAAGTGGGAAAATTATTTTTTTGGACAACTTGCCGACGATCGTTTGTTTGCAAGCATCATTGTTGACGGATTCCATATTTCTCCGCAATTGGTTCGCGCTATTGTCAGAACGAAGGGGCTCGACCGTTTGATTCTCATTAGCGATCAGTCGCCTCTCGCCGGTTTTCCCCCCGGGAAGTATTCGATGGAACTTTGCGATTTTGAAATTCAACCTAATGGCAAGGTTACTTTGGCCGGTGATCCTAATCTTTTGGCTTGCGCTTCGTTTCCTATTTCAACCGGCGTTGCGAATCTTGCGTCGATAGAGAATTTGGATATCTCTGAAGTCTATCCTCTCGCGACAACTCGCCCGGCGCGACTCCTTGGAGCGCCGTCGTATAGCTCTGGCAACGGCGATTTTCTCGAACTTGGAAAGCGCGCCGATTTTCTAATTTTTAGAGTCCAATTTGCGGCATATGGAGAAATGGGGATTCTGGACGGCAATTCTTTTAAGACTGGACGTATGATTTTTGAAAAAATCGTGTGGCGAGGTCGCGAAATTATATGATATTTCAAAAAGAATGGTGCAAATATTTTGAAGGTCTCGACAAAAAAGCGTTTTTCCGAGACCTTTTCTCACTGCGTTTCCGGAAAAACTGTCATCGGGAAGACGAACCGATATTTCCTTCAATTCTTACATTTTTACATTGAGACTCTATTCTGAGTTCTCCGCGAACAAAATTGTCCGTAATGATGGCTCGCGAGGTCGTGGAATCCAAATGAACTTGTTTTTTATTTTCCTGAAAATTACAACCTCGAATCATAATTGACCCGCCGTCGACAAGAATTGCAGGTTTCCCCGAATTCTGACGATCCCATTGACAGAATTCGCAATCGCTGAAACCAACCATTCCGCGGCCCGATATTCTGGCAATTTGTTCGCTCGGTCCCCAGAAAGCGCAATTTGAAAAGCGAACGGAGCCAGCGTTATTCTTTCCAACAACGACCTCTGTCGGGTTTTCACCCTTCATAGCGACAAACTCGCCGTTAGTAATAAGAATTCCGAACGCCGCGCTTTGTTCTACAAGAACTGACGTGTGGCAAGAATCGGCGCCTATTCCCAGAAAATTGCCGTTGCAAAGCCCCGCTTCGCTTCCGCCAAATTCGTAGCCGACGTTATAACCAAAGCAGAACGTATTTAGGACGTAGTGCCAATCTGTTCTTTTGAAAACAAAAGCTCGTCCATTTTCCATCTGCCATTGGAATAACTTAGGTTTCATACTCCACCATGGATTGAAATGGACGTTTTCTATGCGTCCGATATCGTAAATCTTGTCAACATAGATTCCGCAATACAGGGGCTGACCGTGGACGTTGCGTATCAACGCGCGTTCGTTGCTTGACGCGTCGATTCCCTGATAAGGATTTAGTAATTCAACGTCGACGATCGCCGGGTTTTTTCCTCGCATCCTAATTGCCCAGGGATACGGCGTAGGAGCGTCGTTGTCTTTCTGATCAATCCAATATAAGACGACCCCTTGCAAAACGCTGTTGGTATTAAGCGTAATGAATGCTTCCGCGTCCGCGTTTCCCGGATTACCGACGACGATGAAAGTAACTCCGTCGTCGGTCGGTTTGGGAAGCCCGCGATCTCTGCAACCATTATGGGCGGTAACAGAGTTCCATGATCCTCGCAAAGTAACGCTTTGCGGCACTGTGAGGCTACCGGAAAACCGATACTGTCCAACAGGAACTTCAACTGAACCTCCGGAGGGTCTAAGCGAATTAAGCGCTTTTTGGAAGGCCTCGGTGTTATCCGTCTGACCGTCGCCAATAGCCCCAAAATCAAGAACGTTTACTACGGTGGCTGAATTGTTTGCGGGTTCAATCAAAGCTACTCGTTCTTGAGCCAAAACGGCGGGCAACAGCGAAAGAAAACCTGAGAAAAACAAAGAGTTGAAAACAGATAAAAATTTAGCCATGACTCGTTTCCCCAAAAAAAGGATATTAGAGGCGTTAAAGACGACAACCTATCTAAGAAGATCGTCGTCTAATTCTTTCAAAGATTTTTTTTATTTGAGTTTCCACAATTCGACAGATTTCTTCGTCTGTTTTACCAGAGTACTCTTCCGGAGTAATTGGAATTCCATACTCGACCTTCACAGGCGGCTTAAATGGCGACGGGAACTTCTTTGTTCGCGGAAACGCCTCAAAAGCGCCGGCAATAGCGACCGGGACGATAGTGGCGTTAGATTTGACCGCTAAAGTTGCGTATCCGGAGGTAAAGGGCGCCAATTCTCCGTCAAAGCATCTGCTTCCTTCGGGAAAAATAAGCACGGCTTCATCATTTTTGAGCCTTCGAATCGTTTCTTTTATTCCTTGAAATCCTAATCCTTGCGTTTCGAGAGGAATTGCGTCGACTGAATCAATTAATTTTCCAAACGGTTTGAATTTAAACAGCGTTTTGCGCGCCAAGAAATTCGTCATACGGAAATAGCCGCATCCAATTGCAGGCGGGTCGAGGAAACTTTGATGGTTTGAAACGAGTAAAGTCGCTCCCTTTTTGGGAACGTTTTGAGAATTTATGTATTTAATGCGAAACAGTATTTTTAACAACACATAAAGCGCGCCTTGACAGAAGTGGTACCAGAATGCGTGAGAACGAGTAATTATCCTTTTTTTGGTAGTCCTCTTAGAGGGCTTCCCATGACTACCGGGAGATTGAGCGGGCTGGGCGGTTACAATTTCGCGCGTGGAATAATTTGGCATGGCTTATTTGAAACTATGGAGGAAGGACGAATCAAAAAAAGTTTGCGCGAACATCTCAAAGCGAAAAACGTCTAAAACGATCCGGCGCTTTGTTAAAATGATCGCTGGTTCGATTAAGTTGGGCGCTCTACTTTACGAGATCCTCGTTCCAATATGCCGATTCGGTAATGACTCCGTTGGAAGGAAACATATCAAGCTCTTTCAAACGAGCCGCAAGTTCCGTGCAACTGTTGGCGAAGAGAGGAGATATTTCAACCAACGCAGGGGCGACCACCTCTATGCCAAGATGAGAAAGCCAGCGCTTGTAGAGTCCCGTCAGATGTTCCCGCACCGTTTTGGGGGTATCCTTTGTCTCCCGAGGATGATTCTTAAGTGGTCCAAAACCCGTGTCTTCGTCAATCTCGACGACTATAGGGTTATTGGCCAACGGAAGGAGATCAAAAATGAATTTTTCATACTTTATCGCATTTGGAGCGTCCGGTTTAATCTCTGTTCCGTAAAGAGGTTTACCGTCATCTCCCTTTGCTTCTTTATCGACAACAATATATGGAACTTTCTTCTTAGCAAGGTGAAAAGGTAGAGAACTCGAATATGAAGCGTTCCTTCGAAGAAAATCGATGTTCATCATATGCACCGCTATAGAACCGGCCCAGACTGCAAGCGATCCGTCAGGTTTACGACGGGCGCCGACTTCATCCGGAAGATCGCTGTATTCAATGACGTGAAGCTTTCCGCCGATTCTGACAACATTGCCAACGCGATCTTTCGGGTTTTTTTTGCGAATAACTTGCGAAGAGTATTCGGACTTGTTCAGAACGTGATAACCGATAAACTCGGGACTGCAAATATCGACAATAGGGTTGTCTATCTGGAAATAGAAGATTTCTTCGATTCCGCGCGATTTGAGCTCCGCTAAAATCCCCTTTTCGCGTGCGACTGGCAAGGACGAATCGGGTCGAGGCGAATTAATCGCCTCAAGCATTCCGCCATGTCCATTCGGACTTCGCGCGATTTGAGCTTTGCCGGATAGAAGGATTTTACCCGAAGCAAAGTCCACAGAAGGCATTGTGCCTTGACAAAAGATGAGGACTTCGTCCGGGTTAAGACCAAAATTGTCGTTGTCTCTGAAAAAATCAATATTTTCATGATGTGTTGCGTGGCTTGTTTGAATACAAAACGGCAGTCGAACGTCGTATTTTCTCTGCATAGCGCGTATACGTTCGACGTGAATTTGGAAGAGGGTCGCGTTGGAAAGAGGTCCGATTGGATAGACGCCTTTGGCATGTGGAAAATCTAGGCGCGTGCCTTGTCCACCCGCGACGACAACAATGGCAATTTTTCCGTCGCGCAGGTAATCCTCGCCTGCGGAGATCGCTGTTTGCGGAGTGATTCCGTATGTTGATTTGTCGGTATTGATTACGCTTGATTGAGGAAACGGGGAGTTTTTAGAACAGTCGTAGTCGCGAAGGTCGCTCAACTTGAAGGCTACGGGTTCTTCG
>CAMZEO010000243.1 GCA_947305735.1 uncultured Planctomycetales bacterium | reverse complement strand
CGTCGACATTTGGTTCGACGCAATCTCAAACCATTGGATAAACCTGGCTCATAACAAGCGTAATAACGAAGCCGAAGACGCCCAACAAGCCTGTGCCAACAGTCCAAACTTTCAAGCTGTCAATTTCCGAAACGCCAGACGATCTCGCAAAAACGCAAAAACCACTGTCGTTCATCCAGCTGGCAACGCAGGAGCCTACGCCAATGGCGGAAGCCAGATAACCAATGTTAAAGCCTAACGTTTCGCTGTTCAGTCCCATTGCGGAAAAAACTCCGGCCGAGGTGATCATAGCCGTCGTGCTTGACCCCTGAGCGGATTTTAGCAAAGCCGTGGAAAAGAAAGCCAGCGTGAGAACCATCACGCCGCTAAGACCTCCGTTTGTTGCAAATAATTCTTTGATTCGCTCTCCTATGCCGGTCGCGCGCAACATTTCGCCATAGGAACCGCCGATTCCGGTAATCATAACGATCATTCCGGCGCTCATTAACGCGACGTTCAATTTTTCTTCTAACTGAGAACGAGTCGTTCGCAGTTTTTTGGACCAAATTAACGGAAAAACGGCAAACAAAGCGGCTATTCCCAAGGCGACGTTTGCGCTACCCAGTAAAGCGACGACCGATCGCCACGCCGGAGTTGCTTCTCCCGACAAAGTCTTACCCAAACGCGCCTCCACGATAGAGGCGACGGCAATCAGGACAACCGGTAAGAGAATTGGCGCGAAGGACAGCCACAGAGACGGGAGACTCTTCTCGACCAACGAATTATCAATATCCGAAGAAGCTTCCGTCAAAGATTTTTCGTTCTCAGAATCAATTCCCATTTCTCGAAGAACGTTAGAATCTACTTTGGGATTAGGCAACGTCTTATTTAAAAGCCATGCCAAAAACAAAACAACTGGAAGAAGGCAAAAACCAACGGTTAAACCGATCTTCAACGACGTCGCAAGAGGAATATGAAACGCTTCTGCAACGGCAATCGGACCGGGAGTCGGAGGGATTGTCGTATGAGAAATAGTCGCGCCAAGTCCAACCGCAAGAAGGTAAAGAACGTAATTTTTCCGATATGCGCGGTAAACCGACTTTGCCAGCGGCAAAAGGAGGTAAAACGTCGCGTCATAAAAAACCGGAATTGAAAGAATAAAAGCGCTTCCAGCGAGCGCGGCGGGAACTCTTTGCGCTCCCAAAAGTTGACGACACGACAACACAATACGATCGGCGGCTCCGCTGTCTGTCATAAATTTACCGACAATTGTCCCCAAAAGAATCAAAACGCCTATCTTTCCGATTGTCGTTCCCATCGCTTCGCACACGCGAGTTACGTTATGGACAAGATCGAAGGAATCGTCGCTAACCAATGAAGTCCAAAAACTAACCGTTAAAGAGCCCGCAAGGAGAGAAAGAAACGCGCCGATGCGTAAAAAAACAATCGAGCCGACGACAACTAACAAACTTGCCAACAATATAACAAACGGATCGTGAAGAATTACGCTCAAAATTACGACCTTTCCCAAAAAGCTTAAAACGTTTGGAAATATGCTAAGAAATCATTCAAACCGGAATTATGGCGATCCATTAGTTCCAAAACAAATAGCGCGGACTTTATATCTCGGCACAATCAAATCGACGTCAAACGTTCGTATCAAAAGACGTCGCGAATCCATACGAACTAAAGCTCCCGAAATTTCGTCTCCGTTAACGAGCCATATATGATCTTCATTCCCCTTAACAAGTTGAACGCTACGGCAAAAACGTTCGGCAATGTCGGGAACGACAGGTGGCAAAAAGACGATTCCTGCCCCGACTTGACGAGAAAAAACCCCCTTCACCCCCCGAAATCGATCTTCAAAAGTAACGCTTTCCTCGTCTATCGTTAAAACAAAGCCGATCCCTTTAACGCTGTTGTCCATCGAAAAAGGAATGTTTTCGTCGGGAGGAGATATCAACCAATTCTCCCCTGGAAAGGAAAAACAGAACGCCGCATTCTCTTCTCCGAACGCTCGATCGGAAAAATGTGTCTCGGATATCTCCTTTATTTGCGTAGTCGCGCCAAAGTAAAACGCAAAAAATACAACAGGAGCAAACACAATTTTACAATGCATAAAAAGTACTCGAAAAAAAAAGAATATTTATAATTTTGTTCTTTCCTAAATCGGAAATATTAGGTATCCTCACGTCGGGTTGCTCCTACAGTATACAGAACCAACATTACTGTTTCAACCGTCAGTCAGAACGCAAGAAACCGTTACGGTCGATGTATAGTTTAAAGCGCTAAAATAGGTATATAATAACAATTACTCCATTTTTGCTAATTATACAACCTCTGTTTGTCGATAAGTGAAGTAGCTGAGAAACGGGTGTTTGTAAAAGATCTTCCTAAGGTCTCGGTTGCAAACCGTTTTCAAATGCCGGGAACCCCGGCGCTTTAAGAGTAACGATGCTTCTCCACTTGTCAGAGGTCAACATGAATAATAATTGGAAAAATATTTCCGCGCTTACGGCGGCTCTGTTCTTGTCGCTCGGCGTTGCAAACGCTTTCGCTCAGTATGGTTCTGGGGCATGCGTTCCCGCCTGCGACATTCCAACTTCTTCGTATGCGCCGACTTGCGACGTTTCGTCGCTCGACGTTCCTTCTTGCGACGTTGGTTGCGGGGCGTCTTTTAGTTGCGGATTAGGGGGTTGCGACGCAGGCTGTTGCAGGGGGTGCGGTCTCGCCCCTTGCGGAAGCGTCGGCGGATTGTTAGACGCAGCCTTCTCGCCGTTCAGATGGATTTATTGCGAATTCACCGACGGGATATTCCCTGATTGCGGTTGCGCCCCTCGCCCCCCAAAAACCGCCTGTAACCCATGCACTATATGCGGAGACTACATAGGCGGATGCAACGACAATTGCGAGGGTTATTCCGGGAGGAATTACTGTTGTCAAAACGACGGATGGAACTATGAACAATCGCAAAACGGTTATGCGAATTCCCATCCGGCGGGCGTATACTCTTCGGCAGTCTACGACGTTGAACAGTACGACTCTTCCCCGACGCAAGGAAGTCAGGCGCTTCCGACACTCCCGATCAATAGAGGCGCGCGCGACGATTTCTCCTTGCATAGACGCGTCTTTAACGTTCAAAACGCGGTTGGGGTAACCTCAAGAGCGTCAAACGTCCGTTCGGTAGGCTACGAGCGTCAAACGGCAAATAATGCGAAAGTTCTTCAGGCGCAATCACAACGGAAAAACGCTGTTCCGCAGGTCCGGTCGCTGGAGAGAATAGAAGTTCACGAGAATCAAAACGTCCATACGCAGCGAAACAAGCAAAAAAATCAAGTCATAGTCGAAAAGCCAGATTCGAATTTAGTTCGCTCGGCAAGTTCAAAAATTTTCGGCTCCACTCGCGCGGTAAAATGAAGTCGCGTCAATCAGGGATAAACCGTTAATAGTTACAGAGCCCGCCGAACAGTGAGTCGACGGGCTAAAGTCGTGAGATAACAAGGGCCTTTTCCTCCAACATGCGAAGCTTTAAAAGCCGAGCGCACTATGTTAGATTATAACGTTCATAACGGCGTTACTAAGTAAGGAGCTTATGCTAATGCAACTAAAACAACGTCTTGTCGTCTATTCCTCGCGCGTCAAGCATATTACGTTGGCGCTCGGTTTCCTTGTCGCTTGTTCGGCAGTTTTTGCGCAACAGTACAAACCCGAACATATTCTAAACAGGGTCCCGACTCAGGCGGAAGTCGACGTCGATACGCCAACACAAGAAGAAACGCCTAACTGCAAGGTTAAATCGTTCAAAGAAGGCTCATATCAAGGCGTCGCTTTGTATAAACCCGACGGCGCGACATTGCTTCGAGCCTGGTGCGCTCCCGTCCCAACCAAACAAGGAGAAAAAGCAAGCGTCGAACAAATACGTTTCTACAAAAACGGACGCGAAGTCTATAGAGACGTCCTTGGCAAAGAAGCGCGTTGGTTCAACACGGCTGGTTCTCGTCGCGGAACGCTGGCCGCCGACAAAACAATCGCCGCATGGACCGTTCTCTCTCCCGAAGAAGCCGCGCAGGAAATCGTCGCCGCGCTCGTCAACAACGATTACGCCCGATTTCAACGCGTCGCGCTTTCTGAAGAGGACGTTAAAACTCTTGGGTTAACGGGAGTTCTGGCGACCGAAGTCCAAAAAGAAATACAATCGGCAAACGAAACGAATTTTAAGACGCTTGTTAAGACGCTAAAAATGCCCGTCGACGCGCGCTGGGGAGCCTTCAATACGTCTCTTCCCGCGACTATTCCGGCAGGAAATGGTTCCTCAAGTGACCTGACGATCTATTACAATGCCGCGATTGTCGTATTAAAAGGGGACGACGCGTCTCAAAATCAGCAACTATTCGTCGGAGATCTTGTTAAAGTCGGCGACGTTTGGAAAATACTAGGTCTACCCGTCGGCGAAGCGTTCGGTCAGGCGACTGGAGCCGTCTCCGCTTCGTCGATATTCTTCCCAACCGTCGACGCGGCAAGCGCGGGAACTGAAACAGCGGCAGACTTCGGCGAATATGGAGCTCAATTAAACGAAGCGTTCCAAAAACTCGACGAAGCGACTCCGGATAATTACGCCAACGTTTGCGATCAGACGGTCGAATTGCTTCTGAATATCGCGGAAAACAATCCGGCGGAACGAGATAATATGCTCTCGCAAGCTGTCAACGTGATCTACAGCGGCGTTCAATCCGGACTCTACCCGCAAGGAGCGAAAAAACTTGCCGCGCTCGAGGAAGCTTGCGGCGACGAAGTAAGCGACAATGTCAAAGCTCTCGTCAAACACCGTTTGATTGTGGCGGAATTCTACGCCGTGGCCTCCGCGCAACCGCAACCGAAACAATCAGTTCTTCAAAAGGCGCAAGAAAAATACTCCGACGATCTTATCGCTTTTGTCGACGAGTACGCGACGACGCCCGCAGGCGCCGAGGCCGCGATGAGTCTTGCGCTTGATCAGGAATACGTTCTCGAAAACGAAGCCGCTATCGAGTACTATCAAAAAGTCGCGCAAAACTTCGCTAATTTGCCAATAGGACAAAAGGCCGCAGGGGCTATTGCGCGACTAAAATCAGAGGGAGGCAAGCTAAACTTCCCCGCCGCAAAATACTTTGGCGGAGGCGTATGCGACATTGCCGCGACAACGGATAAACCCACCGTTATTTTCTTCTGGGCAAGTTGGGATGAAGACAGCGTCAACGCCGTGAAAAAAATCGCGTCGCAGGTAAACGTGGTCGGGGTTAACCTCGACTCCGCTCCTTCTCGGGAAGGAGCAAACGATTATTACAAAAAAATCGTCGCTAATGTTCCGTGGAAAAACATTTGCGATCCTTCCGGGCTGGAGGGCGCGACGGCTACGGCGCTTGGCATTCAAACCCCGCCTTGGGCAATCCTTATCGACAAGTCGGGAAAAGTCGTTCGTTCCAACATTGTCGATATGGAAGAATTAGCCGAAATCGTTAAAGAACTCAAGTGAGATAAGAACTCGACAAACGTCGTTACTATCGGTTCATATCACCGTCAATGAAGCCTAACGTCTTGTTACAACGAGTGGAAGTTAGGCTTTTTCTTTTTGTTCAACGACGCGCGTCGATATTTCGTTTTAAATGTTTTTCCAAATCGAGTTTGCTTTTTCAGGGCAATAAGCATTAAAAAACTATCGACGCGTCAAAAATGATACAAAGAAAAAATGAAATAATCTCTTGACGAAAGGGAAAAGCTCGATAGAATAAGGTCGTCGATTGAGGTTTCATTCGGCGGTCGTATGAGCGACGCGTTCTTCCCGGGTTCGCGATATATGTCGTTTAGTACGCAGCGGGGCGTAGCTCAGCCTGGCTAGAGCGCTACGTTCGGGACGTAGAGGTCGCACG
>CAMZEO010000242.1 GCA_947305735.1 uncultured Planctomycetales bacterium | reverse complement strand
CCGCTAATGAGAAACTTCTTCTGGCCGGACAATTCGCCCGAGATCAATTCGATTTGAGATCTGCGCAATTTTAACGCTTTTGTCAGAAACTCGACGATCGCCTTATTGGCTTTGCCTTTCTCGGCGACCTGCGTGACGCACACTTTGAGCGCTCCGTCTTGAACGCCTCTGATTTCGTTCCGCCCCGCTCCAGGCTGAGCCTTTACCAACAACACGATTCCTTCGGAGCGAGTTTCCAAATCCAAACCGGACGAAGCGTCCGCGAAAACGCAGTTCGGCGTCGATTCCTTCGATTTCGCTTTGCTCATAAGACCGGTCCAATCCGCGATACAAACGCAAAAATGATGAAAAAACAAAGATTTTCTAAAAAACGCTTGCAACCGACAATTAAAACCAATATACTCTACGAACCGGTTGAGTCCTTCAACTTGCCCGCGTTTTCACGACGTTCAGTATATTCCGGTTGTCGTCGGCGTCAACGGGCAAGCTGGAACGCGCGGCGATTCCAAAGGTCTTTTCCGTAAAGAACGCGCGGCGACGCAGGAGAAATAGTCAATGCAAAGAAGAGACGTTTTAAAAGCTTTAGTCGGCGGTATTGCCGGCGTCGGTCTTGCCGAGTTGTCCGGCGAGCAGGTCGCCGGAGCCGAATCCGTCGTTGTCAACGAAGAATCCATCTCTAAGTTAAGCAAAGGATACGAAATGAAAAAATACACTAACGCTGATTTCTACAAAGACGGAGTTTTCCAGGAAGCGGTCGCTTTTGAAGCTTTCTACGATATGTTTGAAAGAATGGGTTATCAACTGAGCGATTCGCTCCGCGCCAACCCGAACTTCTGGGTCGCCGACTTCGGTCTCGGCGATTTCGAAAACGTCGGCATGGGCGGCATTTTCTTCTTCAACGACAAAGAGTTCCGTTATTTCGGACATGACATTTATCTTCTGCCCGGACAAATGATTCCTGAACATAGGCACGTCGCCGCCGAAGGACTCCCCGCCAAGCACGAATCGTGGCAAGTCCGTATCGGAAGCATTTTCAATTTCTCCGAAGGCGGCGACCCGAACGATCCGCAGGCGCTCGCGCGAATTCCAAAGAGTCAGCTTGACGCTAAAGCGATCAACTGCTACAACTTCAAGTATATGCAGGTCGGCGATCAGGATCGTCTGGGCAAGCTTGAAGCGCCGCACTTCATGATTGGCGGAAGCGAAGGCGCCGTTGTCACCGAATACGCCTGCTACCACAGCCAGGACGGGTTGAAGTTCACCAATCCGAAAGCCCGCGCGTGAATTTAACGTAAAAGCGCCGTCTCGCGGAACTGAACGAACGTTTTCCGTTCCGCTTTTCCGGATTGACGTTTCCATTTTATCGAGAAGGATTGATTACTATGTTGAAGCCCGGCCTCCGTTACAGCCATATCGGCATACCGATTAAAGATCGCGATTTGCCGATCTATCTTGAAGCGTGCAAAGTCTATATTAACGATTTCAACGACGAGCCGTACGCCGTCGAATGGCTCAAGTTCGAAGAGGGAAGTCCTTTCCCGGAAATCCTCCAAAAACAAGCGCATATTGCCTACGAATGCGACGACCTCGAAGAAGCGATGAAGGGGCTTAAAGTCCTGGTCGAGCCGTTTGACGCCGCGCCGGGGCTCAAATGCGCGTTCGTCGAAGCCGACGGTCTGGGAATCGAATTGATGCAACGCTTTTAGTTGTTGTTTCGTTCCGCTTTTCGACGCTCGTCCAAACTGAAACGCCGCCGAATTCCGCGATCGGATCCCGGCGGCGTCTTCTATTAAGAACCTGCGAAACGCGTTATTTTTTCTCAATCAGCTTATTGTCGATAAGCCGCGTCGATCCGATTCTTACCGCTTCAAGAATAACGACGTTTCCGGCGATTCGTTCCATCGGTTCCAGCGAATCCGGATCGCCTATGCGCAGATAATCGATTTTGGCGTCCGGCGCGGTCTCAATAATCGCGCGCATCGCCTCCAAAACGACCGACGTTTCGCGTTCGCCGCCTTTGATCAGCTCTTCCGCCTTGTCGAGCGATCGGCTCAACACGAGCGCCTGTTGACGCTCGTTGTCGGAAAGGTAGCGGTTTCGACTGCTCATGGCAAGTCCGTCCCGTTCGCGAATGATCGGTCGCATCGCGATTTGCGTCGGAACGTTCAAGTCGGCGACCATCTTTCTTACGACGCAAACTTGCTGGTAGTCTTTTTGTCCGAAATAAGCGACGTCCGCGCGCGTTATGTTGAACAATTTCAAAACGACCGTGCAAACGCCGTCAAAGTGAGTCGGGCGGAACTCTCCCTCAAGCGTCTTCGACACGCCTCCGACATGGACGTTCGCGTCAAATCCGCGCGGATACATCGCCGACGGCGAAGGCGCGAAAATAAAGTCGGAACCAATTTGAGATAAAAGCGTTATGTCGGCATCAAGATTGCGCGGATACTGTTCGTAATCCTCGCCGGGCGCAAATTGCGTCGGATTAACGAAGTCGGAAACGACCGTGACGTCGCATTCGTTTTTCGACGCGATCGCGAGACTCAGGTGCCCGAGATGAAGCGCGCCCATCGTCGGAACAAGTCCGATCTTTTTACCTTGAGCGCGAAGATCGTCGATTCGAGAGCTCATTTCGGCGGGATCGGTGATAAGATACGGTTTGAGTTCCTCTTCTGCCATTTTAAATCTCCATACGGCGTTTGAATAATAAAGCGGAAAATCGTCGTCAAACGAAATTCCGCAAAGAATTTTCCCTGAAAACTGTCGCGAATTAAAAGTCGAATAAACCGCGTTGCGAACCGTCGGAATCAGAGTCGGGCGCGTATCCGAATTCAATGTCGTTCGCTTCGACGCCGATATGACGCAACCCTTTTCGCGTCAATCTTCTACCTCGGGGAGTGCGCACCAAAAGCTCGCTGCGCAACAAAAACGGCTCGACTTCGTCGACGATCGAGTCGGGCGCCACGTTCATCGTATGCGCGACCGCTTCGACTCCGACGGGACCGCCCTGAAAGACGCGCCAAATCGTTTCGAGAACTTTGCGGTCTTGCGCGTCGAGCCCAAGTTCGTCGATTCCCTGCATGCGCAACGCGTCTTGAGCGACGCTTTGCGTGACGACTCCGTTCGCGCGCGCGTCGGCGTAGTCGCGAACCCAGCGGAGGCGGTTGTTCGCCAGTCGGGGCGTGCCGCGACTGCGAAGAGCGATTTCATACGCCGCCTTGTCGTCGACGTCCATACGAAGTTTCTTCGCGTTGCGCCGAACAATCTCCGACAGTTCGTCGACCGAATAAAAATCCAGATGCTCGCGCATTTGGAATCGATCGCGAAGCGGCGCCGAAATCAAACCGGTTCTCGTCGTCGCTCCAATGAGCGTGAACGGCTTGAGCGGAATATTGAGCGTGCGAGCGTTGACCCCTTCCCCCATCGCGACGTCGATTCGAAAATCCTCCATCGCCGGATAGAGAAACTCCTCGACCGTCTTCTGCATCCGGTGAATTTCGTCGATAAAAAGAACCGAACCCTCTTGAGCGTTCGTCAAATACGGAACAATGTCTTTCGGCGCGCGCATCGTCGCGCCGTTGGCTATCTGAAAGTCGACGCCAAGTTCGCGAGGAATACACGTCGCAAACGTGGTTTTGCCCAGCCCCGGAGGACCGTCGAACAAAATGTGTCCGAGCGTCTCGCCGCGCTTTTGCGCCGCCTTAACCGCAATTTCCACGCGTTCGTAAACGTCGCGCTGACCGACCATATCGAACATACGCGTCGGACGCAAAAGAAGATCGTCTTCCTTGCCGTCGCGAGAGGAACCGCGAAAAGAATCGAAATACCCGCGGTCTTCTTGAGGCGAGGAATCGTCGTTCTCGTCGTTGGAACTAGTGAAGATCGCTTGTTTTGACATAGTTCATCCTCGTTCTTGACGTCGCCGTCCGGGGCAGTTCAACGGTTGTTCAAATAGATCGCCTGAATCAAGTCGGAAGAATCTTTGAACTTCTTTCGACTTCCCTCGACGACAGAATCGATCATTCGTCGCGCTTCCGCCTCGCTGTGACCAAGGCTCACGAGGGCTTCAAACGTTTCCGTAACGACGTCAAGTTCCTGCGACGTTCCCTCGGAACACGCCGCGTCGCAGGGGCGCGCGACCATCAACGCGAACTTCGGAACTTTGCGACGCAATTTCGCCACGATCCTTTCCGCCGTCGCCGGTCCGACGCCGGGAAGTTGCGAAAGGAACTTGACGTCCTGCTCTTCAATAGCTCCGGCGATTTCTCGCACGGGGCGAACCATCGCGCGAAGCGCCTTTTTAGAGCCGACTCCGTCGACGCTGCAAAACAATTCAAAGAACTCGCGCTCGACTTCCGTAAGAAATCCGATCAATCTCGGCGTCAACCGCCCCTGCTGAGGATTGCCGTCGAGGTATTCGATCGTATGAAGAGAAACGACGTTCCCGAGATCGCTTTGCAACTGACGACGCGTAAATTCGGGAACGAGCGTCTCGTACTGGAAAGCGCCCGCCTCGATAATCGCGCGTTCGTCAAAAAGCGCGACCAATTTTCCGGTGATTTTTACGATCATCCCTCCTCCTTGATCTCAACGAAAAGTACTCTCTGAAAAGCGCCGATCAAACGATTAAACCGGATCTTCAGGCAAGCAGACCGTAATCGGCGAGAAGTTGTCGTAGTTTTTCGGTCGGCTCCGATTCGAGTTCCGTCATCGGCAGGCGCATTTCGCCGGAATCTCGACCCAAAAGCTGCATCGCTTTCTTCACGGGAATAGGATTCGTCGCCAGAGAAAGCATGCCTTGGCTCAACGGCAGGAGCTTCTTATGCAACGCGCGCGCCTCGTCAAGAGCGCCGGAATTCATCGCCGAACACAGCGCGACGACGTCTTTCGGCGCGAAGTTGCCGACCACCGAAACGACTCCCCGAGCGCCAAGCGCCATGAACGGGAGCGTCAAACTGTCGTCGCCGGAAAGAACCGTTAGATCAGTCGCGGCGATGACGCGCGAAGCGGAGTCCATCGAACCGGTCGCGTCTTTGACCATCGCGATATTGTCGAACTCGGAGAGTCGGATAATCGTTTCCGCGTCGATCGCCTTGCCCGTCCGACCGGGCACGTTATAAACGCAAATCGGGACGCCGACCGATCGCGCGACCGCTTTGAAATGCTGGTAAAAACCTTCCTGCGTCGGCTTGTTGTAATACGGACCGATGACCAGCAACGCGTCGACGCCGACCGATTCGGCGTATTTCGACAGCGAAAGGGCTTCGTCCGTGCTGTTCGATCCGGTTCCCGCGAGAACCTTGACGCGTCCGGCGGCGAATTCGACCGTCTTCTTAATGACTTCGTGTTGCTCTTCGTGAGTGAGCGTTGGCGACTCGCCTGTCGTTCCGGTCGGCGACACGGCGGTCGTTCCGGCTGCGACTTGAAATTCAACCTGCTCCTGAAGAACGTCGAAATCGATTTTCCCTTCCTTAAAGGGCGTGATCATCGCGACGGTCAACCCGGAAAAATCGTCGGCGCGCGTTTTCATGGTTTGGTTCCTTGGCTGATTGGAAGCGAAAAAATTACTTAAAAAATAACTAACGTTCGTTCGCGCGGCGTCGATCCGTCCCTTCTCGAACGAGACCGCCCCCGCGCCCTCATTATAACATCTTTTTTAATTTCATCGACGCCGCGTTTTTCAGTTTCTGTTTTTCAGTCGCAAACGCGCCCCCAAACTTATTCCAACGCCGTTTTCGCTCCTTTTCCTCGAACCCCTTGAAACGTCGCGTTAAGTCCGATAGAATCGACGCGTCGAACGGACGCGTTCTATTCGATCCGTTAGTTTTTCCCCGTTGAAAGAAGCGTAAGGGCGTTATACGATAGCGCGGCGTAATGGTAATTTTTGACAACGTAAAC
>CAMZEO010000241.1 GCA_947305735.1 uncultured Planctomycetales bacterium | reverse complement strand
CGACGCGCGTTTCCAACATTAATCCTGAGCGTTCGTCTTCCAGTTTTTCGATTTCTTCGCGGGTCGATTCAGCTCGACTGTCGTAAGTTTTCGCGAATTCCGAAACGTCGCCGGAAGGCGGGCGTTTCGGAATTGTTCCCAAGAACTCGCGAGAATCGTCTTAAGGAGCTGTCGGGTCGCGTTTTTTGACTTTTAATTTCACATAATTGAGCTATGTTCCGCACAAAAAGCCTCTTCAGCGGCGCCCGAATTTGTCCGAACCAGTTGTTGCGCGCGTTTGTCGCGGTAGTCGCTCTTTGCCTTCTTGTCGATTATGGCGCGGCGCAAGATCCAACGGCTCCGATTCCCGTTGGAAAGGGTCTGCGCGTTCCGCAAACCGGCGAGCTTGCCCAAGTCGCGAAGATACGCGCAAACGCGGGACAGTTGCAACCGGTCGAGTGGATAATTCCCAAAGGCGGAATCGTGGAAGTAGCGACGCCGAACGGATTTGCGCGAGACGAAAAAAACGACGGCTTGTTCGCGTTGGAAGTTAATTCGGTCTATCGATTCCGAGTGACGAATCTCGAAGCGTCGCCTAAAGCCGTCCTCTACCCGACTCTTGAACTTCTTGGTCGACTTAATCCTCCTCATGGTAAGGCTTGGGAGTTCCCAGTGGAAATCTATTTGCCGCTCGAAGATATTGACGCCGCTCTTAACGGATCGCTCATAACGCGCGTGGTTTTCCTTGAAAACTCTGAAAATCCGGCTAATGTCGACGTCAGCGACAATCCCGATCGTCTTACCCTGGACGTCCCCCGAGGCGTCGATCCAATTGTGGCGGCTCGAACGCGCGGTCGGGTGTTGGCGATTGTCCGCTTAGGATCGCGCGAACCGAGCGAAGAGCCAAACGGAGCGGACCCGTTCTACTTTGGTCTTCCTCGCGTAGAGTTTAAGCCGCCAACGTCCGTTGGGCAAGATTTCGAATTGAGAAGTTTGTTGGAAGCGGAAGAAGGCGCTAACGCGGAGACGACGGCGGATACTGAAGACGGTCTGGCTGCAAGCGGCGAAAAACCTGATTCCGTCGAAGAACAGGTTGAAGTGGAAGGAACATTCAACGCGGAAGCGACGGTCGAGACTGACGAAGGACTGGCCGTGAGCGGTCGGGACTCCGAATCGGTTGAAGAGCTCGTCAAATCGACGGAAGAATGACGCGAAAAAGGAAAGGGGCGCCTTTTGGCGTTAGAATCTGACTCTCCCAACGCTCGGTTACTACAAGGCGCGTCGTTTTCAAACGGCGCGTTTTATTCTTTTATCGACAAAGCGGAATTTAACCTTGACGACGCGCCAAAGCTCGAACGCGAGGCGGCGCGGCAAAGCGAGGAAACGTTCCGGCTTGTTTTGGCAAGTCGTTCTCCAAGGCGACGAACGCTGTTGGAAAGCGCGGGATATCGCTTTGCCGTCTTTCCCGCCGAGGACGGAGTCGAGGAACGCGCGGAGCAGGGTGAATTGCGCGGTTTCGATCCCGTCTCGTTCGTATCCGCGCTCGCCTACTTAAAAGCGCGAAACGTCGTCGAGCGTTTGACCGCCAAAAGGCAAGACCCGTTGAAAGAAATCGAGGCGCAATTGCCAACTCTGGGTAAAAAAACGCCGTTCGTCGTTGTTTCGTGCGATTCGGTCGCCGTATGCGGAGGAGAAATCCTCGGCAAGCCCGACGATCGCGCCGACGCCGAAAGGATGTTGCGCAAGTTAAGCGGTTCCCGACACGAGGTTCATACCGGACTAACAGTCTGGAAGGTTGCCCCCGACGATCTTGTCGTTAATCGCGTCGAAACGTCCGTTCTTGAAATGGAACCCCTTTCGGAAGAAAGATTGTTCGCCTATTTGGAAAGCGGCCTCTGGAAGGGCAAGGCGGGCGCGTTCGGATACCAAGACGGAAACGATTGGTTAAAACTGCTTGCCGGAACGGCGTCAAACGTCGTTGGTCTTCCGATGGAAGCGCTCGCCTTCGTGCTAACGAAAATCGTCGAATCGTTTTAATTGAAGAGTCGGCGCCAAACGAGAAATCGGATCTTCTCGGGTCACGCGTGTTCAACTTCGACAAAATTCCATTCGTAATTCATTTCGGCGTCAATCTTTAACATACGAAAACCATACGAGCGTTTATCAAAATTTCGCGACGTCGTTTCCCCGTTAAGTATCTGGACGCCGCGATATTCGCGTTCAAGCGTCGTGTGAGTGTGCCCCGCAAGATAGAACCGACATCCGCCGTCAAAGGAATAATCAAGATAATCGCGACGCACTTTTGTCGGGAAGTTGAAGTACTCGTCTTTCTCTTGAAGAGTCGCGACAAACGGCGGCACGTGCGATCCCAAAATAACCGGCGTTCCAGCTTCTTTCGCCGACGCGATTTCCTTTTGGAACCAGTCGAGTTGTCGTTCGTAAAGTTCCGTTTCTTTCGTGTCCCGACAGTACTGCGAATTCACGACAATCAGTTTCCAACCGTTAATCGCAAGGGAAGCGTACTCCGCTCCAAACACCTCGCAAAACGCGTCCACGTCCTTCTTGACAACCGGATCCGGAATATCATGATTGCCGGGAGCCGTCAACACGGGAGCGTCGATCGATTTAAGAAGTCGCGGCCAATCTTTGGTTAGGTCTTGTTTCGCGTTGCACATATCGCCCGCGAAAAACACAACGTCGGGGTTAGAGGCGTTAATCAGGTCTAATTCGCGTTCAAAGCGTTCAAGATCATGGGCGTAGGCGTTTTTATCGTCGTCGGCCACTAACCCGAATCCAAATTGAGGATCGCAACAATGCGCGATGGTCAAAACGGGTTTGTCGGCGAGCGCGTCCATTTTTTTCGGCATAAAAGGAGCCGTTTCGTCGGCAAAGACCCAATCGGCTGAATCGAACGACGCGATAGCTCCAAAAGCGCCTAGCGTCGACATAAAAGAACGACGCGTAATTTTCTTCGACATTTTGATTTCCTTTTCTTCAACGTATTGAGATGCGTTAAACTTTCAAAGCGGCGAGCCCATTATATCAGAACTATTCCGGAAGAAAAGTTTTTTGACTCCCCCCGTCTTACGTAAAATAGCGCGCTAATTAAGCGTTTTAGCATCGAAACAAGGATAGACTCCCGAAAAATAGTAAGCAATCCGGGAAAGAACGCAAAAAAATGAGGTAATAACCGTTTAATCCGGAACGGCGTCTGCAAACAACGTATTCGGACGTCAAAAAAAAAATTGCCGCGTCGGGCGTCCAACCGTCGTGAAAATCGGAATGAAAACGGAAGGCAAAAACGGAATTACGGAAATTTCCGAACTCAACCGCCGCAGTCTGATCCCTCTTGTTGTTCATGGGCGTCGACGCTTAGCGTAAAAAGAAGATGGAGTCGTTTGCGGCGTCAGGTTTATCTAACTGCTTGGTAAGGAACCGAAGCTCGATCGTCTCCGCCGCGACGCTCGAGTCGATTTATCGACGTTTATCGCCGGTTATGGAAACTTCGCGCTCGCGGACGCGCGGTAAAGACTGTTTTGACGAAAAATTCTCTAACGCAAGGACGGGAAGATTTTTGAACGTTCCAAACTCGATAGCTTGCCTATTACCGAAAATAACGCGCTTTACAAAACGGAAAAAACGCGTTCAACTCCAAAGACGACCGGGAACCGGCGCCGTTTCCGTTTCGGGGACCAAATCGGCATTTTTATCGGGCGCGTTCAATCAAACAACTTGCAAACGACGTCTTCGTCTCGCGCGGATTGCCAAAGTTTGCGTCCCAAATACTCGGCTATCGAGAGAGACGCTTCTCACTTAAGGGGAAAAAGATTAATGACATGCTTTCAATCAAACTTCCGTCCTAAATCGATAACCCTCTCTTTGACAACTCAAGGGAAACCTTTGTCGTCAAAAAAAAACCGTTCGAACAACGTTGTCGAACGGCTTTCTCCATTCAGGAACGACGGAACGTCCCAACCGACTTGTTATGATCACTTATTAGTTTCGGCGGCGGCGCGAGCGGCTTCCTTCGCTTCTTCTTCGGAAACTTCGGGAATCGTTTCTTCAACGGAACCGGCGGCGCGGTCTACAGCTTCTTCGTCTAATTCTTCCATAACGTAAGGAACTTCGGTGAATTCGGCGGAATCCATGATCATCCTAATGACTTTGCGCTCGACAATTTGGTTGCGCAAAACGTCCAGACTTCCTTCTTTCTCAATTTGCGAACGGACGCGACGCGGAGATTCGCCCGACTGAGCGGCTATCAGGGCAATTTCGGTTTCGTAATCGATATCTTCGACCGAAATGTTCGCGCTTTCCGCAATCGCTTCAAGAATGAAGTGCTCTTTAAGAGCTTGTTCCGTCGTCGCTTTACTGTTTTGACGCAAGAAATTTAACTGGCGAATAATTTGTTCGTCGGAAAAACCGCTGCGCCTTAGTTCGTAGATCGCGCGTTGGTATTCGCGCGTCGCCTGGCTTTCGAGCAAACGCGGAGGAAGTTCCCAGTTGGCGTCGGCGGTGAGCAAAGCGGCGATCTGACGACGCGCGGTTTGTTGCTGTTCGTGTTCCAACTGACGATTAAGCGTCTCGAGAACCATGTCGCGGAAATCGCCCATATCTTCAAAACCTCCGAGCGATCGGATAAAATCGGCGTCAACTTCCGGAAGAACAAGTTTCTTAACGCCGGAAACTTCAAACGTGGCGTCGATTTCTTTACCGCGAAGATTCTCGTCGACAGCTTCGTCGGAAAGCGTCAATTTGGTCTTGCGAACGTCGCCGGGAGCAACGCCTTTCATTAACTTGTCGAAATTGTCGATCGAGCAGTCGTGGAACGTCAAAGTCGGTCGAATACGGATCGTTTCAGATTCCGCTTGCGAAAGAACTTTACCGTCAAGCTCGAAAACGAGCTTCGATACGATGTAATCTCCGGTTTCGGCGGGGGAATCCTTGTCTTCAAGAGAACCGTATCTCGTCTGTATGCGTTTAATCGCCGCGTCGACGTCTTCCGAGGAAAAATCGCGAACCGGCTTTTCAAGTTTAAGCCCTTTCCAATTCGGAACGTCGAACGTCGGTCTAACCTCAATGTCATATTCGTAAATGAAAGGTCCTTCGGTCGGAACGACGACGGCTTTGACGTCAAAAGTCGGCTCGCTAATCGGAGTCATCTTTTCGTCCTCGTCCACTTGGACAAGACTGTCTTGAATGAGAGCGAGTTTAACGCGTTCATTGACGTCGTTGCGAAAACGTTTTTCAATGAGCTTACGGGGCGCTTTACCGGGTCGGAAACCGGGAATGGCGGCGTTTTGAAGAAGCTCGTCGTACTCTTTGTCGTAGTAACGATCGACGTCCTCTCGAGAAATTTCGATTTTAACGTGTCGTTCGCAGGAGCTCTTGACGTCGACGTCGACGTTCAAATTAAGTTTTTGGACTTCGCTTTCAGCGACTTCGTTTTCCATGGTAAATAATCCTTTAACGCTAAGGACGAATTATGTGAGACGCGCGTTTCGGAAACGCGCTACTATACGCCGATTCCATTCTCGAATCTTTTGAAAAAACAAGCGAAGACGCAAGAAAAACAAAAGGCTCGAAAACGCGGACGTTCTCAAGCCCTGAACGGAAAATCGCCGTAGAAGCGTAAAGCGCAAAAAAGCGCCCCAAAAACATAGGCGCGCCGATTTCTTTATCAAAAAGAGGCATTGCCAAATGTTCCGGAACAAGCTGCTTCGAACGAAACCCATGTCCAAAACAGGAGAAACCTCCAGCGGGAAAAACCCCGTCGTAGAGCGGGCGAAGGGGTTCGAACCCTCGACAACGACATTGGCAACGTCGTGCTCTGCCAACTGAGCTACGCCCGCAAAAAATATCTCGAACTTGACGCTCGAAACGACGGATTCAAAGCGAATCCGTAAGAGCGGGCGAAGGGGTTCGAACCCTCGACAACGACATTGGCAACGTCGTGCTCT
>CAMZEO010000240.1 GCA_947305735.1 uncultured Planctomycetales bacterium | reverse complement strand
GTCCGGTTTAACTTGACGAGTTCCGAACAAAGAAGGTCGGGAGTTTTCCGATTTGACGTAATCCTTACGGTTAAAAAACATGACGAATCCCCTAATGTTGGTTGAATCAACTCGTCGCGTCAAGCGTCGCGTTTGATCGACGAGCGGGTTTTGAAGCGCGGGAAGACCGACGCCGCGACTCCTTCCCCCAATCCATTGTACATTGGAGAAAGTCAAAAGTCAACACGAGCCCAAGTTTTGGGTCGACCTCTCGACAAAAGCCCTTGATTCCGACGGCAGACGTCATTTGTGGCGGAGAAGCCCTTACTTTTGTCATTTTGACCGATTATTTTGGACGATTCCGCGCTTTTGCGCAGTCGGCGCCGCTTCTCGTCGAAAAAACGACGCCCCGCGTCGCGATACGACCGCGACGCGGGGCGTCTTCTCATTAAAACGCGTTAAGCGGCGTCGTTTAAACGCCTCTCAGAGGGTTTCCCAGAAGACGTCGAGGTTTTCGTCGAGATCCGCGTCCTCGTAATCGGCAAACGCCCTGTCCAGAGCGTCTTCCAACGCGACTTCTTCCGTCGAGTCGTTTTGCGACTCGTAAGCGCCCAGATCGACGAAAGCGCCGACGACGCGCGCGGCGCCGACAAGGTCGTATTCCGTCGCGACGTAGTCGTTATTTCCCGCGTCGAGCGCCTGGGAATTCTCGGCGAGTCGGTAAATCCCGTTTTCGAGGTCGGCAAAGAGCGGTCGCGAAGCGTCGTAGAGGTAATTGACGACTCCGTCCTCGAACGCGTTGGTCCATTCGACAAAGGACGACAGGGCGTTGTAGCCGGCAATCGTCGCGGAACCCGCCAGGGAAAGATCGTCGTCGACGTTCGCCGTATTTTCCGCGACGATCGTGTTGTAGAACTCGTAGGTTCCGTGATAGAGACGCGCTCCGCCGCCGTAGTTCGTCGCGTCGTTGCCCGCGATCGTACAGTTAGCGAACGTTCCATGCGCGAACGCTCCGCCAAAGACGGCGCCACCGAAGTCCGCTTCGTTTCCGGTCAGGACGCAGTTCGTCAACGACGCGTTTCCGACGACGTAGAGGGCTCCTCCGCGGCGCGCGGAACAGCCGGCGATTTCGGAGTCGACAATCGTCAGGGTTCCGGCTTGAGCGAGGTAAATCGCGCCGCCGTCTCCGTCGTCTTCGGTCGACGTCCGGTCGGCGGCTCCGTCGACTACGCGCAGTCCGACAAGCGCGAGCGTACCGCTCGCCATATTGAAGACGCGCGAGGAGCCGCCTCCGCTGATCGTAATTCCAGGCTCTCCGGTCGTCTCGTCGCGCAGATTGGTCGCGTCGATCGTAATCGACTTGGAAATTTTCAGTTCCGTTCCGTCGAGCGCGATCGTTTCGCCCTTCAGGAAGGGCGCGAAGGTAATCGTCGTTCCGAGTCCGTCGGTTCCGGCGAAAGCAATCGCTTCGCGCAGGGACGTTAGGCAGTCTTCGGGGTCGACGACGTCGGCGGTCGTCGTGACGATCGTCGAAGGCGAGTCGCTTGGAAGCTCGTAAGCGCCGAGGTCGACCGTAGTTCCGGAAATACGGACGAATCCGTCGAGGTCGACGTTCGTCGCGACGTAGTCGGCGCAACCTTTGTCGATCGCCTGAGAATCGTCGGCGAGCCGGAAGTTTCCGTTTTCGGCGTCGACAAAGAGCGGAAGAGAGGCGTCGTAGACGTAGTTGACGACGCCGTCCTCGGACGCGTTTGACCACGCTTCGAAGGAGGAAAGCGAGCGATTCGCGTTAATGGAGCCGACGCCGGCGACGTCGCCTCCGACGTCGTTGAGCGCGACGATCGTATTGAACGCCGAGAGGGTTCCCGTCGCGTAGAGACCGCCTCCGGCCTGAGTCGCGGAGTTGCCGACGACGGAACAGTTGACGAGGGTCGCGTCGGCCGTGTTGTAGACCGCTCCGCCGTAGTACTCGGCGGCGTTTCCGGAAAACTCGCAGTTCAGGAGCGCGGCGTCGCCGAAATTGCAGACCGCTCCGCCGTAATAATCGGCGGAGTTGCCGAGGAACGAGCAACCGACGAGGGTCGCTTCCGCGGCGTTGTAGAGCGCTCCTCCGTAATAACCGGAGTCGTTCCCCGCGAAGACGACGGAGTCGAACGCGGCGACGGAGTCGAAGGCGACCGCGACGGCGCCCCCTCTGACTCCGCTATTGTCGAGGAAACAAGTATTCGCGACGGTCAGCGTCGAGGCGTTGACGAGCGTTCCTCCGCCGAATCCGGACGCCTCGTTGTTCGCAACGACGCAATTCGTCAGAATCGCGTCGCAGCGAACGAAGCATAGACCGCCCCCGTTGCCCTGGACGCGCCCGTCCGCGACGCGCAAACCGACAAGCTCGACGTCGGAGTCGCTAACGTAAAAGACTCTCGATTCGTTGTTCGCGCTGATCGTGACGCCGGGGGCGTCGTTTTCTTCGTCCCATATTCCGGACGCGTCGATCTTCAGCGATTTGTCGATCGTCAACTGAGCGCCGTCGAGCGCGATCGTTTGGCCTTTGAGCGACGCGTCGAAGACGATCGTCGAACCCAGATTGAACATTCCGGCGTAAACGATCGCTTCGCGCAGAGAGATCCATCCGTCGTCCGGATCGACGAGATCGACGACCGTTGTGACAAGAGTCGAGGGGAATTCATGAACGGCGCCTTGATACTCGTAGGCTCCGAGGTCGACGGCGCCGCCCGCGACGCGCGGGGCGCCCGCCAGGTCGGTTTCGACGGCGACATAGACGTCGTCCCCCTTGTTAATCGCCTGGGAATATTCCGCGAGACCGTAGTCGCCGCCTGCGGCGTCGGCAAAGATCGGAAACGCCTCGTCGTAGACGTAGTTGACAACGCCCGCCTCCGATGCGTTTGACCAGTCGTCGTAGGACGAAAGCGTGTTGAACGCGTCGAGAGTTCCCGAACCGGCGACGTCGTCCTCGGCGTTTAGCGCGACGATAGAATTATACGACGAGAACGTTCCCGTCGAGTAAACGCCTCCGCCGGCGTTACCTGCGGCGTTGTCGGCGATCGTGCAGTTGACGATCGTCGCGGCGTCGGAGTTGTAAATCGCGCCTCCGTAATTCGAGGCCGCGTTGTTCGTAAATTCGCAGTTGTCGACGAGGAGGGTCGTTCCTGCGAGAGTTCCGATCGCGCCTCCGTCTTGTCCGTCGTTGTTTCGGAAAACGGAATCGGCGATCGAAACGGCGTATTCAACGACGTTCAGATGAAGGGCGCCTCCCGTTCCTTCGGAAACGTTTCTTTCAAAGGAGGAGTTCTCGACGATTACCTCGGCGTTTTCTCCGGTGGAGAAAGCCGCGCCTCCGTTCTTCGAGTAATTGTCTTCAAAGGCGACGTTCGAGAATCCCGCGTGAATTCCCGCGTCGAAATTGAATCCGCCGCCCCAGGATTCCGCGCGGTTTCCGGAAACGATCGAGTCGACGACGTCGACGGAACAAACGACGAATTCCACGCCCGCCCCCTTGGATTGCGAGACGTTGTCGGCGATCCGGCTTTTTTGAATCGCGCCGCTCGTCCAGCAGGCGAAAATCGCGCCTCCGTCGCCGATCGCTTCGTTTTCGAGAAACTCGACGTTGTCGAAGAGGAACGTTCCTCCGTCCATGTAGACGGCTCCTCCCGTTTCGTCGTCCGCCTTGTTGCCGACAAAGGTCGAGTTGGAGATATTGATCTCGCGTATGTCGGTTCCGTCCTCGAATGGAGAATCGCTCCATGAGTAGAGCGCTCCGCCTACGGTCGCCTTGTTGTCGGTGAAGCCGCAATTGACGATATCCGTCGTCGCCCAGGCGACGTAGACGGCGCCTCCGTTGTCCCCGACGTTTTCGACAAAGGTCGAGTCGGAGAACGACGCGCTCGCGATGAAGCAACTCACTGCGCCTCCGGACGAGGCTTCGTTGTTTCCAAAAGCGCATTGCGAAACGTCTAAGGGCGAATTTTGCGCCCAAATAGCTCCGCCGTCGAGCGTCGCGTTGTTTCCGGTAAACTCGCAGTTGGAAATCGTAAAGTTTCCGTAGTTCGCGTAAATCGCGCCTCCGTTATTCCCGGTCAGGTTTTTGTCAAACGTCGAGTCTTCGATCGCGATCGTCGAAGTCTCGGCGGCGTCGAAGTTCAACGCTCCCCCGTCGCCCAGCGCTTCGTTTTCCGTAAAGACCGAATTGACGACGCTTGCCGAGGTCTTGTTAAATTCGACGGCGCCTCCGTTCGATTGGGCGAGGTTTCCGACGAACGAGCAATTTTGGATCGTTCCCTTCGAGTTCTCGAAATAGGCGGCGCCTCCGTCGCCGTTTTGCGCCGCGTTGTCCGCAAAGTCGGAATTGGAAACGGTAAGATTCCCGCTTAGGACGCAAACCGCTCCTCCTTGTTGATCGCTCCGGTTTTCGGCGAACGAGCAGTCTTGAACGGTTCCGTTCGCGGCGACGGCGCAAACCGCGCCTCCCATGAAGCCTCCCTGGTTTTCGTCAAACTCGACGTCGTCAAAGAGGAACGTTCCTCCATGCATATAAACGGCGCCTCCGTAGGTCGCCTCGTTGGCGGTAAAAGTCGATCCGGAGATATTGACCTCGTAGGGCGAATCGCTCCAGGAGAAGAACGCGCCGCCCGCGTTGGATCCGACGTTTTCGGTAAAGTCGCAATCGACGATGGAAACGGAACCGTCGTCGTCGTGGATTGCTCCGCCCTCGACGCCCGCGTTTCCGAAGAAGGTGGAGTCGGCAAACGTCGAGTCCGTGAGGTAAAGGTAAGCGGCGCCTCCTTTGCTTTCGGCTTCGTTGCCCGTAAAATCGCATTGCGAAACGTCGATTTGGGAAATGATCGCGTAGACGGCGCCGCCGGTAAGCGCGTAGTTTGACGTAAAGCGCGAGTCGGCGATAACGGCGGAACCGCCCGTAAAGAAGAGCGCGCCGCCGTCGAGTTCGACCGGCACGTTCCCCAAGTATACGCTCCCTTCGTAATCGTCGATTGTGTAATTTCCGGAAAACCCGGAGTCGCTAATCGAGACGTCGTCGGTTTTGTAGCACTGCGCCGCGCCTCCAAGAAGCGCGCAATTTTGCACAAATTCGCAACTTTCGACGGTAAGAGCGCCGTAGTCGGTTTTAAGCGCGCCTCCTTCGCAAATTGCATAATTTTCTCCGAAATAGGAACCGGAGAGGCTGATACTCGAAGACTTCGATTGCAACGCGCCTCCGACGGATCCCGAATTATTGTAGGAGAAATAGCTGTCGACGACGTCGACGGTCGCTTCGTTAAACAGCGCGGCTCCTCCGCCGGCTCCGTAAAACTCCGCGCCGCTCGAGCCGGTTCCCTCCGCGGAATTGCTGGAAAAGTCGCATTCGGAAACGACGACGCTTCCTCCGTCCGCGTAGACGGCGCCGCCGGCGTCGGCGTTGTTTCCGTAGAATACGACGTTGTCGAGGGTCGTTTCGGTTTCGCCAAGTTGCGCCAGCATCAGGGCGCCGCCGCGTCGCGAAACGATATTGTTTTCAAAGAACGAATCGGTAATGGAAATAGCCGCGTCCGCGAAAGCCAGTTCAAGGGCGCCTCCGTCGCGCGCGGAGTTTTCGTAAAAGGACGAGTTCGCGATCGAGACGGAACCGACGTTTTCTCCGGAGGCCCAAACGGCGCCTCCGTCGTAACCGGCGCTATTCCAGGCAAAGACGGAGTTCCTGACGTCGAGAGCTACGTCTTTGGCGTAAACGGCTCCCCCTTGTTCGGCGGCGCCGTTGATCAGAGCCAGCCCTTTGAGGGTAAAGGTCCAACCGTCGCCGGTCGCGCTGAAAACGCGGGAATTCCCTTCGGCGTCGACAACGACTCCCGGCCAATCGTATTCCGAATCGTAAAGATCCGACGCGTCGATCGTCAACGGTTTAGTAATTTCCAGTTCGGTTCCGTTAAGGGTAATCGTTTCGTATTTTAGGAAATCGGCGAAGGTAAC
>CAMZEO010000239.1 GCA_947305735.1 uncultured Planctomycetales bacterium | reverse complement strand
GGATCGCCGTAATGACGACCTAAGACCGGGTTTTGTCCATCCGACGCCGAATCTGGAAGATTCTACAAACGTTCATCCCAATCCCAATACAGGTTCTTGGGGATATCGGCAAAGTAGCGCTCGACCTGGATCCGGCATTCGATTTGAAAACTGGAGAATCGGCTTCAAAAATGATGGCGTCACAGGAAGCGGAGGGGGGTTTTTTAGGCCAGACAGCATACGCCATCCTTCCAAAGCTGGAACTTTTGTTCCGAGGAAACCGGACGCAAATACTGAAACAAACGCAAATGCTTCCAATAAACCGGCGAAACCGGTAACGGTTTCAAAACCCAATTTAAACAATTCAAACAAACCGGAAAAGCCGGGACCTATTTTGGAGTCCAACGTTGACAACAATTCCAATACCCCCAGATCAGGCTCAAACACCGTGCCGGGACGACCGGCTAGACCGGGAAAAGCTCCATCGTTGAGAACCCCGACCGTCGATGTTTCGAAAAGACTCGGATTATCGTCAGGGTTGGAGAAAGTTCCCGCCAAAGCGGGTTTTGTTGAACCAAACCACCTTCCTAACAATAGCGGCGTCAATCTCACTTCTGTTCCCGCGTTGCCAGGACTTCAGGGACGCGAGGAAGACGGAGCGACCATAGTCAGAGGAACAACACGACTTAGAGACGGCTCATTTTCCGATTGGAAGCGTTCTCTTGGAAGACCTTCTTCCTCCCTGATGAATGCCGAAAAAAGAACCTCGACTGAATCAAGCTCGTCTGTTTTATTTTCTCGATCGAGTGTTTTAGAAAGAAATGATACCGGTCGCGTCAATCCGGTAGCGTCGAGTGAGGCGGCGAATTCTAATCGTCATGTCGGTGGATCGGTTTTGTTTCCACAGCGTTACAACATTCCGTCTCAGTCCGCATTATCCGGCGTTAATTCGACAATTCCTCCTTCGGCGAGGTCTGCGCTACGATCTCCTCTGTCGGATAGTTCAGGTATGGACAAATCAACGGGTTTTCACGCAGGAAATGTTAATCCTCGACAAATAAACACTGGGAGGACGTCTAATTTGGCAAGACCTGAACTGTTCAAAGAATCTTCAAATCACGGTAAACCGACGGAATCTTTGCCTGAGACTAACGCCAGACACGGTCTCCCCGGCAGTCCTGCTAAACCACCTAAGCGGTGATTGTCCTAGAAGCGGTTTTGCAACTCACGTCAATATTTCTAAACGTATATTGTTTCAAATGCGCTACTTAGGTGTTATTTCCTCAACCTGAGCAGATTACAATTATGTAAAAGCGCGACTGTGTAACCGGCAAGGAATTAACGGATAAACAATGGGAACAAGCGCGCTGTTATTGCCCGAATCGGTTCAATTCCGTGAAGGCGGACAAAAACGAACGTCCAATCGAGCTTGTCTTGAAGGCGTTTTATGAATTTGTCGGACGGGCGTTCGTTAGCGCGATTCGCCCGAACGATCTTCTTCTGGAAACGCAAGTCGGCGCTGAATGAACGAATGACAAAAACGGAATCCGCAGACTAACATATGGCATAAATCACTTAGAACGCTCGACGCTCGCGGTCGTTTGAATTGGAACAAAGTTTTTGCCGACGTAGCTTTTGCGCCGGCGAAAAAAGGGGCTCTGGAATCGGTAACACAAAGCGTGGGAAAGGAACAGGACTTGTGGCGGCGCGTACGGTTCGGGCTTGCCAATCGGGCTTTACGTTACCTCCTCGACGCCGCAAGAGGCTGGATTGTTTGATTAAACGCTTGACGCGTAGCGCGAATTCCTCGTAAAGGCGTCGGTCGTCCGCGAAAAGAATCAAGCGATTGATATATGACAGAGCCGCCGATAGTGAAGCGCTTCCGAAGCTTCTTGAAAGGGAACGCGGCATAGATTTAGCTCGTCCTCATCGGATAAACAACAAACACAACGAGCGGGATGGTCGCAAGTTACTAAGTTATGAGCGTTGTCGGAAGATAGAACGAGCGAACGCTTGGTTACGGATGTCCTTCGCTACGATCGCTTTTTATCGATCTACGAGGCGTTAATTCCACCCCTCGCCTTCACAGTGATCGTATAAAAAGGTTGGTGAAATAACTTCTAGCGACGCGTTCTTTTGGTTCTGAAAGTTTTCGTTTGCGCGTTTCCCAAGTTTAGGCGTGCCACGCGCCTTTTCTTGTTTTTGTCTTGAGTCCGGTAAGCGTCCCCAAGCGCTTTGTGTTTTTCGTTCTTAAAGCGCTGGCGCTAAGCGTATATTTCGATATAATCTCCAATGTGTAGCGGCGCGGCTTATACTTCCGAGCCGACAACGTTTCTTTTTTACCCGATTTGTTCCTGCAAATATCATGTCCAGATATAATCCCTCCGTCGTTGAACCTAAGTGGCGCCAGTATTGGGAAAACAACAAAACTTTTGCTACGCCTCGTCTTCCTCAAGACCTTCCAAACAATCCTGAAGGAAAAAAAGTCTACGTCTTAGACATGTTTCCATACCCAAGCGCGCAGGGATTGCATGTCGGACATCCGGAAGGATATACGGCAACGGATATCTATTGTCGTTTTATGCGTATGAATGGTTACGCGGTAATGCACCCGATGGGCTGGGACGCGTTTGGTCTACCGGCTGAACAACACGCAAAAAAAACGGGAATTCATCCTAGAATTACTACGAAACAGAATATAGCAAACTTTCGCCGTCAACTCCATATGCTCGGCTTTAGCTACGACTGGGATCGTGAAATTGCGACGACCGACGTAGAGTATTTTCGCTGGACGCAACGCATTTTCCTAATTCTCTACAACGCTTGGTACGACAAAGATCAAAAAAGAGCGAGACCTATTGAGGAGTTGCCGATTCCGGACGACGCGCGCGATGAAGGTGAAGTTGCGATTCGTCAGTATATCGACGAACACCGACTTGCCTACCAGATTGAAGCGCCCGTCAATTGGTGTCCCGAGTTGGGAACGGTTTTAGCCAACGAGGAGGTTGTCGGCGGAGTTAGCGAAAGAGGCGGTTATCCAGTGATGCGACTTCCGCTACGTCAATGGATGCTCCGCATTACCGCATATGCCGATCGTTTAGAAGAAGACTTAGCAGATCTCGACTGGTCTGAAAGCGTTAAAGCGTTACAACGCAACTGGATTGGAAAGAGCGTTGGCGCCGAGGTTGATTTCTTTATTGGAAAACCTGAAGATTTCGAAGATTGGAAAAATTCTCGTAGGAATAACGGCTTCATTCGCAAACCGGACGGGAGCTCCTTACGTGTTTTCACGACGCGTCCAGACACATTGTTTGGCGCTTCCTATATGGTTATAGCGCCTGAACATACCGCTGTCGATCGTCTTACGACGTCGGAACAAAAAGAAGCCGTCGAAGAGTACCGGCGTCAAGCGTCGTTTAAGTCTGATTTGGATCGTACGGACTTGGCAAAGGAAAAAACTGGCGTTTTCACAGGTTCTTATGCTTTAAATCCCGTAGATGGAAGACAAATTCCAATCTGGATTGCCGATTATGTCTTGGCGTCTTACGGAACCGGCGCTATTATGGCCGTTCCCGCCCATGATACTCGCGACTTTGAATTTGCAACACATTTTAACCTGCCGATCAGACAAGTGGTCGCCCCCTCGGCTGATTCGGAGGTTTCGCCTGAAGAAGTCGCGAAATTAGAAGTAGCCTTTACTGAGCTGGGCGTGGCTGTCAATAGCGGCGAATACGACGGGACTCCTTCCGATGTATTTAAGTCTGTAATCACGGAGAAGCTTGAAGAGGCTGGATTGGGACGTAAAACGGTCAACTATAAATTGCGCGACTGGCTCTTTAGCCGCCAGCATTTTTGGGGAGAACCTTTTCCATTACTGAGGGAGTTGGATGAAAACGGCGTTCCAACAGGAGCAATAGTCCCCCTTGACCCATCCGAATTGCCTCTTGATCTCCCGGAAGGTTTCTCGTTTGACGCAAATAAGCATTCTCCCGAACCGCCTCTCGAACACGCTCCGAGCGAATGGTTATACGTTGAGCGAAACGGTCGCAGGTACAAGCGTGAAACCAATACAATGCCGCAATGGGCGGGGTCGTGTTGGTACTACCTTCGTTATCTTGATCCGCATAACGCTGAAGCTTTTGTTGATCCAGAGATAGAGAAGGCCTGGGCTCCTGTCGACTTGTACGTCGGCGGAGCGGAACATGCCGTTTTACACCTGCTTTACGCTAGATTCTGGCATAAAGTCCTGTACGATTTTGGATATGTCTCGACGAAGGAACCTTTTCAAAGACTTGTGAATCAGGGTATGATTCTTGGGGAAATGGAGTTTACGGCCTACCAAGATGGAGACGGGGCTTGGATTTCCGCGCGCGATGTTGAAATCGATAAACAAGGTTTCGGAACGCGAAAAAGCGATGGAATTTCCCTACAAACCGTTAAACTTGCACAAAAGGACGTTGGGAAAAACGGCGATAATTACGTGCTGGCGACAAATCCAGAAATTGTTGTTGTCGGCAAATCCGAAAAAATGTCCAAAAGTCGCGGGAATGTCATTAATCCAGACGACGTTGTCTCGCAGTATGGAGCCGACTCATTGCGTCTGTATGAAATGTTCATGGGACCCCTCGAGGCTGTGAAACCTTGGAATCAAGACGGTGTAAACGGCGTAAGAAATTTTCTTGATCGCGTTTGGAGAATGATCGTAACGCCTGATCACGAGTCTGACGCTTTAAATGAAGCATTACAAAACGTTGAACCTACTGAGGAACAAAACCGGATTCTTCACAAGACGATCAAGAAAACTACTGAAGATATTAAAAGCTTGTCTTACAATACGGCTATTGCCTGCATGATGGAATTTGCCAATTTCTTCAGTCGTCAAAGGGTTCGTCCGATCTCTGTAATGAAACAATTTGTTCTTCTTCTCTCTCCGTTTGCGCCGCACATTGCCGAAGAGCTTTGGAGCTTACTGGGCGGTTCGAGGTCTTTAGCATATGAACCTTGGCCAAAGTGGGATGAAAACGCCATTAAAGAGAGTACAATCGTCGTTCCCGTGCAAATAAATGGCAAAATACGCGGACGTATCGAAATCAGCGCAGACGCCGATATTGCTTCAATTGAATCCACCGCCTTTGCCAATCCCAAAGTTGCGACGGCAATTGAGGGAAAAACGATTGTGAAAAAAATTATCGTTCCAGGCAAGATGGTCAACATCGTAGTGAGAGGATAGAAGTCAACCAATTATTTTTCGAGAATTGGGAATCCTAAGTTTCGCGCTTGGTTTCTTTTTTATTCGTCCTTCCTTGCTTCTCATTATTTGTACCAGGAGTGTTGTGTTGATGAAAACCTTCGATTTTGAGCGTAAAGCAACTCGCCGTTCCTTCCTCAGCGCGTCAAGCGCGCTTCCCTTGGCGCTTTTTTCCACATTTTCTCCTATTCAACGATCGTATTCGGCGGATTCTCCCGTTGAACGCTTTAAGATAGGCTTTATCGGTTGCGGAGGCATGGGGTCGTGGGACGCGCGCGAGCTCTCGGAATTTGGAGACGTTGTCGCTTTGGCTGACGCTGATCTTAATCGCGCGGAAGCCTGTCGATATAACGAAGGAATCGTTCGGAAAGGAAAGGAGTGTTTCGTTACTCAGGATTATCGTCGTATCTTGGATCGAGAAGACGTCGAGGTCGTTGGTATCGCGACGCCGGACCACTGGCATGTAAAAATTGCGATAGAGGCTCTCCAAGCGGGAAAACACGTTTTCTGCCAAAAACCGCTCACTCTTACGATCGCGGAGAACAAATTGATCCGCAAAGCCGTTGAAAAGACTGGAAAAATCTTTCAGGTCGGTACTCAGCAGCGACTTATGAAAGATCATTTCATGCTTGCAACTTTGATGATTCGTAAGGGATTAATCGGAAACGTTAAACGACTTACCGTTTATCTTAATACGGGTCCTAAAGGCGGTCCGTTTGACGTCGTTGATACGCCGGAAAGCTTAGATTGGAATCGCTTTCTTG
>CAMZEO010000238.1 GCA_947305735.1 uncultured Planctomycetales bacterium | reverse complement strand
TTTTTTGCCGTTTATGCCGCGCCCGCGATATCGTCCACCCCTCATACGATTGTCGACAACGATCCCGGCTTTATCCTCAATACGCGGTTGACGACCGTTCCGATTCTCGAAGTCGACGAAGACGGCTTTACGCGCGAGGTTTTCCATCTGGGCGCGAGCTTCTACTGGCTTCGTCCAAGCGGCGAGGATGAATTGCGTTTGTACACGCGCGGCGAAATGTGGAGTGGTTCTGATAGTCAAAATCCTTACTTTCTCGACGGCAGGATCCCTTTGGCTGATCGATCCTACTCCGTTTCTCAAGCTGAAGTTGCGTACCAACACGGCGAATTTGCTTTGACCGCCGAAGGCTATATGTGCGACGTTTACAATGGCGGCGGAACCGCTTGGGGAACGACCGTCGCGGCTCGTCATTTTTTAACTCCTCATTGTTCAAGAACTTATATGAAGAATAGCGGGCGTTTCGGTTCTATTGCCATGCCCGAGGAATGCATCTTTTTGAATTATAAAGATCGTTCAATCGGACAACATTGGGGCGCTTTGGAAGCTGTCGCTAAATGGGAATGGACCGAGTTGAATAACTTGAAACGCTTTTCCAAGACAACCTACGGTTCCCTCAATCGTAGCGTGATGGGATTCAACTGGTTTTGGAATAATCAGACTTTTATGACGTTCAATTGGGAGCATGCCTTTGTCCACTCGTATAAGTGCGACAAACACTCCGACTCCAATTTTGACACGCTTATTACGCAAATGACGTTCAGGTTTTAGTCAGGTTCGTTATTTAGTAATCGAATTCCCGTTGATTCCACAATTAACGGGAGTTGTTCTTTAGCGCTACGAGTTCGCGCGACCGTTGACTTTATTCCCGGTTTTCTTATAATCGCTCTTAGGATTCTTGCGCGCGTGTGAGTGATGCTCGGAGGTGCAAACGATGCGAAGTTGGCTTAGCGACGGTCGGGACGAAGGTTCAAGCCGTGTTGTTTTCGCATTTTTTGCATTTTTTTTGGTGTTGGTTTTTTGGGGTTCTTTTTTTATACGCGGGTGTTTCGGAACAAAGGAGGTTCCTCGCGTATTTGAATCGGTTGGTCGCCAGCCCGAGATTTTTCCTGACTATCGGGACGTTACGATACCCGTCAACATTGCGCCGATGAATTTCGATCTGACCGAGAAAAACCTTGAAAAAGCGTTGACCTTTATTTCTGTAGTCGACTCCAATGGGAAAATCGTTCAAGGAGGAACGTCCTCTTTTTCCGGAACGAAGGCTCGTTTTCCTTTGAAGATTTGGAAAAAAACATTGCGTGAGAACGCTGGGAAAACTCTTCGTTTTTCCGTTTTTATCAAATCTAAAGGAAAGTGGCGGAAGTTTGACGACTGGACGATGAACATATCTTCGGACGCGATAGATCCTTGGCTTTCCTATCGTAAAATCGAACCGGGTTATGAATTTTTTACCGACTTGGCGCTTTGGAATCGTCATTTGGAATCGTTTGAAGAGCGCGCTTTTTTTCGCGCGAGACTCGTTAGCGAACGCTCCTGCGTTAACTGTCACTCCTATCAGAATTACGGAACAAACGCCTTTTTCTTCCATATGCGTTTTGACAATCCCGGAACCGTCTTTGACGTCGACGGAGAACTTGTTAAGCGGGATCTCAAAGCGGACGGTATGCTTGCCGGTTGTAGCTACTCGGCTTGGCGTCCTAATTCATTACATCTAGCTTTTGTTTCTTGTCAAACGTTTCAAACGTTTCATACAAAATCTCTGGATCGTATCGACGTTCTTGACGCTTTTTCCGATCTCTACCTCTACGACGTTGCTAACAATATCATTAAACCGATTTTTCCGCCAGGCGACGACTTTCTTGACACTTATCCCGCCTGGACGGCGGACGGTAAAACTCTTTATTATTGTTCTGCCAAGAATCCCGGCTTTGAAACGAGCAGGGAGGACCAAGAGAATCGACAAAGCGAAACGATCGATCTTCGCGAAAAATTGCATTACGATATCAAAAGGGTTTTTTATGACGAAAAGACGGGACGATTTGGCGAACCTGAGCTCGTTTTTGAAGCTTCTTCGCGGGAACAGAGCGCGCTATTTCCTAGGATTTCACCTGACGGAAAAGCGCTCCTCTTTACAATGACCCGCTATGGTTGTTTCCCAATTTGGTATCGAGACGCTGATCTATGGATGCTGGATATTGCCTCTGGAGAAGCGCGTTCGCTTGACGAAATTAATTCGATAAACGAATCGGACAGTTACCACAGCTGGAGTTCTTCTGGACGTTGGATTACATTCAGTTCTCGAAGAGACGACGGTTCGTTTACCCGTTTATATTTTGCTCATTTGGATGATTCAGGACGGTTTTCTAAGCCGTTTATGCTTCCTCAAAAAGAACCTCGGAACACTCTGATCGTAACGCGTTCTTACAATGTGCCTGAATTTACTGTCGAACCAGTGCGTCTTTCCGTAAGATCTTTGGCAAAAGTGGCCGCCGATACGTCCCCTGAAAAAGCTGTCCTTAGACCGTGAAAGCTTTCTCATATCTCTTTTGATATAACAATTATTATTAGAATAATTGTATTCTTTTGTTTTTTTAACGTATTCTCTCAAGAATGATGCTAGATTAGTTCGATTATAGCAAATGTATTAATCGTTATAATATTGCGGACGTCGTATTGACTTAACAAAACGGCTTTTGCCTTATCTTTTTGTCGTAAGCGTTGACGCAGAAAAGGAAACGCTATGAATAATACAGACGTAAAGCTTTTTCTAAGGAGTTTGATTCGTGTTTTAAAGGGAATCAAACGTTGTTATGCGCGTATTTTCCGGGCGGGCGCGCTTTTCTGTTTAACTGCGTTTTGCTTTGGTTTTGGCACGGTCGAGGCTTTTTCTCAGACTCGCGGTTTGATTCCGAGTAGTTACGCTTCACCGACGCCGATAAAACAGACTGCGTTAAGCGTATCGACTGCTCGCGGGCGGAAAGACGTCCAAAAGTTGACACAACTCGATACGGAACGTGACAAGATTTCTTCTTCGAGTAGTTCCAAGGACTCGTTGATAGATAAGTCGTCGACTTCTGATTCTGTTTCAACCAACGCTCGTCAGGTTACGGAACGCGCTGCATCGTCTCCGAGCGTTTCTTTCGTATCGTTGCAAAAGGAAGATTCTACGACTTCTTCGGTTCAAGAGTCGCAAACATTGCCGACGTCGGCGTTGTTCCCTACTTCTTTGCAGACGCAAAAAGGGCAAGCTGAAACTTTAGCGGAGGCGACGCGGATCGCTCTCGCCGAAAGTCGGACTCAACGCGCTTTAGCGTTGAAGAACGGAGCCTCTCGTTCTACGATTGAAGCGGCTAGATCGTTACGCAATCCGAAGATTACAAATGTGACTTCGTATGTTGGAATGTTGAACCAGCCGTCGAACGTTAGAGAAATCGATTTATCGAACATTCCCGGGGCGTCGTCCTTGATATCTGGAATCGCGTCGTCTATTCCGCATTTTCCAACTCAGTATCAAATCGAGACGCCTCTGTGCGACAAGGATTTTGTAACGACGGTCACCTCCGTTACTCTTCCCATCTATCTGGGAGGTCGCGTTAATGCTCTGACTCGCGAGGCAGAGGCGATGGCGCAAGCTACTCAGGCGGGCGTGGACGTTGGCGAACAGGCTGTTAAGTTTCAAGTTTCCGAAGCGTATTTTCTCGTGTTACGCTCGCGCCAACTCCGGAAGGTGGCCGTTGAAGCTGTTCAGACTGCCGAAGAACATTATTCGGATTCCGAGCGAATGCGCGAAGTCGGACTACTTACGCGCAACGTTGTTTTAGCGGCGCAGGTGGCTCTTTCGGAGGCTCGGCAGATAGAACTCAAAGTCACCAACGCTCAGGAACTTGCCGAAGCCGCGTATAATCGTCTGTTATGGCGTCCTTTGGATACGCCGGTTATCATTGCCGACGTTGAGTTAGGCGAACCGTTGGGCGACTTGGATGCGTTGACGACGCAAGCCGTTCAAACGCGCGCCGAACTTCGAGTTCTCGCCGCAGAATCACGAGCGTTACGCGAGCAGGAAAGAGCCGTTCGGGCCGATGTTTTGCCGCAAGTGGCGGTTGTCGGCGCGTACTCTTATTTTGAGAACAGTCATTTAAATAATAATTCCAACGCCACCGCCGCAGTTGGGATGGCGTGGACTCCGGTTGACGGGGGAACCAGCCGCGCGCGTCAAAACGCCGCTCGTCAGAACGCTATGGCAATCTCTCGAGCGCGCGACGAAGCCGAGTCGGCAATTCGATTACAGGTGCGCCAGGCGTGGCTTGCGGAACAAGAAGCGAGAGAACGAGTGGAGGTGGCTCGCGTTGCGGTTGAGCAGGCGGAGGAAAACTTGCGAGTCGTAACGCGCGGATTTCAGGAAGGAACCGTCAATCATACGGAGACTCTCGACGCCGCGACGATGCGAACTTCGGCAAAGAGCAACTATACAAACGCCTGCTACGACGCCATCCTGGCGACTCAACGTTTGCGTTACGCCGTCGGTATTCTTTAAAGCTATTTCAACGACGAACTTTTAAAATAGACGTTGAGCCTTTTAAGTTGACGCGGATTTAATTTGACGTCAATTGTGCCGGCGTTGGAAGGCTTGATCATTTCTTTAGCGACGTTTCCAATTAGATCAATCGATTCCACGCGATCTATTGGAAGGAACGACCGGATCGTCGCGTTTGTTTTTACGCTATGCGTTTCAAGAAGCGTTAAACGAACGCCCGCCAACGCGTCATTTTCGCTCTCGCTCGATTGCGAGAGAATTGGTTGCATTTCAATTATTTGCACATTCTTTTCGCTTGATGAAAGAAACGTTGACGTCGGTCGCCTTGGGCGCGGGGTTCCTTCTAATTGGAACGGGGAAGGGGAGAGATATCCGAGCGCTTCGTAATGAGGATCGGCTAAGTCAATTCCAATAGCAAATCTAAATCGTCGATTTGTTTCTCCATTAGGAATGAGCACCGCGTCGAGTCTTGTGTCGGTAATCTTTTTAAAGTAGGGAAGTCCGGCGGAGAGAATCGTGACGCCAATTTGCGCGTCGCTACGAATATCGACGCTTTCGGGCGCTTGTATGTAATTCCTTGTCGTGCCAATGAGGGTTGCGGCAACCCCGCCCTTAATTTCTGCTAAGGCGTCTTTCCACGCGAAGCGACACCCATAATACGATTCCCAAGGAGACGAGCCAAGAGACTCAATCGGATCAAGCTCTACTTCGACGTCGATTATTTTGCTTTTTAGCCGAATTGTTATCGTCTGGATGAATCTTCCGGCAAGCTCGCCGTTGGGCGCGACCATTCTTCCCGTAATCTGAATCCGACCGACTCCAGGACCATTGGCGAGTATTTTAATCGAGTCGGCGGCGGAAGTTGTGTAGCCATAATAGGAATCCTCAGTCGGACGGCAATCTTCTTTTAACAGATCATTTGAAAGTTTAAGAGCGAAATCCCACGCAAGCCGATTGCCTATTCCCGGTTGACGCAACACGCCGTTCGACAATTGAGCCGAGGAATGATAGGTCGTTAATCGCCGAACAGATCCCAAAACGGGGTCAATTCTTAGCTCAAAAAAATCGTTTCGAAGCCTGTAATACTTTTCAGTTTCCGTTTTGGAATAACGTTTTTCGACATATTCCGCAATTGCGCGCGAATTGTTTTCTTCGTTTTCGTTCCCTTGTTCGCATGCTAAATTGGGAACGTCGCCGCGAATTTTAGACGTTATTCTCTGAATTACCCCTCTTTTTTTCTTCTTACCCCATCGTCCTGAAGAGTTTGATTCTTCCGACGTCATTGAAGGGTTTTGTTTGTTTTCTTTTTCTGCCGATAGGAAAGGAATTAATTGCGCTCGCGCATCAAATAAGGGACGAACGTGAAAACGATAGTCGACGTTTTCAAACGTGGGAAGCCAAAAGGTCGAACCTGCCGGGAGCGTGGCGCAATACTGAACAGTTTCCGACGTTGAATTTGTAAAAGTTCTAACCTTCACG
>CAMZEO010000237.1 GCA_947305735.1 uncultured Planctomycetales bacterium | reverse complement strand
CGACCAATCCGAACCGTGAAGGAAAGGTCGATCGCGCGCTTTCGCTACTCCGCGACGCTCTGAAAGAATACACGAGCGACGCGTTCGACTATCGGCGTAGCGATAAGAAAAAACTACTAGACGCTTGCGAAGTCGCCGCCAACCTTCTTGAAGCTTGCGAACTCGTTCCAATGAGCGATCTGCCGACGACAAAGATTGAAGAATTTCGGCGCGACGAAAACGCGGACCTATGGGAAATTCGAAAATTTGCGTATGGTCTTGCGGAACGGCTTAAAGAAGTCGCGCAGATTTTCTAAACAATGGCCGCGCCCTTTGTCGCTCAACTCGCGAAGCCTTAAAACCGCTTCCTCGACTGTCGCGCAAGGTATCGTCAGAAACGCTCGCGCTAAATCGGCGAACGCGATATTGACAAACGACAGACTCGACAACATTTTTTCCTGGCTGGAATGAAACACTCCTGAAACGCGTTTAGAATTCGTCGACGCCGAAGGTCAATCCGCAGGTCGCGGGTCGACGAAACCACAGGCGACATGAAAAACGCCATCTTCTCCAAACCTACGCGCGTTAGATTTCGAGGATCGAATCTTTCGCCAATAACGTCGTATCGACTTTAACTAACGCTATTGCGCCGACAACGCGTTTCCAGTAAGAAAAGTTTGAGAACTGAACCCTCCAAATCCCCTGCGGACGCTTTCTAAGAAGAACCGCCAAAGGAGGGGCCGATAAGAGAAGGAGTGAGAGTGTCGGGGCTCGAACCCGAGACCTACGGATTAAAAGTCCGTTGCTCTACCAACTGAGCTACACTCCCAAAGGGAAAACTCCGGGCAAAAGAAGTGAGAGTGTCGGGGCTCGAACCCGAGACCTACGGATTAAAAGTCCGTTGCTCTACCAACTGAGCTACACTCCCAATTCGCTCGTATTCCGACGCGAATAGATTTCCAGCATTATAACGACGACTTCCGTCTTGTCCAGCCCCCAATTATCCAAAGAATCTAAAAACAAGCTTTTTCAAAAGCCGCAAACAGTCGGCTAAAACTAACTCCGATCGTAATCAAATTCTCGCCATACCATTGGTCGAGTATGGCGAGATTCGATGCGCAACACCACTTCTCCATTGACAAAAATTCTCACCGTTCCACTCGACTGACTGACGGCGATTGCGACGGCGTTCGTGCTTCTGCTCACGGCGGCGGCGGCCCAATGTCTCGAGCCAAGCCCCTTGGAAAGCGTTATCATAGCGGTTGAAGCGTCCAATAAACGGCACGCGGCGGTGACGATCCCGTCCAACGAAACCACAAAAGCCCCGTCAAGTTGCGCGATCTCCTTAATCCCTTCCCGAACTCTCGGATCAAACAGATCTCGTTCCTTGCATTTGTATCCCTTTACAGGATCGAAACCAGCGGGCTTGCTACTCTCCAGAACCTTCTTCGTATCGCCAACGACAAACAACGTTCCGACAGACTTCCCTTCCCGACCTTCGCGACCAATTTCCAAGGCAAGATCGACCACGGACTTTAAAGTCTTAAGAGGCACTCGCGTCTCGATCTTTCTCAATTCCTTCCCGGTTAACCTTTCAAGATGTTCCCCAAGATTAATAACGCTTATCGAATCAAACCCCGCCGTGTCAAAACCGCTGTACAACGCAATTAAACGGGAACCTGGCGCAAAAAAATCGTCGGCGACCGCTTCCAGTATCGCATGCGTCATTCTGTCGTACACGGGCGCGGCGTCTTGCAACTGCAACAACACCGTCTTAATACCGGCTTCCGCCGCGCCGTCTAGAGCTTCCTTGTTAGTCGCCGCCGCGACAAAATACGTTTCGCCAAAAAACTTTTTCAAACGTTTCCAATCAATTGGAGCGTCAAAAAACAGGAGTAAACCGGACGCTTCCATCTCTTGATTGAGACTAATAGCGTCGTTCAAAATTTTTTGAAGATACTCGGTAAATTTTAACGGTTCCATAACGACGACTCGAAAAAAAATCGCGATTGCAACAGGCTTGTCTCATCGGGCGTCCGCACAAAACGCTCCGCGTCGCATATATCGACATTTCTTGTGTTACAACCAAATATTCTTTAGAAAAACAAAGACTTTATTCGCGTTTAAACGCTACCCGTCGGCAACGGGACGACAAGGGAAACGAAACTCCGTCGCCTCCCATTATAGCGTGAAAAATAACAGTTATTCCTTCGTTATTCTTTCATTCTCAACACAATCTATCGCAACAAGGGGAAAGCGACTCGTTTAAAAACGCTCCGCCAAACAGTATTTAGAAAACGCGCGACCGTCCCCTGCACGACAGATTCTAACAAAATCAGGCCAAGAATGAAAATAAATATTTTCCAAAAAAATATTATTCCCCTCTTGCCAAAATAACGTCGAGGTAGATAATGACTCCAGAATTACGATTAGTAATTCTAATAGCGTGGAATATAAACATAACTAATAATATTATAATTTAACCAGGAGAAGGATATGGCAGAACGTAATCCGTTTGAAATCGCTAAGGTTCGTATTGTTAAGGCCGCGAAAGAGTTGGGGCTCGACGAGGCCACTACCACGTTGCTATGCACCCCTCAGCGTGAAGTTCACGTTGCTCTTCCCGTTAAAATGGACGACGGTACGACGAAGGTTTTTCAAGGTTTTCGCGTCCAATACAATACCGCTCGCGGACCTGCAAAGGGCGGTATTCGCTGGTTTCCCACGGAAACGGTCGACACGGTTCGCGCGCTTTCCTGCTGGATGACGTGGAAGTGCTCCGTCGTTGACATTCCTCTTGGCGGCGGCAAGGGTGGAATCATCTGTAATCCTAAGGAACTTTCCGACGGCGAAAAAGAGCGTCTCGCCCGCGCTTACGTTCGCGCTATCGCCCCTGTTATCGGAATCACCAAGGACGTTCCGGCGCCCGACGTCTACACCAACGGTCAAATTATGGCGTGGATGATGGACGAATACGAAAAGATCACCATGGAGTCTCACCCGGGCGTCATCACTGGAAAACCGATTGAAATTGGCGGTTCGCAAGGTCGCGGCGACGCGACGGCTCGCGGAGGCGTTTATGTCGTTCGCGAATGCGCTAAGGCTTACGGCATTGATCTTAAAGGCAAAACTTGCGCTATTCAGGGTTTTGGCAACGCCGGTCAGTTTGCCGCCACGTTGTCGGAAGAAATTCTCGGCATGAAGGTCGTCGCCGCCACAGATTCCAAGAGCGGGGTTTACAATCCGGACGGTATCGACGCCAAAACTCTTGTGGAATATAAGCTCAAAAATGGTTCTCTCGCCAATTTCCCCGGCGCTCGGAGCATTACCAACGAAGAACTTCTCGCGCTCGACGTATGCGTCCTTTACCCGTCGGCTCTCGAGAACACCATTACCGAGGAAAACGCCGGGAACCTCAAATGCCAAATTATCTGCGAATTGGCGAACGGGCCCACAACCCCGGAAGCCGACTCCATTATCGACTCCAAGGGTATCCACCTCATTCCAGACTACCTCGCAAACGCGGGCGGAGTCACGGTCTCCTATTTTGAGCAATGCCAAAACGCCCAAAACTACTACTGGGAACTCGAAGACGTTCAAAAACGTCTGGATCAAAAGATGACCAACGCGTTCAAGGCGGTTTACGAAATGAGCGTCGCTAAGAAAACCAGTCTTCGCGAAGCGGCGTATCTTGTAGCAATCAAACGAGTTGCCGACGCGATGAAGCTACGCGGTTGGGTGTGATAGTTCTGCGGAAGTCGCTCGAACGCACAGTATGCGAAGACGGAATACGATTGGTTGTCTCTCGTATTCCGTTTTTTTCTTTTCTTGAAGCTCCCAAGACAATCGAAAAATGAAGAAGTTGCCAATTCTCCGATTTGGTCTATAATTACCGTCGGGGTATGAGTTGCCATTCGTTCAAATTAAGATCAAAGCAGGCTGACGCGTCGAGGTTGTAACGATGAAATATTGGCAAGATAAAATTGTTTTAATCACGGGCGGATCCAACGGCCTGGGGAAGATTATAGCCGAAACCTTTGGTCTGAACGGCGCAAAACTTGCGATCGTCGGTCTTGAAAGGGGCGACGTTGAAAAAACAGGCGAAGAAATGAAGCACAAAGGAATCGAAGTTTTGCCTCTTGTCGCCGACGTAACAAAACCGGAAGACGCTCGACGTATCGTCGACGAAACGATCGCCAAGTACGGAGCCCTCGACGTCCTTGTTAATGCGGCGGGACGTACTCACAGGGGTTTTTTAATGCAAACCAGCCTTGAAGAATTCCAGTCCCTCTGGAACCTCAACGTTATGGGAACGATTGCCTGTACGCAGGCTGCGGTTCCTCACCTGCTTAAAAGGAAAGGACACGTTGTCAACATAGGTTCATTAGCCGCGAAAAGCGCCGCGCGATGGGTGGGAGCTTATCCGACGACCAAACATGCCGTCGCCGCTTTCTCTCAACAACTGCGTCTTGAGATGAAGTCGGAAGGGCTTCATGTGTTGCTGGTTTGTCCCGGTCCCGTCAAAAGAGATCACCCGCGGTTGTACCCGTTGAAAAATGCCGAGGGGATTCCCCAGTCCGCATTAATGCCCGGCGGCGGCGTTAAAGTCGGTAAAATTGATCCGTTTGACTTGGCAAACCGTATTTTGAAGATGTGTGAAAAACGTCGTCCGGAGCTTGTCGTGCCTTGGAAAGCGCGCATCCTTTTCTCGATTGCTCAAATTTTTCCCAAGCTTGGCGACTGGATTGTTCTAAAATCAACTTGAAGCTACAAAATACGCTTATTCAAGATTCTTACGGGTTTTTCATTTTCTTCCATTCTTCTTCGTTAAGGTTGGGATGAAGAATTCTCACAAGATCCTTGAGGAAAAGAATTGTTCGCGGACCGGGAATTGTTGCGTAGTCTTCAAAAATCGGAAACACTCGGTCGTTCTTTACGGCGTCGACGGCGTCGCCGAGAGACGCCCAGTCCGCCACGCGTTCTTTGTATTTCGATTTTAGAGCCTCCCCCTCATACTTTATCCCGTCCGTCGACAAATCCAAAATAACCTCGGGGTTGAGTTCTATCACTCCTTCTGCGGTAATTATCGGCGAAGCGCCAAGCAGATTGTCGGCGGCGTTAGTAGCGCCCGCGATTTCCAGAAGCGAGTCGAAATAAGGATTACGCCCGGCTACGTAAACCTCGCCAATCCGACCTAGTCCTGTGGTTCTATAGATTGATATCAACGTTTTGACTTTGGGCTTGTCCGCCGCGATCTCACGAATATTTTTTACCTGTTCATCCATATCGCGACTCAAACTTCGGGCTCGTTCGCGGATTCCTGGAATTACCTTCTCCACGCGTTTTGAAATAACCTCAAAAGAATCTAACACCCCTTCAAGAGACGAATGATCCACTGAAATTGTTTCGATATTAAAGGCGGCAAGTTTTTTAGGAAGAACGTCGTTTTCTTTTAAGACAATCACAAAGTCGGGATTCAGCTCGACTATCGCTTCAAAATTATAGTCGTACAGGCTTCCGATTTTCGGGAGCTTCAAAACTTCTTCGGGAAATTTGCAATAGTCCGACGCGCCGACAACATAATCGCCTAAACCCAACACAAAAAGAGTCTCGGTAACGCTGGGAACCGTTGAAACGATTCGTAATGAAGACGCTTCGTTTATGTTGATATTTTGAACGTGATCCGCCGACTTGCGATTGTTGTCAGAACGCGCGCACCCCGCCGCTAATCCCAAAAGAATCAATAAAAAAAAACTAACGCTCGAAAGAAATAATCGGGAACCGTTTTCCGCCGAAGATTTGATCTTCATATTGCGCCTTTACTTACGCCCGCCGACGATGCAAAGAGTTACAAGAAATAAAAAAAGCTCTGACAAACAGAGCTCTTCGTCAACAAAAACGCCCCAAGTAGGACTCGAACCTACAACCTACGGATTAACAGTCCGCCGCTCTAACCGATTGGGCTATCAGGGCAACAAAAACAGACCATGCAAAATAGTGATCTCAGCGCCCCGAGTAGGACTCGAACCTACAACCTACGGATTAACAGTCCGCCGCTCT
>CAMZEO010000236.1 GCA_947305735.1 uncultured Planctomycetales bacterium | reverse complement strand
TCATCGTCTATACGGGATACACGTGGGAAGAACTTATAAAAGCCGGCAATTGCGACTGGGACGATCTTCTGAGAGAAACAGACGTGTTGGTTGACGGACCTTTTGTTCAGGAGTTGCGAGACTGGAAGTTAAAATTTATGGGGTCGTCCAATCAACGAATTATTGACGTTCCCCGTTCGCTGTCTCGGAATGAGATTGTTCGACTAGATAGTCTGGAACACATGCCTTCAAAGGAATATTCGTAAATAAAAAAGGACGTTTTTTACGTCCTTTTTTATTTCTTGACGCAAACGGCGTAAATGAATATAAGTTATCGTACGGCGTGTTGATGGGAAAGAATGGTTTGGTAGTAAGGCGTTTGTCCGCCTTTCAGTTTTCCGTCGGTAATACGGATCGGCGTGAGGAATGTGGTCAAGAAAATGGATTGTGTATTTCTAAAAGAAGCGTCGCGTTTTCTTTTCAACGTCAAAATAAGATTGGCCAATCCTTTCCGTTTTGTTCTTCTAGTCTCGGCATGCTTCTTAGGCGGTAATTCGAAAGCTCAGGATCCGTTCGTTTCGGTTCCTGATTACGGAAACTCGAACTACTTCAATTCGTCAATCGTTTCCGGAGAACCGTTTTCTCCTATGCAAGAGGTTGAAGACGTTACACCCTTCGAATTTGACCCGATTTCCGGAGGTTTTACTAACGCTCCCCTACCCGTTGCTCAGTCTCCTCAGTATACCGTTTTACATCCACAATCGTTAATCGGAACGAACGTGATTGGCGAGGACGGGGCTAATTATGTTATTTTGGGCGACGTGACCGAGCCATTTGCATTTGGGAGCGGTATGTACGACAACGTTCCATTTCTCAATGAGGGTGGAAACGTTCCGAAAAAAAAATTACCCGAGTTAAAAATACCTCAAACAGACGAAGAATTTGTCGCCAGAGTGGACGCTTTATTAAAGCGTTTTTCCAGTCCCAACCTTTCGGTAAAGCATTCGACCCCGGCTCGACTAATACGTTACTCGCTTATCGCCGGCGCCGACGAAACTTTTCTTGCTCCAAATCCCGCGCTTCAGGACGGTATGTCTGACGAAGACGCTTCTAAATCTGAGATGAAACCGATGTACGCGTTAGGAGCCCTTTGTTGGAACATTCCCTGTTCCAATCGTCGTCTGATGCGCGTGATTGACGGACGTCCCGCGCCTGAGGTTGGATTTGGATTTCAGACGCAACGCGGGGAGTTTTTGGCTTCTCTAGCATTTGCCAAGATTGATCGGAATTATGAAATGCGCGTCGACGGAGAGTCTTTTACAGTCCAAGACCTTGTCGAATGGGAAAAGTATTCTTGCTCTTCATACGCTAATCTTTCTTTGGTAGCCGTCGGATTGGCCCATTATTCACAAAATCCTGATGAAACGTGGACAAATCAATTTGGCGAAGAATGGTCGTTACGAAAACTTCTGGAAGTGGAATCCCGCCGAAAGGTTGATTGGAATACGACGGACTCTACGGATAAATTGCTTGCTTTCACTTATTTGTTGGCGCGTCTGAAACAAAGTTCCAACGCTAAATCGCCAGAATTAGACTCTCTCCTTCAAAGAACGGAGACGTTCCTGCTGCTGATGAAAAAACGAGTTTGGGACGCATATACTGAAACGTCGATAAGCAATTCGCTGTTCTTTAATTCTGAGACGAAACTTACGACTCCCTATATGAAACTGTATGTTAACGGCAGACTTCTTCGTTGGCTAATGATAGTTTCCTCAAAAGAAGAACTCCAAGCACCTAAAATGAAATACGCAACTGCGGAATTGTGCGCGCTTGTCGATCAACTCTTTAATTCCCTTGACGATCTAAACCAGGCGTCTTCAACCGACGAGGAATCTTTTTCTATAGCTCTTCAAACGCTTTTTCTTTACCGAAAGCAACTCTCTCCGCAACATAATTAGAGTACGAATCTCGAATTGCAAGATTCGCGCTCGAACGCTTATTAATCATCGTAGTCCATGTTTCGAATTTCGTCTTCAAGAATCCAGGAAAGACGTCCCAGCAGTAATCCATAGAACATAGTTCCTAAAATAATTACGAACGGGGAAACACAAAAGAAAACGTTGTTCCACGCTAATGCCCCCCATAAAACGCTAGGCACGTGAAATTTGCTGAAAAAACTTGAAAAAACGCCCCAAGATATTGGGCAAAAAAGCCAATCGGTCTGACTGGTTGACAACCAGAAAATTGGGAAAAGGAACCAAAAGCTACCCCAAAAGAAAGCCGATTTCAAAAAGGGAGTTGTCTCTTCGCTCAAACATCCCCCTAGAATCCCGCCGGGCGCAAAAGAAAGAAGAAGAATTCCCGAAAACCACACCCCTTTTCCCAAATATCCAAAGAAGTCTTCTGATTGCCATTCAACGACGCGTTTTGCGCCACAATTGCCTGCATTGTAGATGGAGACAAAATAAACCTCTAACAACGTTATTAAGGAAAGAATAGCGGGTATAGCTATTCCAAACACTCCAATAAGCAAAGCCTTGTCGCTTGCCGTCGCGAAATCGCCGGGCACGATTTTTTTTTCTGTAATTGGAATTACAAAAAGAGAGGTAAGACATGCCACAAGCCCTATGATAAAAGTTAAGAGAAGTCCTCGCGTCCATATGTCCTCGGAGAAGACGGGGCGAAATGATTTATTGAACAGGGGGAGTATTTTGGGCGGCGACGGCAACGCCCAAACAAACTCGCCGTCTCTACGTCGCAATACCATTGGCGGTAAAAACTTAGCGGAATCTTCGCGCTCTTCCAGTTTTTGACGACGCTTTTCGTTCCATCTTTCGATAAGGCTCGGTTGTGTTATCCTTGGTAGTTTGGTTGTTGATCGTCTCGCCTGTCGTTGTCGAACATTTGTTTCCAAAGCGTCGTTTGAATCGAACGTCTCCGCTCTAATTCGGGGATTGTCGCTCTCTTCAACATATTTAACGCGCGCGTCGGTTGTAGGCTCTTGTTTCGGCGCGATTGATTTTATCCTTGGATCGATGAGAACTGTTTTTCCATTTTGACGTTGAAATGCAATAACGGGTTGATTGGGAATATCTCCAATAGAGTAGATTCCGCGGTCTCTCGGTTGAAATTTTACGTCGACAGCATCTTGTTGTCGTTTTAATACATCTGTTACGACTGTTTCCGTTCCGCAATCTGGACAAGTCACTCTTTGACCAAGCATAGAACTTGGCGCGCTAATTAATGTTTCGCAAATGCGACAACGAACAGGATAAAAAACCTCTCTATCGGATCCTTTAAACGAGAGATCGTCTGAGTCTCTCAAAGCATAAACGTTGTTTCCGTCTAAACGTATGCCAATTCGGTTTGGATTTCGAAGCGGCGAGTATTTTTCGTCTTGTTGTTTCTTTGATTTATTGTAGAACTGTCGCTCGTAGTCGGTTTCCGCATCAAAATCTAAATAGTTGGGAACGACGACTTCCGTGTCGCAGTCAGGGCAAACGACGCTTTTTCCGACGTCTGCTTTTGTTACCGAAATGTCCGTACGACAACAAGGACAACGAAAACTGCGATAACGAAAGGTTCGGAGAGCATCCAACTCGTCGGCTGAAGTCGGTTTAGAGTCGTAAATACTTCCTGAATATGCGGTTGCGTTCGATTTTTGGTCGTTATTACCAGAATGCTTGTTGTTCTCCATCGCGCGATCTCCCGAAGCTTCCAAAAGACAGCTTGATTATATCACAAAAAGAGGCGCTTTCAACGATTAGATTGAGGAGTTGTCGGTCATTCAGGAGGTAATTCGTTATTCTTTGCTTTTTTCAATGAGAAGGTCGAGAGAAGTATGCCGATAACCGAAATCGACAGCGATGCAATAATCACATTGCGCGCTAGCGAGGCGTCTTTTTCAAAGTCCAAGATTCTCAAAACGTCGTCATACAGCAGATAGCCGCACAGCAATGCCAACGTGGTCAAACCAAAAGCAAAACCAACGCGTCCAACGCAAGCTTGCGCGGCGGAAAGAAGCGTAACAGCCGTCGTCGTATTTAGTAAAAAGATTCCCGCTAAAAAGAACGAAAGACTATTAGAAAAACAAAGACTTGGAATTGCTAATAGAAGCGCGACCACTCCTATGCTACGCGCTCCTAATCGATCGGCAAGAAAGCCTCCAAAGAATTTTCCTCCAAACGAAAAGCACGCTATTCCAAGAAGGATCGTTTGTTTTTCGGCTGGAAAAGCGACAATATGAGGAGCTATAAACCCCGCAAAAGAACGCGCGAAAACTACGATGATCGAAAAAAACAACGGAGAGAGACGCCAATCGTTGTAATATGACTGAGCGTAATAATTAACCGTTTTATCTACAGTCGTTTGTTCTAGCGTTTTCCCATTTTTCGCCTTTTCTCTTCCCCACGATCCAATTAGGATCATTGCTAGCGCCAAGAGAAAAATGACGACTCCAAAAGGCGTTTTTTCTGAATATCCCAGTCGACCTCCAGCATAAAGCCCAAGCGCTCCAGACGAGATAAATACTCCTCCGCGCCAGTATTGTCCAATGTTGCGAGCGAGCGCGTCAATTCCGCCGCCGACGTGAAAGAAGGCGTTGCCTATTCCCGCTAGAATAAACGAGAGTAAGGACAGTAAGGGTATCGCGCCGATTTGCGTTTCAATAGGATCGGACGCAAACTGAAACCAAACTAACGATGACACCAAAACTGGCGACAAATGGCGCGCGACCGCAGCGTCGATATAAGCCCCGAGACTTAACCCAATCCCGAGAATGCAGCACCCAATGCAAGAGCAAATCCATGCCGTCCGCAAACTGAAAAGAGAACCTATAATGAATTCCAGACCAAATGCTAATGAGTTGTACGTTAAAAAATAACCCCAAACGTGGTTAGCTGAAAAAGTTCCAGCGTTCGTTAGACGGAAGAGAAGAAACGCGCAAGAAAAGTCAACAATAAAATGCGCGACAGTAAACGCCGTTAAACTTGAAAGATTGAGATTATATGAATCTTTTAAATTATTACGCATATTGGTAAAGAAGCGTCGTCCGTTAGTAATAATAATGCAAACGACGCCAAAAAGACAACGGAAATTAAAACAAGTCCTTAATCTTCGCTCGCGCTGAACGATTGTAATGCTTTTTCAATTCAACCGTTTCCCTCATAGACGCGCCTGTGTGAACGTTGACGAGATCAAGAGTAAGACCGTATTTAACCTGCGAGTCTGCGTTGTCCCTGGTTGTCGCCGTGGTTACCTTGGCAAAAAGAAGATAGTCAAAGGGAGAGTCTAATTTGCCGAGAGTAGCGGCAAACTTATCGCGTTTGTCGGGGAGAAGAAGATCATCTACGCGAAGCCCCGTCTCGCGCAAGCCTGCCGACACTAATCGGGAGTCCACAACGTCGAATTGGTCAGACTGCGTAATCATCGTACGAATCGATTCGCTTAAATCTTCCCGTAAATCTCCCATTTCCTCCCCGCCTGCGTTTTCTACCCCGACAAAACATATTTTTCTGACGCCGTACTCTTCGGCAATTTGAGCGACGGTTTTCCCGGAGTCTTCCAACATAACCGGAGTTCGTTCCGCCTGATCCAAAAGACCGGCTACCGCAGCTTTTGCCGCAGGATCAAAAATTTCCGAACCAGCGCGATGACTACCGATTCTGTCGACAGAATTAGGATCGACGATTTTTCCTTTTTGCGTCGCGCACCCCAAGGAAAAAAAAATGATGGAGGTCGCAACGGCGATCGTGCATAAAAAACGGTCCGAAAAAAAACTGAATCGGTTTGATAATACAATAGTTTTCATAAAACGCGCGTTCTTAATACAACGTCGAAAAGTCATCCGTTTCGACAAAAAAACGAATCGTCGAAACTTTAACGCCCCGCTTGGACGATTTGCCGCTTACGCGCCAAATCAAAATCTATACTGACGTTTTTTGGGCATTTCGGCAAGGGCAATAATCTACGTTGAGTTAAAAACCCGTCGTTACTTCGAATCTAGAGGCTTGGAGAACCGGGAACGTCTTCAACGTTCTGTTTGGTATTTGGTTGGCGACGCGACGCGCGT
>CAMZEO010000235.1 GCA_947305735.1 uncultured Planctomycetales bacterium | reverse complement strand
GATCGTCTGGGTTTCGACAATCGTCTCGTTTGGACCGACTCCTAAAGGCGAAACGCGCGACGAAACGTCGTCTCGGATTACCGACAAATACTACACGGAATACGAAGAATCGAAGTCGGTCGCCGAAAAGGAAGCTCTCCAATACGTAAAAAAGGGGTTGCCCCTTGTGATCGTGAATCCGACTCGCGTGTATGGTCCCGGACAACTTTCGGAGGGGAACGCGATGGCGGCTTTGATTCGCGATTACCGTCGCGGACCGGGTCCTTTCCTGTTGAATTACGGCGTCAACGCGGGTAATTACGGCTTTGTGGACGACGTCGCGCGCGGCGTTTATTTGGCTTTGGAACGAGGAAAAATAGGCGAACGTTATATTTTGGGCGGCGACAACGCCACTCTTCTTGAGCTGTACAGGCTTATCGACAAAGTTGACGGAAAGAGGCATTGGAAGCTTCCAATGTACAAGTTTATTCCCCTGTTAGTCGCTCATTCGCTTAAACTTTGGGCTCGTCTCACCGGAGTTTATCCTCGAATCACGCCGGGTTGGGTCCGTACTTTTTTGGTCGATTGGAAGTATTCCTGCGACAAGGCCAGGAAAGAGTTGGGATACGAGCCGATTCCTCTTGAAGAAGGTTTAAAGCGCACGTGCGAATGGCTTGACCGAGTCGCGTCCGCGAAACGTCGCGAGTCCGCCTGACAAACGCGAAACGCGACCGTCAGGATTGTTCTTTACTCTTTCCTGTTTGGGGCGCGAGTTTAAGAGCTATTTGCGCCGCGTTGTATTTTGAACTTAGGATTTGGTTGAAACAGAGTCAATCAGCCGAAATCGTTTCGTTTTTCGGCGTCGTCATCTCCCCTGACAAGGATATCATTCCGATGGAAAAGAAAACCGCGACCGCGTTGTTTGCCGTATGTTTACTGGGAACGGTTGGTTGCCATGCTTTTGAGCGTTCGGGCGCCGACTGTATGGGGCGAACGCGCGGGGAATACGTGCTTGACGACGATTCGGCTGCGTCGACTTGGTCGAAAGCCGCGAGCGAATCTCAAGGAGGCGAGAGTCGTTTTACCGCGTTGAGACCGCTTGATCCATCGCCGACGACAGGGGAAAACGAAGAGACAAACGATACTTTTGGCGGCAGACTGGCAAGCTTTTTTAAAACGTCCCAACCCGACACCAACGCCGACGACGCCTTGTCAAGATCGCAAGTCTCGGAGCGTTCCGGTTCTATCGCAAGTCGGATAGTCGGGTCGAATCGTTCTTTGACGCGGACGACTCCGCCGAGCGACGTCTCGGACAACTCGCGGTCCCGAGTCGCGCGACCAAGTTTATGGGGCAAGTAGTTTCCGCCCCGACCGTCCGTCCCCCAAAAACGAGCCGAGCCAAGCGTCTCGACCGATACTCGGCGGAATTCGGACGGTTGGCGCGTCGATAGCGGTCGACAATCGAACGACCAGATTTCTTCTCGAGACGTCGGCGTCTTGAAACCGTCTTCAAACCATTCGTCAAGACGCGTCGCGTCGTCTTCCGAATCTCAAGGAACGCGCGCGTCGATTGAACGCTATGATCAATCGCGATTTGTTCCTTCTCGGCGGGAGATTGAAAAGTATTATTACCCCAGCGGCGTTTTTTATGCTCAATCGAGCGCTTCGCAAGGCGTTCCTTTCGTAGCTGCGCCCGGTTCCGCGAATTCCGTCGCGGGTCCGATCGGACGCGACGGTTCTGTCGGAGACGGCGTTTCATATCGTGAAAACAACGGCGCTCAAGCCTTTTCCTTCGCCGCGTCGACGCCCGTTAATACGGGAAACCCGACGACTAGCGGAACCGCCTTTATTTCGCCGATCGTCCACGCCGACGCGTCTCTTTCAACAAAACGATTTGGCGATCCCAGTCCGGACTCTTTTGGGGTGACGAGACCTTTTTCTCGCGCTAACGAAGTGTCGCAGGTTTCTTACGCCGAACGACGACCGACGGTTGCGAACGTTCGCATGAACCCCGACGCGCTGTTTGGTTGGAGTTCGGAAACGAGCGCCGTTTTACCCGATCTTGGAGCGCCAGAAGCCGGTCGAAGCGGCTTGGCGAGTTCGGAGACGATCGATTCGGAGAAGGTGAGTTTCATCGACGCTCTTGGTCGTCCCTATGATTTTTCCTGGCTGGAATCTTCGTCCGGCTCCCAATCCGGGAAAAGGGCGGTTTCTCAGTTGTCGGACTCTTTTAACGACTCCAAAAACAAGACTACGGAAAGGCGTTTTTTCGAAGAGACGAGTTCTTTTGACGACGTCGAGACTCGGAGAGACGCGGTTAAGCGAATTGAAGAAGAACCTCGGATAGTCGCCGACGCGGGCGCGTCCCTTGACGACGTCTTTGATTCCGTCGTCTTTTCAGGCGGAAAAAGATCCTCGTCTTCGTTGTCGAACGATTCCTTTGACGCGTCGAGCCAAGCGTCCGTTCCCGCAGGCGACGTCTCGGCTTCCGTAAGCGAATTGTCTCGAGCTTCGAGAGACGCCGCGCCGACGGATCGCGACGACCGAGCGTATTCAAAAGACGAGAACGACGGTCTTTCTTATTCCGAAGCCCCCCTTGTTCAACAGGCGTCGCCTTTGGAAAAAATCGCCTCTTTACGCGAAAGACCTCCGCTCGAATCGACAAATACAAACGTCGCGTCTTCTCCTATTCCCGAGACTGTCGTCGAGCGGAGCGGTCGCAATCTCGACTCTCCTTTGACCAATGAGGAAATCGCCTGGGTAAATCAAATTAAGAACGCGATTCAAGGCTTGCTGAACGAACGCGAATCTCTGGCGAGTCGCGGAGTCGACACGCGTTCCTGCGACGCAAAATTGCGACTTTTATACCTGACGATCGGCGAATATGATCGTTCGATTCAGAACATTCAAGACGACGCCGATCCTCTAAAAGCGTTTTGGGAGAAAGAATGCCGAGGTTTGGAAACGTTGTTGCAGAACAGACTTGAAGAGATCGATCCCAGTTTTGTTGCGGAACGTTTAAGTTCCGGACTTGATTCTTTGTCAAGTTTTTGCGACGTTAAAATCCGCAAAGCTCTATTGGTAAACGCGCCCGCGTGCTACGGACTCTATGAAGAGCGTCAAAGAGCTTATTCGCAGGGCGAGTCCATCCACGCCTACATGGAACTCGATTACGTGGCGAGTCGAGAATCCGTCAAGGGTTACAGTATCGACGTCGAATGCCGTTGGCGTTTGGTCGACTCTTACGGCAACGTTGTCGTTCCTTTTGAATCCCAGCGCTGTTCCAACGTTTCTGAAACGAAATTGCGCGACGTTGTTTTGAACGTGTCCGTTCCTCTGCCGAAACGGACGGCTCCCGGCGATTACTCGCTTGAATTGGAAGTCGTTGATTTAAACGCGAAAGAACCCAAAACGTCGATTAAACGTTTGAATCTGACCGTGTTTGGCGTTACGGAAGGCTGATTCTTTTCCTTTTTAACGCGCAAATCGAATAGCGACGCCGATGATAATCGGCGTCTAATTTTTTTCGCGCAAGGAGGATAACTTGACTTTTAGTTCCGCGCGTGATCGCGTTCTTCCCAATCCGGTTTCGATTATAGTGTTGACGGATTGTTTGAAATCGGTGGTTAAAAGAAGCTTTCCTTCTTCGCTTAACGTGATAGGCGAGATTTCCAGTTTTAGCGAGACGGTTTCCGGTTTTTGTTATTTTACTCTTCGGGAAAGAAACGAGACGACGAAAAGGGAAGCTCAACTTTCCGCGACGACGCGGTCAAGCGTCGTTCGAGGTCTTCCGTTTCAACTTAAAAACGGTCTGCAAGTCGTATGTTGCGGCGATTTGGACGTCTATTCTCCCCAGGGAAAATGTCAACTGATCGTTAAGAAAATCGAACCCGTCGGCGTCGGCTCCTACGAATTAGCGAAAAAACAAATTGAAATGAAATTGCGCGCCGAAGGTTTGTTTAAACCCGAACGAAAAAGACCGATTCCCCCAATTGTCGCTCGCGTGGGCGTCGCGACGAGTCAAACTGGCGCCGCTCTTAGAGATTTTCTCAAGATTCTCGGACGACGCAGCAGACGCGTCGACGTGGTCGTCGCTCATACGCGAGTTCAAGGAGAAGGCGCCGCTCAGGAAGTCGTCGAAGCGTTGAGACTTCTCAACGCGAACAAAGACAAGCTTGGTCTCGACCTTATCGTTTTGATACGCGGAGGCGGCAGCGTGGAAGATCTTTGGACGTTCAACGAAGAAATCGTCGCTCGCGCGGTCGCAAATTCTCGTCTTCCCGTGGTAACGGGAATCGGACACGAGATTGACACGTCGATTTGCGATCTTGCCGCCGATCTTCACGCGTTGACCCCCAGCGACGCGGCCGTTCGAATATCAAGAGACGACGACGACGCGCTTTCCAGACAGCTTGACGTTATGAAGTCCCGCATGCAGACCAGAATGGAACAAAGGCTTTGTTCCGCGTATGAACGTCTGCGTTTTTACGAGCAGAGCCGGGTGTTTAACAAACCGCGCGAAGTTCTCTACGAAAAACGAGTTAATTTATTGAACGAACTTGAGGCGCGTTTAATTCGTCGCGTCGAACAGAAAGTGGCAAGCGTTGAAAAAATATGCGAAGTTCTCAAAGAACGTCTTGTCGGACGCGATCCCATGGCGATTCTTTCTCGCGGTTATTCGTTCACGCGGCGCGTCGACGATATGAAGATTATTCGTTCGCCCGAGGACGTCGTCGTCGGACAAGTCATTGAAACAACTCTCGCTCAAGGAAAAGTGCGAAGCGTCGTCGTCGAATGACTTTCAAGTCGGATCGCGTTTTACGCTGTTCCGCCGGATGACCCGAGCTTTTAGGGGACTCGGTATATTCCGATAATCAACGCGATTTTTTGGGGCGTTCTCGCTGTTTTCCTTCTTGATAACGCGAAGTCGGAATCGTCGGCTTTGGTCCGGATATCGCCGAGATCGAATCCAGCGCGGAACGTCTCATCGCCGCGCGTTTGCCTTTTGCCTGCGGATTACCCGATTCCTCTTTAATTTCTTCGCGCAATTCCCGCGGGATCATCTTCAAATCGCGTTCGTAAGCGAATCTTTTGACGACGTAATCCAACGCGGCCAGCGCCAGCAACGTTCCGCATAAGAGAAACGCCAGACGCTTTAAAAACGCGCCTACGTACAGCGCGATCTGTAGAACGTCTCCGTTGGGCAAACTGACGATCGTTTCCATGTCGCGCCGCATGGAGAAAACGACCGCCAGGGTTAAAACCGTTAACTTGAAGCAAGCGAAGAGCAGATGACTCAGCGTGTCAAATGAAAAAAGTTTTGTAAAATTCCTGAAAGGATTGATTCTCGACAAATTAGGAGCGATTTTATCGGGAAGGATAAGGAATCCCGTTTGAAGAAGGTTGGCGGCGACGGAAGTCGCGGCAACGACGAGGAATAAGAGAATAAGTTTGGCGAAAACCGTCAGCGTCAAGCCGGAAAGACCGGACGCGACCGCGTCGGCGTTCGTCTGGAGAACAAAACCGCCCCCTAACGAGGAACGCAGGAAGTCGGCGGAACCGACGCTTGCGTTTTTGGCGACGGCGGACAAAAGGACGACGGAACCCAAAAGAGAAACCGCCGCGACGAGATCCTGACTTTTTGCGACGCGTCCTCTTTTCCTGGCTTCTTGACGCTTTTTTAACGTCGCCTGTTCTGTTCTTTCCTGATCGGAGTCTGCCATAAACCTTGATTCCAAAATATACGACGCCGGAGTCAACCTCCTCAGACGATACCCTTTTTTTCCGTTTCAGTCTATCGCATTTTTGCGTTCGGACCTTCTAAAAAATCTAAAAAAAAAGCAAACTCCCCCTTGAAAGAATCGAAGCAGGTTTTACAATGAGTCGCGCGTCGGGAACGAGAGTTCGTCGGCGTTTTGAAACCTCGGGGTTGTAGCTCAATTGGTTAGAGTCCCGGACTGTCGATCCGGTGGTTGCGGGTTCGATTCCCGTCAACCTCGCTTGGTTTTTTGCTTAAACGTCGCGGGTTTGCCGTTTCGTTTGCTTGGGGTTGTAGCTCAATTGGTTAGAGTCCCGGACTGTCGATCCGGTGGTTGCGGGTTCGATTCCCGTCAACCTCGCT
>CAMZEO010000234.1 GCA_947305735.1 uncultured Planctomycetales bacterium | reverse complement strand
CGGGGCGTAGCTCAGCCTGGCTAGAGCGCTACGTTCGGGACGTAGAGGTCGCACGTTCAAATCGTGTCGCCCCGATTTGGTTTAGACGACCGATTTTTTTTGTCGTCGTCTGAGGTTTTCGAACTTTTGTAATGTTCAAAAACTTTTGTCAGAGCGAAGCCTCGTCTGGCTGGAGAGTTGATTTCGAGTCGGAGACGTCAACGTTTGAGTTATGTCGTTCCGATTATAAGCCGCTGTCTGTGTTTGTGGTTTTTTGTTTCTTGGACGTTTTCTTCTGCTCTTGACCATTCAAGTCGTTTTGGGATAATGAAGTTGATTGGCGAGACGCGCGCGTCGGTTAGCCGATTTCTTTTTCGTCGTTTTGGATCAAAGGTCGATATAATGCAGAATCGTTTAAACTACGACAATCCACTGATAGAGCGTTACGCGTCCCGTGAAATGAGCGAACATTTCGGTCCTCAAAAAAAATTCTCCACTTGGCGTAGACTTTGGGTTGCGTTAGCCGAATCGGAACACGAACTAGGACTTCCCGTTTCGCAGGAGCAAATCGACGAATTAAAGGCTCATGTCGAGGATATCGACTTCGACGTCGCAGCCGCCTACGAAAAGAAACTCCGACATGACGTTATGGCTCATGTACACGCGTATGGAGACGTTTGCCCCAATGCGCGCGCCGTTATCCATCTCGGAGCGACTAGTTGCTTTGTTACGGACAATGGCGACTGCATCCTCTATCGCGACGCGCTAAAAATGATTCGGGATCGCCTCGTCGTCGTTATTGATCGCCTCGCAAAATTCGCTGAACAATACAAAAGTCTTCCCTGTCTCGGTTTGACGCATCTTCAACCAGCGCAACCAACGACGGTCGGCAAACGCGCGACCCTATGGACCTATGATCTCGTCGCCGATTTAGAAGATCTCGAATATCTCGTTACGCGCATGAAAACGTTGGGCAACAAAGGAACTACGGGAACTCAAGCGAGCTTTTTGAAACTCTTTGACGGCGATCATAACAAGGTTCGCAAGCTTGAACAACTCGTTTGCAACAAAATAGGTTTTGACAAACCGTTTGCAGTCACAGGTCAAACATATCCTCGCAAACTTGACGCGCAAATTTTGGACGTCCTTTCAAGAATCGCGCAAAGCGCTCACAAATTTGGGACGGACATGCGTATTTTAGCGCATAAAAAGGAACTTGAAGAACCATTCGAAAGGAATCAAATTGGCTCAAGCGCCATGGCGTATAAACGTAATCCGATGCGTTGTGAACGCGTTTGTTCGCTATCGCGTTTTATCATGAGCTTGCAATCAAGTCCTGCAATGACCATCGCCACCCAATGGATGGAACGAACATTGGACGACAGCGCCAACAGACGTCTTACGATTCCACAGGCGTTTTTGGCTCTTGACGCTATTTTGATCATCATGCAAAATATCGTCGAGAACATTGTCGTCTATCCTAAAGTTATCGAAAAGAATCTTCGCGCCGAACTGCCCTTCATGGCTACGGAAAATATCCTAATGGCTGCTGTCGAGGCAGGAGGAGATCGCCAGGATCTTCACGAACATATCCGTCAACACAGCGTCGCAGCCTCTAACGTCGTTAAAATTGAGGGAGGGGAAAATGATTTGTTAGAGCGTTTGCGTAAAGATCCGGCGTTCCGCAATGTCGATATTGACGCGGAAATGTCTCCAGAAAAATTCATAGGAAGAGCGCCGGAACAAGTCGACGAGTTTATACAAGAAGTTATCGAACCAATTCGCAAGCGTTACGCCGACGTCGACGTCGCTCAAACAGAACTCCGCGTTTGAATTGAAAGCATTTTATTAACTTGGGGGAAAACAATGCTAACCTACAAAACCGCTGGGGAGTCCCATGGCAAAGGAATCGCCGCTTTTATAGACGGTTTTCCGGCGGGGGTTTCTTTAGACGTCGACTTAATCAACAAAGAACTTCGTCGGCGTCAAGGCGGATATGGTCGCGGAGGTCGTCAAGCAATCGAAACCGATTCTGCGGAAATACTTACGGGAGTTCTTCACGGAATCAGTTTAGGATCACCTATTCTGCTTTGGGTAAAAAATAAAGACTATAAACTAGAATCTATGCCTGAATTGACGCGTCCGCGTCCAGGACACGGCGACCTATCTGGATCCGTTAAATATAGATGCGGGATCCGCCCTATTTTAGAGCGTTCCAGCGCTCGGGAAACTGCGGGGCGCGTCGCGGCGGGAGCTCTCGCGCGAACATTGCTTCGAGAACTCGGAATCGAGGTAGTTGGTTACGTTTCGAGAGTAGGTAACGTCGAGCTAACCCCAACGTCCGACATTCTGGAACAATCCCCCCGCGCCATAAGGAATATTCGAAACTCGAGTTCTATCTATTCGTTGCGACAAGACGTCGATCCTATGGCGGAACAAGCGATCAACGACGCGAGTAACGCCGGCGACACGCTTGGCGGAGTTGTAGAAACCCGCGTTTTTGGCGTCCCGTTTGGTTTAGGAACCCACGCTCAATGGTCGTCTAAACTAGACGGTAAAATAGCCCAGGCAGTAGCCGCCATTCAGGCAGTCAAAGGAGTCGAAATAGGAGACGGTTTCGCGTTAGCTTCACTGCCCGGCTCGTTGGCGCACGACGAAATACTTTGGGACGAATCGCAACGAATATCGAGTCGTTTCGGTTTCGTTCGTCCAACCAATCACGCCGGCGGTCTTGAAGCGGGAATGACCAACGCTCAACCAATCATAGTTCGAGCCGCAATGAAGCCTATTCCCACGCTTCGCCAGCCCTTGCGGTCAGTTGATCTCATCTCGAAGGAAATCGTCGAGGCGTCTTTTGAGCGTAGCGACGTCTGCGCCGTCTCCGCTGCCAGCGTTGTCTTGGAAAACGTCGTCGCCTTTGAAATTGCGACGGCGGTGGTAGAAAAATTCGGCGGCGATTCTCTAGACGAAATTAAGGAACGGGTTGAGCTGTTTGAAAAGAACGCGATCAAACGACTCGGCGCGTAGCGCTTAGAACCCCAAAACGCCCCTCCGTTCAATTTAGAACGACGAAGCGTTTTGATTGAGTCCTATCTAATCAACTACGTTTCATTTCGATTCTTTCGCGTCGCCAGTTAACTCGTCTGTTCCATTTTCAACGGATATTTTTTCCAATCTTTTCCAAAAGGCAAAGAGAATCCACGCGCTTACGACGGTTACGATTAATAACGCGCAGGCCGTCGCGTAATTACCGTAAAGCAACGAACCGATGCTAAAAAGCGAACAGTAAATTGCGACGCATCCGACAAGACTGCATAAAATTCCCAAAGGAACGGACCATTTATCGTTCGCGCCATCGAGAAAAACGCCGTCCATTGCCGCTTGCTTGTAAACCTTCTTCCAACCGGGACCTCCAGCGCGAGTTTTACGAACAAACGCATATAAAGTCTCCATGGAATCGGGCGGAGTCAGAAACGTTACCAGCAGCCATCCGATCGTCGTGAGAACAACGCTGAAAACGAGTTGATAACCGCTGTTTCCCAACCAAGATTGTTCAAACGCTTCTTCCGTCAAGCCAAAATAACGACAACAAACGTAAGGGTGCCCCAGCTTAAAATAAAGCGCTATTGGAAACGCAAAACACATCGCGGCGATTTCACTATAAGCGTTGATACGCCACCAAAACCAGCGCAAAAGAAAAAGTAAACCCGTGCCCGCGCCAATTAGAAGGAGGATTTCAAAAGCTTGCAAGGCGTTTCGCAAAGTCAATGCAAACAGGCAGGCGGCGACCATTAATCCAACCGTCCACAATCTACCAATAAGAACTAATTTTCTTTCCGGAGCGTTCGGATTGACAAAACGTTTATAAAAATCGTTAACCATATAAGACGAGCCAAGGTTAAGATGCGTGGCAATCGTCGACATATACGCGGCAAATAACGACGCGACGACAACTCCCAGAATACCGTGAGGCAACATCGTCATCATTGCCGGATACGCTAAATCGTCGCCCATTTTAACCCCCTCGGGTAATGCTGGAAACGCCGCTTTCAACGCGTCTAAATCGGGAAAGACGACAATGGAAGCAAGCGCGACAATAATCCACGGCCAAGGACGCGCGGCGTAGTGGCAAACGTTGAAGAAAAAAGTCGCTCCAACGGCATGAGTCGGAGTCTTGGCAGCTAGCATACGTTGCGCTGTATAACTACCGCCTCCTGGTTCGGCGCCGGGATACCAAGCGCTCCACCATTGAACGACAAGAGGAATCGCCAAAAGAGTCAAAACAGCGTTTATATCGCTAACATCGGGAAAGAACGAAAGTTTTGACGCAACCTCGGGATTGCCAAACAATCCCGCCAGTCCGCCGACTTGCGGTAATTTGACGGCGACTATAGCGGCGGCAACGCTTCCAGCCATCGCTACGACGAACAGAACAAAGTCTGCCCATAGCACTGCTGAAAACCCGCCAACGGCGGTAAAAATTACAGTGGCAGAGCCGGCAATCAACGTCGTCCATAGGGGGGACATACCGAGGATAACGCCAAAAATCTTAATAATCGCAAGCGTTACCGACGCCATGATAAACGTGTTGACAATCAAGCCGAGGTACAACGTTCGAAATCCTCGAACAAACGCTCCTGACTTCCCGCTATAACGCATTTCGTAGAATTCGATGTCGGTGGAAACGCCCGACTTCCTCCACAACTTTGCGTAAATAAAAACGGTCGTCAAACCGGTAGGTAAAAAAGCCCACCAGGCCCAGTTGCCCGCCACGCCGTTTTTACGAACAATGTCGGTAACCAAATTAGGAGTATCTGCGGAAAATGTTGTCGCCACCAAAGAAAAACCAAGCAACCACCATGGAATGGAACGGCCGGACAGAAAGAACTCGGAAGAACTCTGTCCCGCCTTTCTCATCGTTCGTATGCCAATCCACAACGTCGACATGAAGAAAAGAACCAACACCACTATGTCAAGCCAGTTCAAATTCGCTCTGCCGCTTAAAGTTTCTCCGGCATTTTCCGCCGAGCCCAACAAAAGTCCGTCTAGAAAAGTCATTTCGCCACTTTCTGTTACTACGATGAAACGTCGGAATGAGAGGAACGACGCGCCAATTAGACGCGCCGTTTCTGTTTTGTCGTTTTGCGGTCAAATCGGGTGGAGTCAGAAAACCAACGCGAAATCATTTTGACGAAACGACGAAAACGTGCAACCCGGAACCTACTTCGTATGAAACGGCATTCGCCTTTCCTTTAACGGCTTTCGCGTCCTCGGCGCCGCGAATAACGTCGCATTTTTGTTCGTCGGAACAAGGTAAAACAACCAATGCCGAAGTATTGACGGGAACGCCTACTCTAACCGTTAACTCAGTCTTGTCGTCGTTCCATTTCCAATCGGAAAGAATTGGACCGTAGGGGGAATCGACAAAGGCGCGAACACTCGTCAACGGTTCTCGATCGGGAGCGGAACATTCGACAAGACTGCATTTCGGTTCAACAACAAAACGTTTGAACGCGACATTTTTAGGTTCGCAACTCGCAACGACCACGTCTGGAGCTCCAGAAAGTTTAATGCCCGCGAGGGATTGGTAGAACCAAGCGCTGACGTCCCCAAACATAATATGGTTGCGCGAAGAACCCTCGTTCCAATCTTCCCATAGCGTTCCCGCTCCGCGTTGAATCCAATCGGCAAAAGCGGGTTTCGTATCTTGAAGAACGAGCTGAAGGGCAAGATCGTTACGCCCTCCTTCGCTCAAAGTTCGTAAAATATACTTTGCGCCGAAAATTCCAACGTCGAAATGTCCATCCGCCTTTTCAACGTTTTCAACAAGGCGCGCGAAAACGGAATCTTGATCTTTTTGCTCGAGAGCCTGAGCAAATCCCTGGTGAATTGGGCAGCTTTCCGAGGTCTGGCTATTGATCGAATAAACGCCGTCGCCTTTGTAAAGAGCAGAGTTGTAATTATTACATATCCGTTCAGCCAGTTGGGAATACTTGGCGTAATCGTCTTCTTTGCCAAGTAATTTTGCCGTTTGAGCCACAATTTTCGCGTCAACGTAATAATAGCTTGTCACAGTAACTTCAGTCGGAGTGTTTGTTTTTGCAAAAACCCAGTCGCCAAGTCCATGAGAAACTATTCCACTCG
>CAMZEO010000233.1 GCA_947305735.1 uncultured Planctomycetales bacterium | reverse complement strand
CCGCCGTTCAGGCGGCGCGCGAGGCGGCCAGACGTATGCAGTGCACAAACAACCTTAAACAATACGCCTTGTCCATTCATAACTACCACGACGTAAACGCGGTTTTGCCGGCGTCGCGTATGAATTTCTACAATTACAACACGAATCAGTACGACGACGCCGCTTACGGAGGTTTCGTCAGCGCCACCGTCGCGCTCCTGCCCTTTATGGAGCAACAGGCTCGCTACGACGCGATTTCCACGAGAGCGAAGGAAGTTGGAAACAACTCGTGGCCCTTTGAAAACCGTCCGGAATTTACCAGCAAGATTCCCACGATCCTCTGCCCGAGCGACGGTCAGGCGTCTCAACCCTCTCCCCACCAGAATCTGTGCCGTTCCAGCATCTGCGTCAGCTTAGGCGACGGCATGTGGCATAACGCTCGTCCCGACTGGGGCGAAAGCGCCGCCGCGAAAGTCGACGGTCGCGGTTTGTTCGCGCCTCTCGCGTGGCGACCTCTGGCGTTCGCTGTCGACGGCGCCTCCAACACCGTCGCCGTTTCCGAAATGGTCGGCGACGCGAACGGTTCGACAAAAGTCAAGGGCGGCGTCTTTAAGACCGGAGCCCTCCACGACGGACAGGCGAAACCCGCCGCGTGTATGACCGATTCTCGTCGCGCCGACGACCCGAACACGTTGAACTCCGGAACCGACACCTGGCGCGCTCTGCTCTGGACCGACGGTCGTTCCGTCAACGGCGCGTTCACCACGGTTCTACCCCCGAACTCGCCGAGTTGCATCTACTCCTGGCCCAACATCGACAACTACGCCTGGGGTTGCTTTGCCGCGCAAAGTTACCACTCCGGCGGCGTTAACGTCGGTATGGCGGACGGTTCCGTTCGCTTCGTCTCCGACACGATCGACGCGGGGTCCCCGAACAGCTACGCCGTCGTCGCCGGAAAATCGCCGTTTGGCGTCTGGGGCGCGATGGGCACGCCGATGGGGCGCGAATCGACCTCCTTGTGATAAATAAAAACGGCGCGTCCGCGCCGACGACCGACGCCAACGGCGGGACGTCGATCGTTTTGCGAATCCGACGTCCCTGTTTATTCTATTAGCAAAGGTTCCACGATGAAAAGAGCCATCACGATAGCGCTGCTCGCTCTGCCTCTCGCGGCGTTGTGCGGTTGCGGCGAAAAAACGCCCCCTGATATGCCGAAACTGTTCCCGACGTCGATTACGATCACCCAGGAAGGGGCGCCGGTCGAAGGCGCGAGCGTTCAACTCCTCAAAAAAGACGATCTGAATTACAAGTGGCTCGCCGGCGGCGTCACCGACGCGACGGGAGTGTGCGTCGTCAAGACGATGGGCAAATATAACGGGGCTCCCGAAGGCGCTTTCCAGGTCGTCGTTTATAAAACCGTCCGAACGGAAAGCGAAACGAGAAAAAATCAGCCGCAACCTCCGCAAGATCCTAAAGAGGCTCAGGAATGGGTCAAAAAGGTCGCCGAAGAGGAAAAAGAGTTCGAAGAAATCGATCCGAAATATAAGAAAGTCGATAAGACGGATCTAACGATCACAATCGCGTCCGGCAAGAACGAGCAGACGTTCGACGTCGGCGCGAAAGTTCAAGTCGAAAACAAGCAGACGCTCGCCAAGTAAATCCTCCGAACGACGACAAACGTCCAAACACCCTGAACGCCGCGTTTTTCCTATTCGAAAAACGCGGCGTTTTCTCGTTTTATACGACCTGTAAAACGAGGAAACGCGCTTGACGCCGTTTGGAATTATCATTAGACTCCGCAGAGATTGCGCTCGGGTAAAAAGATGATTCGACGCGAAATAACTACGCGCGGTCGTATGCGACGCGGCCGCGAAAACATATCCAGGGACGGTTGTTATGAAGTCTGTTGCTTATCCAGGACGGATTATTTCCGCGTTCGCCCAAAAGAGCGCGTTTTATGTCGGCGCGATCGTCGTCTTGACGGCGTCGTGCCTCGCGGGGTGCACAAGCCGCAAGCAATACGCCATCAACGAAGCGATTTTAATCAGCGAGCGCCGACAACTCGAAGACGAAATCTACCGCGCGAAATTTGAGCTTCGCGACGCGTTGCGCGAGAACGAGCAGCTCCGCGAACAACTGGAAAAAGAAGGGCTTGTCGGTTCTTCCTCAAGCGATAGGACAAACGCTTCCCGAAAGCCGACCATTGACGAAACGCTGTATCCGGGCGGCGCGGCGCTTCAGGTCGATCAGGCGAAAACCGCGCCGTCTTATCAACGCGCTTACGATCCCGAACGGTACGATTCTTCGCCGACGCAAAACGTGGAAACGCTTCCCGACTTCGTCCCGGTTCCCGCGCCAAGGGCAAAATCAAAATTATCTCGGGCGAGCGCCCCGGAGCCGCTTAGACAGGCGTCCGCGCGCGTTCCCGTTTCCGGAGGAAAATCCTTTGGAATTGCTCAACCCGTCGACGCGAGATCAGCGGCGCCGCAAAAACGAGAAACCGTCGAAGAAGCCGTTTCAGAAGTGGAAGAACTCGAAAGCGACTGGTCGCCCGTCGGACTTCAATAAACGTCGCGCGTTCCAATTGCCGCGTCTATTAGCCGGGAACGTCGCCCGCTTGACGTTTCCATCTCCCCAACAAACAATAAGCCGCGCGTTGAAGCGGCGATTGGCGGACGACCCTGATTTTGGTGCTTTGGGATGAAAAAAGATTTCTTTAAGGAAAACGCGTTTCGAATCGTTTTTGTCGTGTTTTTCCTTCTCTCCTTTGTGTGGATGGGAACGAAACAGACGATTTTGAGCAATTCAAACTCGGTCGAAGACTGGTTGCCCGCGCAATATCAGCAAACGAGAGACTATCAATGGTATCTCGACAATTTCCCGTTTGAAAGCTACGTCGTCGTCAGCTGGGAAGGGTGCGAAGTCGGCGACGACCGCGTCGAACTCTTCGCGCGGAAACTCGTTCCCGAACAAACTATCGACAATTTCTCCCTGAACGCGTCCTCCAACGCCTTCAAAGCCGACCTGATACTCGCGCGCGCTCCGGAAAACTCAAAGGAAGAACTCAGAGAAATCGCGGGCGAACCCACCAACGTCTCGACGCGGGCGCTCGTCGACGCCTCGGGCGCCGATCTTCCCGAACCGAAGAACGAACGAGAAACGGAACGCTATTTTAAATCGGTAATGACGGGTCCGCGTCTTATTCGACTTCTTTCGCAAACGTACGAAAAGATGGAACGCCGTTCGTCGCGCAATCAGGAGCGGGCGGAAAACGTCGACGAAAACGGACTTACCGAAACGGAACGCAAAATCAGAGAACGACTTAAGGGTACGCTTATTGGTCCGGATGGAAAAAGCACGGCCCTCATCGTGACGCTCAATAAAGGCAAACGCAACGGCAAAGAGCTCAAGCGCGTTCTCGACAAAATCCGCGAAATATCCGTCGAATCCGGATTGCCGGACACGACGAAGATACAATCGGGCTCGATCGCGTCAAGAATGGTCAAGAACTTCTCCGACATGGTCGACGAGATAGCGCATGGACGCAAAGTCCGCATGGACGGCGTTATCATGGGAGGACCGCCGGTCGACAACGTCGCGCTCGACCAGGAAGGAGAACGGACTTTATACCGTCTGGCCGTCGTGTGCGCGATTATCGGCGTGACAATCGCCTACGTATGCCTGCGAAGCCTTCGCCTTACGATGTTTGTCTTCTGGATCGCCGCGCTCTCGGCGGGCGTCGCGCTCGCGGTCGTCTCGTTGACCGGAGGAACGTGCGACTCAATCTTGCTAAGCATGCCCGCGCTCGTCTACGTGCTGGGTATGTCGGGCGCGGTTCACTTAATCAACTATTATCACGACGCGATCCGCGAACACGGTCTCGCGGGCGCGACGGAACGCGCCGTTCGGCACGCGTTCACGCCATGCTTTTTCGCTCAGCTCACGACGGCCATCGGGTTGGGATCGCTCTTCGTCGGTCGACTCGTTCCGATCACGAAATTCGGGTTCTATTCGGCGATTGGCGTCTTGCTCACGTTGCTGTTGCTGTTCTTGTATTTGCCCGCGTTGCTCTATTTCTTCCCGTCGAAAAAATTTGCCGCCGCGAGCGGACGCAAAGGGCTGGAAGCCGACAAAGGATTCATTCGCGCGTTTTGGGAAATCGTCGGAGGATTCATCATTCGTCGACGTCGGATCGTGTTGGTCTTATGCTTTGGGTTGATGATCTTTTTCGGATTCTATCTGCCAAAAATTAAAACGTCCGTCAAAATGATGAGTTTCTTCTCCCCGGACGCCGACATTATTCAGAACTACGCGTGGCTGGAAGAAAAACTCGGTCCGCTCGTGCCGATGGAACTCGTCGTCTGCTTTGACAACTCCAAATTGTATCGGAATTCGTTCCGGACGTCCGAACGGCTTGAACTGATTAATAAGATCGGACAAAAGTTGAAATCGGAACTCTCCGAAGACGTCGGAGGAACGATTTCGGTCGCGCTCTTCGCTCCGGACGCCACAGAGCTCACGTCGAAGGGAGGCGCCGCCTATCGAACCGTGGCGACCATCGTCGGAAAAACCGTCGACGAAAACAGAGACGCGCTCAAAGACTATCTGACCGTCGAAGGAAATCCTTCTCTCGACGAGCTTCGGGCGTTTTTTGCCGATCGCGCGCGCGCGTCGCGCGACGAGTTCGGTCGCAGAGTCGCCGACTTCGACGCCGAACTGACCGCCGACGAAAACGTCGGTTCCAAGGCGCTCGATTATCAGGCCTTCGCGACCGACGCGGAAAACGAAAACGAGTTCGCCCAGGACGACTTCCTGGCGCCGTATCGCGTCAAATTCCAGGCGATCGACGCGCTTGAAAACGACGCGGAAAAGGCGGAGCGCGTCGCCGATTTGTTGCGCGACGAAAAGGAATATTTTCGAACCCAAAACGTCGAAGACTTGCGCTCGCTTCTTGAGGCGACCGGTTCGGAGCGCGCGTTCAGAAAAATCGTTCCCGACGACGTCGTCTTGTTGCGAGAGAGCGCGGAAACATGGTTGCGCGAACAAGGCGTTGAAATTTGGCGCGTCAGCGTTCGCGTCTGGTCGTTGAAAAAGGACATCGACTACTCCGCGTTTATTGAAAACGTTAAGAACGTCGTCGAGCCGATATTGGCGGAAGCGTCCGTTTCGCTCTCGACCGCCATCGAAACGTCGGGACAAACAAGCGACTTCGCCGAAGAAATCGCGATAGAGTCCAACGCCGTTCAGAATCGGCTTGAAGAAGCGAAAAAATACGTCGCGGACCATCTGTCGCGCGCCGACGAAGAAAAAAGCGGTTCGCGCGCCGCGAAAGACGAAAAAACTCTCTTGTGGGAATACGCGGTCAAAGATCTCTCGGAAAAGGAACGCGAAGAACTACGGTATTCCATGGGCGACGCGCACGCGGAAGATCTCGTCTACCCGGCGGGCTTTTCGGCGAAATACACCGGCATGGTTCCGCTCGTCTACAAGACGCAGCACGAGCTCATCAACGGGCTGACGTCCAGCTTGATCATGGCGTTTTTTCTGATCATGCTCGTCTTCATCTTCTTACTGCGCAGCGTTCCCGCGGGGTTCGTCGCGATGATTCCCAATATCTTCCCGGTCGTGGTCGTTTTTGGGTTCATGTCCTGGGCGGGCGTTTTGGTCGACGTCGGCACGATGATGACCGCTTCCGTCGCCTTAGGCGTCGCCGTCGACGACACCATGCACTACTTGACGTGGTTCTCCGACGGGATCGGTCGGGGAATGACGCCCGAAGAAGCCGCGCTTAACGCGTACAAACGTTGCGCCACCGCGATGACGCAATCGACGCTCATCGCCGGACTGGGGCTGTTCAGTTTCGCGTTCAGCACGTTCGTGCCGACTCAGCGCTTCGGAATTCTGATGCTCGCGATCCTGGCGACCGCCGAATTCGGAGACTTGATCTTCCTGCCCGCGTTGCTAACCTTCACGCCGTTTGGAAAGTTCTTCGTCAAACGAAGGTTTGGATTGAAAGTTAGGAAAGAGGACAATTCAAATCTTCAAACCGAAACGAAATGATCGACCTTTAATCGCTTCGTCAGGACTTGCGTTGTTTGCGTCGGGACGGTATAATCGCGCCGATTGAGTTTTCAATGAGATTGCGACGGA
>CAMZEO010000232.1 GCA_947305735.1 uncultured Planctomycetales bacterium | reverse complement strand
TCCGCCTGAATCGGCTCCGGCTCCGCCTGAATCGGCTCCGGCTCCGCCTGAATCGGCTCCGGCTCCGCCTGAATCGACTCCGGCTTCGCCTGAATCGGCTCCGGCTTCGCCTGAATCGGCTCCGGCTCCGTCTGAACCCGCGTCGGCAGAATCGACGCCTCCGCCAGCGGAATCGGATCCTGGCGAATGACTATTCCGTTCGATAATTTTTTGCCTCTCGAGACGATCTTTCACGACGGTCTTGGAACGACCGTCTCATGAATCGTTAATCCTTTGGGGAAAATTGATTATGGAGTAATTCCACAATGGGAAGTTGGTCAAAAGTCGTTGTCATATTGATGATTCTTAGCGCGGGCGTGGCGTTTGGCGGGTATATGCTGTATCAGTCTCAATACGTAAAGCCGCGCGAGGAAATTGCTCAGAAACTTACCGAGACGCAAAATCTGATTGATCAAGGTCGCTTGACGTATGAACGTTGGGTTCAGACAAGCGAGAATCTTTCTCCTTTATACGCTCGTTCATTTCCGACGAATCAAGCGCAGGCTGGCGCCGAATATCAAATTTGGCTTTCGCAGATGCTCGAGTTTTGCAACGCGCATAACCCGGAAGTTACGGTTAATAGATATAATCATCCGCGTAATTCTGGGCTCGCGACTCATAGTTTTTTTGTTCGCGGTCAGTTTTCCTTCCTCGATCTGACGCAATTCTTGTATGAATTCTACTGGTCTCCTTTTTTGCACCGCATTTCCCATCTGGACATTGTCCCGCAAGAGCATAACGACCTTTTGCAGGTTACCATGACGATTGAAGGTTTGACGATCCTTTATAAAAAAGATCAGAATCAACCTTATCCTCTTACTGATAAATTGCCGGTTTCGACTCCGCCCGCGCGACAGCTCGTTTCCGGACCTTTCGCGGCCTATCGCCCCATTGCGGAAAAGGAGATTTTCCGCGCGGTAAAGACCGGCGTTGATTCGGCAAGTTACGCAAAATTGACGGGTATTCCCGTAGTTACCGACGAAGGCGGACAACCGACAAAAATCGCGCGCTGGCGTCTGAGCGTCGACGGACGCACTGAAACCTACAAAATTGGCGAACGGATGACGGTCGGCGCGTTCGACGCGATTATTGAAGACATTGATCCGGACGTGGGAATTGTCGTTTTACGTCAAAGCAACGGTTCGAACCGTCTTTGGGCTGTTCCCCTTGGATACAATTTGAGCGAAGCGGTCGCAATACCCAGCGCGTTGTTTTAGCGTTCCAAGACGGTTTTGAAAACAGTTCTATGTTTCTACCAGAATATGATTTTGACGTGATAGTAGTTGGCGCCGGGCATGCTGGGACTGAGGCCGCGTTAGCTTCGGCGCGAATGGGCGCGAAGACCGCTCTTCTGACGAGCAACCTGGACGCTGTTGCTCAAATGAGTTGCAATCCGGCAATCGGCGGAGTTGGCAAGGGGCATATCGTTCGAGAAATTGACGCTCTTGGCGGAGCTATGGGGCGAGCGATTGACGCGACCGGAATTCAGTTCCGTATGTTGAACGTTCGCAAGGGACCCGCAATGCGCGGTCCTCGCGCCCAAGCGGATAAACGTCTTTATCAAGACGAGATCAAAAAGATCGTCGAAGAAACGTCTAATCTTGCGTTGCGTCAAGAGAGGGTCGTCGAACTTCTTGTCGAACCTGGATCGTCCGCCGCGTTTTCCGAAGCGCCAAATGCGGAAAACGTCTGGAAGATTTCCGGGGCGCGCGTTGAGTCCGACGCGATTTATCGCGCGAAAGCAGTTGTGCTGGCTTGCGGTACTTTTATGCGCGGCGTTCTTCATTTCGGCGCGTTTCAGACGCCCGGCGGACGCATGGGCGAGGCTCCCGCGACGAAGATTAGCGAGTCGATTGAGAGTCTTGGCGTGCGTCTTCTCCGCTTCAAAACTGGAACGCCCGCGCGATTGAATGGAAAAACGATCGATTATTCCGGTCTTGAACCTCAATATGGAGACGAGAAGCCGCAACCGTTTTCCTTCATGACGGAATCAATTGACGTCGAGCAGATTCCTTGTTGGACGACTTACACTAATCCGGCGTTGCATCAGTTTTTACGCGAAAACATCGCTTTGGCGCCAATGTTTTCCGGTCAAATAAGATCGACGGGACCTCGTTACTGCCCTTCAATTGAAACAAAAATTGATCGCTTTGGCGATAAAGACAAGCATCAGCTCTTTTTGGAACCGGAAAGCAGAAGAACCAACGAAGTTTATATAAACGGTCTTTCAACGAGTTTTCCTCGGGAAATACAGGACAAAATGGTTCGTATGATCGAAGGGCTTGAACACGCTCAGATTATGAGGTACGCCTACGCGATTGAGTACGACTACGCTCCTCCCGATCAGCTTCGTTCCACTCTCGAAACAAAACGCGTTCAAGGATTGTTTTTCGCCGGTCAAATTAACGGCACGACCGGTTACGAGGAGGCGGGCGCGCAAGGGCTTGTCGCCGGAGCGAACGCCGCTTGTTCTTTGAACTCTTCTCTTGCACCTCTCGTTCCCTCGCGCGATCAGGCTTACATAGGCGTTATGCTTGACGACTTGGCGACAAAAGGCGTCGACGAGCCTTATCGTATGTTTACTTCTCGCGCCGAATATCGTCTCTTACTTCGTCAAGACAACGCGGATCGGCGTCTGACGGAAATCGGATACAAGCTCGGTTTGGTCGACGAAGAACGTTGGAGACGTTTGCAGAAAAAAGAACGCGCTATTAGCGAGGCGTTTGATTTGCTCGCGAAGACTCGCGATGAAAGCGGTTCGATGCTTAAAACGTTGCGTCGACCTGAAATTGAGTGGTCGGACGTTGTCGCGCGCCTGCCCCGACTTGCCGCCGTGTCTGCGGACGTCGCCGAACAAGTTTGCATTGACGCCAAGTACGCGGGGTATATCGAACGTCAAAAAACGGAAGTCGAACGGCAACGACGTTGGGATTCTCAGAAAATCCCTTCCAACTTTCAGTATCGCGGTCTCATTAATTTGCGCGTCGAGGCTCAAGAAAAACTAGAACGCGTTCGTCCTGAAAATCTTGGGCAGGCAAGTCGAATCACAGGAATTACGCCCGCCGATATTGCCGTTTTAACAGTATGTCTTGAGAGGCGTTCCGTCGCTAAATAGCGTTATAACCTTGTCTTGAAGGTTCTTTATCAGGCGTCGCGCGAGCATTCGGACTGTCTTCGCCCTGATAAGGAGCCCGCCGTATGAGGAGTCGGCATATGCGCGGCATTTTTTTATCGTTCATTGTTTGTTGTTTAATCTTACCTTCTTTTGGACGCGCTTGTCCAAACGATCCTTTGCCCATAGAGTCGGGAGAAGCTTCTTTTGAAACGACTCTCGAAGATTTTCAGGACGCCGGTCTTCCGGACGAGATTCTCTTTGCCGTTCGCAAGCCCAGTATCGACGCGCATTGGTATGGCAATATCAGTTACTATTCCTTTGACGAAAACCGTTTTACGTTTCCAAAGGGGAGCGGCGGAGCTTTAAAAGTCTACAATTGGAAAACGAAGGAAACCCGCGTTGTTTTTGAAGATCCCCAAGGAAATATTCGCGATCCGCAACTTCACTACGACGGAAAGAGAATTGTCTTTTCCTACCTGCCTGCCGGAACAAATCATTACTCCCTTTACGAGATTAATCTTGACGGAACGAATCTTCATCGTTTGACGGGATGGGAAAAGGAACTTGAAGAACCGGGCGGCAAAGAGAAGTATGGCGCGCGAACCGACGGTTGGGACGATATTGAACCATCCTATTTGCCCGACGATTCTATTGTTTTTTGCTCGTCTCGAGTCAATCGTTACGTTCAGTGCTGGGTTTCTCAAGTCGCGACTGTTCATCGTTGCAATTCGGATGGAACGAACGTTCGCGAATTGTCCTGCAACGTTGAACAAGACAATACGCCCTGGCCTCTCTCCAACGGACAAATAGCCTATATGCGCTGGGAGTATGTTGATCGCAATCACTTGACGTTTCATCACTTATGGACTATGAATCCCGATGGAACAAAACAGATGATTTATTACGGCAACCAGAAGCCGGGCGGCGTTTTCTTAGATTTTAAACCCGTCCCCGATTCGGAGAAGTACGTCGGCGTCTTCTCGCCGTGGCAAGTCATGAAGGAGCATTACGGACGCGTTGTTCTTTTTTCTCCTCTTTACGGTCCGGACGCGCCGGAAGGCGTCGAATACATTTCCAAGACGAACGATTTTACCGATCCGTGGGCTTTTTCCGAAGATCGTTTTCTAGCGGCGTCTCGTCAAAAGATTGTTTTGCTCGACGGCGAGGGGAACGTTACTCCGATATATGAACTGCCCAAGGAGGAAGCTGACGCAGGTTTCTGGATCGGCGAACCGCGTCCTGTCTTGGAACGTCAACGCGAACCGATTATCGCCGATCAAACCGATTTGAACAAGTCTGTCGGAACGTTTGCATTGAGCAACGTTTATCGTGGGCGTAAAATGGGCGGTCTCACACCTGGAACAGTTAAGGAGCTTCTCGTATACGAAGTTTTGCCTAAACCGATTAATTATTCCGGCGCGATGTCGGAAATGTCGAGCGGAGGGACTTTTGCCGTCGAACGTCTACTGGGCAGAGTTCCTGTTTCTGACGACGGTTCCGCCTATTTTAACGCGCCCGCGTTGCGTTCGCTTTTTTTTGTCGCTCTTGATGAAAACGGACATTGCGTTAAACGAATGCATTCTTTTACTTCCGTAATGCCCGGCGAAAAGAATAGTTGTATCGGTTGCCACGAAGATCGCGGCGAAGCTCCCACGCAAGACGATGGTATTCGACTGTCTCGCTTGACGAAATATAGTAGTCCGGCGAATTTGGAACCTGTCGACGGCGTTCCTGATATTATTGATTATATGCGCGACGTGCAGCCGATTTTGGATAAACATTGTCTTGAATGTCATAATCCCGACAGGGAGGAAGGCGGTTTTAACATCTCCGGACATTGGGCCCCCCTTTATACGATCGGCTACCAACAAATGTCTTGGCGCGATCTCTTTGGCGATAATCGCGTCATGCTTCCTTACTCCGAGCACGAAAAGAGCAATTTTGAACCCTACGAAATAGGAACGGGGTCAAGTCGACTGCTCAAATTGATCGAAGAGGGACACGGCGGGTGCAATGTTCCAGAGAACGAACGGAAACTTGTCAGGTTTTGGTTGGATTCCGGAGCCGCTTATTCCGCCACCTACGAATGCAATTCCCATGGTTCAATCGGCAATTATGTTATGAATAATAATTCGCGCGACGATCGTAATTGGCCCGAATTAGCCGCGTATGAGGATGTTTTGACGCGACGGTGCGACGAATGTCACGCTCCCGACGAAGAATCTAAAAAAATCGGTTCTTATACCCAACCCGCGCAGTTTTACGTTCTCTATTATCCGTATGAAAAGTACCAGCAGAATATGTTTATCGCTCGAAGCATGGCCCAGGACGGGGGACGATTTAACCGCCACATGATATTTGATTTGTCTTATCCCGAACAGTCGAAAGTCGCGCGCGGTCCGTTGTCAAAAGAAGCCGGAGGGCTTGGCGTTTGCGAAGCGAAGAGCGGAAAAAAAATCTTTTCCGATAAGAATGATCCCGATTATAAGACGATCGTCGATTACGTCGCTCGAGGACGTCGTTATATTCTGGAAGAAAATAACCGTTTTATGATGGTTCTTAACTCTCCCAACAATGGAAAAGATTGTCCGAAGCAATTTGTTCCGCGTTCCGATTACGCGCGCGAACTCAAGCGTTACGGCGTTCTCCCGTCCGACTGGGACGTCAGATTGCCTTTGGATCCATACGAAATCGATCTTAAATACTGGGAGTCCGTTCAGTACAAGGTTCCCGCGACCGAATAAGGGCATATCGTCGCCCAAAACGAAACGTCCGGCGCGATCATTGCGATTACGTCGGACGTTTTCATTAGTTTAGCGGATAGGCATATTCAAAACTAGTTAAAAGCGATATTTTGCGAAAGCAACCGAATCAAGTAAACAACGGTGAAAACTATCAACGATAAATCGCGGTTTTTCACGATCCTTTCCGTTTGACAGTTTGAAAGCCTTTGCATTGCATAGATTCTATTTCTTCTCTTTCGAATCAATTACGCCCTTAATCAAGGAGGAAAACTTTTCGAAGCTCATCGCGCCCAAATCCTCTCCGCTGCGGTACC
>CAMZEO010000231.1 GCA_947305735.1 uncultured Planctomycetales bacterium | reverse complement strand
TTTATTTCGGCTCAGAAAACGATAACGCTTCCTTTTGCTTCCAATAATGAGGCGGAACGCGCTTGCCTAGACGCGCCTTTAAAAATCGATTGTTCGGCGTTTTCGGCTTTTGAGGTCGCTTTTGAAATAGACAATCCAGACGCTATTGGAAGCGTTACGTTGTATCTCCACAGCAAGTCGGGTTGGTATCATTATTCAAGCTCGTCAAGACATAACCTTGGTTCTAAATTCGTCTATGTCTTTAACGCTAACAACTATTCCACAGAGGGGAATCCGTTTGGATTGGATCAGGTTGTCTCCGTTCGTCTGGCCGTTTGGCGCGGAGGAGACGTCGACGCGACCATAACGACGAGTTCTTTTAGAGCTTCGAAGACTTCTTTTGCAATTGTTAGCGTAAACGATCAAGGAGGTGAAAACGGCTCGTTTGTCGGGAGTTTTTCCGATATGCTCTCGCGTTTCGGTCTCGCTGCGGAACGCGTCGAAGCCGCTACGATTACGGGCGAGGCGTTAAAGCGTTATTCCATCGTTTTTCTTCCGATTGCGGGTCAAATTTCATCCGGAGCCGTCGACGCCTTGTGCGAGTATGTCGACGAGGGCGGGTTCCTTGTCGCCTGTTACAACGTCCCCGACAAGCTTCTGAAAAAATTGGGCGTTCAATCGACCGGATTTGTTAGTTGTTCTCAAGAAGGACTTGCTCTTAAAGAGATGACGTTTGACGATTCTTTTGTCAAAGATTCTTTAAAGAAAGGTTTTACGGTTCCAACGGCAATTCGGCAGAATTCATGGAATTTCTTTAAGGCGCAACCCTCTTCCGGTTGGGAATCGCCAATTGAGTCTCCTTTGTTTGATGGTCGCGTCGCCCGAGTTATTGCTCGTTGGACGCTTGAAGACGGAACCCAATCCGAGTATCCGGCTTTAATCGCCAGTCCGAGCGGAGTTTACTGTTCTCACGTCTTTTTAACGAGCGATTACGACGCGAAAAAAGCATTTTTAGAGACCGTCGTCGCATCCGTTTGTCCGCAAATCGTGAAATCTTTCGTTCGTTCCGAATGGCTTTCTATATTCGACGCGGGGCTTATGCCCGACGCCGACGTCGGCGAGTCGAACGTTTCGACGCTGAATTATTTGGAAAAAGAACTCAAAGATCGCGGATGGTCGCTCGACGAGGTCGTTCGCTTAATGGATTGCGAGCGAAATGATTTCGCCTTTTCCGAGGCGTCTCAATTCGGTTCCGTCGTCGCCGAGATTAAAAAGAAACGCCTCGACACTTATTTTAAGACCAGAGAATCAAATGATTTAGAAGGGAGACTCTGGTGGGAGCATTCCGGTTGCGGAATATATCCCGGCGATTGGGATCGAACGATGAAAGAACTTTCGGAAGCGGGATTTAACGCCGTTGTTCCCAATATGCTCTGGGGCGGAGACGCGTATTATCAAAGCGACGTGTTGCCCGTTGATCCGAAAGTGGAAAAATATGGCGATCAAATCGAGCTAGCCGTAGCGGCCGGTAAAAAATACGGAGTGGAAGTTCACGCTTGGATGGTTTGTTTTAACGCTTCTAATTCGCCGAAATGGTTTCTCGACAAAATGAGGGAGGAGGGACGATTACAACGGACGATCGACGGCGAGGAAAAACCCTGGCTTTGTCCTTCACATCCGGAAAACCGCGCTCTTCAACTTGCCGCGTTAGAGGAGGTCGCCTGCAAATACGACGTCGACGGCGTTCATTTTGACTATATTCGTTTTCCCGACGAAACAACTTGCTACTGCGACGGTTGCAAAGAACGTTTCGCCAAAACGTATTGGGAAAAAACCGGAAAGACATTGGCGGATTTTCCCAATTGTTTGCGTCGCGACGAGGAAATTAAAAAGGCTTTTCAGGAATGGCGTTGCGAACAAATCACCGCGTTAGTTCGCGACGTTCGCAAGTCGTTGAAGGAAAAACGTCCGGAGATTAAACTTTCCGCCGCGGTTTTTTCTGGATATCCGGGAACCAAAAAATCGATTGGTCAGGATTGGGGGCTTTGGATCGACGAAGGATTGCTCGATTTCATATGCCCTATGGATTATACGAACGATCCGATTGCTTTTGCCAATTACGTCCAACGTCAACTTCCTTTTACTCAGAGGAAAGTTCCTCTCTATCCCGGCGTCGGAATGACCGCGACCGGAATTTCTATGAAAGCCGACGAAGTCGTTCGTCAAGCGGAGATAGCCAGAAAACTCGGCGCGCAAGGTTTTACAATTTTCAATTTGACGAAATCAACCGCAGACGAGGTTCTCCCCGCGATGAAGGCTGGGCTAACGTCCAAGGACGCAAAAACGCCCCACTCGAAATAAGAGACTTTTGAATCGGCGCCAAAACGACGACCGCGCGATCCCTTTTGCTGGAACGCGCGGCCGTCGTTTTTACGTTAAACCAGACGAATGGCGATTAGTCGTCAAACGGACGAATCCAAATATTTCGAAACCGAACGGGACACCCATGACCGCTCAAAACGATCGGACCTTTTCCCTTCGGATTCGGACCGGGAAGGTTGAAGTGATTGGTCGAACCGTAAATCTCGGTGTTGTTTTGGATCATAATGCCGTTTTGCACTACGGTTACGCGAGGCGAAGCGATCAGTTGATCGCCGTCAAATTTAGCCGGCTTGAAATAAATGTCGTAAGTTTGCCAATTTCCGGCGGGAGTGCAGGCGTTCACCAGCGGAGGCGTTTGACCGTAGACGGAACCGCACGCGCCGTCGGGATAGTTGTTGACTTTAAACGAATCGAAAATCTGGATCTCATATGCGCCAAGGAGGGAAACCCCGTTGTTTCCCTGGTTGCCCCAGTCGCCCTCAAAATTAGCCGGAGAAAACCATTCAAGGTGGAGCTGGAACGCGCCGAATTTGTCTTTTGTTCTAAACCCGCCGGTCGTGCATTCGATTGTTCCGTCGGTCAATTTCCATTGGGTCGGCTCCCAGGCGTCGGTATTGGTTCCGTCGAAAAGGACGATCGCGTCGCTTGGCGGGTTTGGAAAGCAGGCGGGAGGCTCCGGGTTGATTTTTTTCGGAATGGGACGGCTGGGATCGTGAACGCGATATTCGCTCCACGGTTGCTTGGGAGAATCGGAGTAGCCGTAGGATTCGTTCTCATTTTTCGGAACGACTAAATCATGAGCCGCCGCAAAACTAATCGACGCAACGCAAACGACGAGCAAGAGCAAAACGCGGGAAATCAAAATCTTTTTCATATTGCGAGCCTTTAAGTAAGACCAGGAATAAAACCGACGACAAGTTGGACGCCGTCGGCTGAACTGTTATTTTTGCGGTCGGCGAATTTCTACGCTTCCTCTGTGCGCCGTCAAACCCTCAACGGTCGCGATCCGATAAACGTCGTCGGCGAGACTGTCCAGTCCTTCTTGCGAAAAACATAACAGGCTATTGCCGCGAAGGAAGTCGTTGCACGAAAGACCGCTTGAAAAACGCGCGGAGCCGCTTGTCGGGAGAACGTGCGACGGTCCAGCCGCGTAATCGCCCAACGCGACGGGCGTGTAATTGCCCATAAAGATTGCTCCGGCGCAAGGGATTTTTGCGGCGAGTTCTTCCGCGTTTTGAGTCGCTATATGCAGATGTTCGGGGGCGATCAGGTTTGTCCAGTAGCATGCGTCGTCGGCGTTTTCCGTTAAGATAACGGCTCCAAAGCTTTCCAAAGCCTGTCGAGCCAGGTCGCCGCGTTCAACGCGGGAAAGAGTCGCGTCGATTTCCCTAACGGCGTCGCGGAGAGTTTGTTCATTCCAGCCGACGAGAATACTTGAACCGGGAGCATGTTCCGCTTGCGCGAGGACGTCGTAGGCGGTAAAATCCGGGCGGGTAGACTCGTCGACGATCACGACGACTTCGCTTGGTCCCGCAATGGAGTCGATATCGACGATTCCATAGACCGATTTTTTGGCAAGCGCAACGAACATATTGCCCGGTCCGACTATTTTGTCGACGCGTTCGATACCCTCGACTCCATAAGCAAACGCCGCGATTCCCTGCGCCCCGCCCATACGATAAACCTCGCGGACTCCGAGTCTTGCGCACGTTGCGAGGAAATACTTGTTATAAGCCCCGTTTGGAGTAGGAGGAGCCATAACGGCAATTTCTTTGACGTCGGCAACTTGCGCGGGCACGACCGTCATTAACACGGAGGACGGATACGCGGCCGCACCGCCGGGCGCGCAAACGCCAACGCGTCGAAGCGGTTGATAACGTTGTCCGAGCCATCCTCCTTCGACTTTGATTCGACTTGACTTATGGAGAATTGAACGCTGAAAACGCTCGATATTTTCTCGAATGTGATCGACAGTTTCCAAGTATTCCGGTTCGACTCCTTGAAGCGCGACGTCAAATTCTGAGTCGTCGACGCGGAGTTCGTCGGCGCTTAATTTTGCGCGATCGATCCGTTCCGAGTACTCAAGAAGCGCGGACAGCCCCTTTTCCGCGACGTCGCCGCAAATTTTAGCGACGACTTCCGCCGGAGTTAACGGCGCGCCAAAGATTTCGATAGTTCGCTTTTTACCCGCTTCGCTTACGATGTTTCCCTTAAGGCTTAATTTTTGACGCAACGCGTCGATTTGCGAGCCGACGTCGTCTTTTCGAGCGTCGATCCAAGCAAGTTTGAGCGCGTTTTCACTCATTGATATTACTCCTTTTGAAAGTCGCCCGGCAAGCCGATAATACAAGTAGAACCGCCGGAATTACCGCGCGCGTCGCGTTCAGATATTATCCGACGTTTGGGGGGTCGGCCGTTTGCGTAAAAAACGGTTTAGCGTTTGTCCGCGCCGCGCCGCTTCATTTTACTGAAAAAAAAGTAAGCGTCGAGGTTCTTTTGAACGACCGAGAAGGCTTTTTTAGAAAAACCTCTTGTTTTGACTTGTTTTTTACCGTTGAATTACGAGACGGGAACGATTTCCGCGCCGACGGCGTTTGGATTGTATGTTTTTTATTGCGGAACGCCCAAGATGAGCGAGACATTGTTAAAAGTTAGTTGTCCGTCTTGCGAGACGGTCTTTGAAGTTACCGATCCTTCATTGATTGGTCAAATTACCGCTTGTCCAAAGTGCGGAGGGATGATTCTTATCGAGGACGCCGATTCCGTTTCTCAGGGCGAGAAGTTAGTTCAAGACCAACGCGCTTCCGACTCTCGCGAAGAAGAGTCCGCGTCGCGCGTTGTTCAGGAGGATACGCATACGCCTTCTTTTCCCGAAGTTGGCGAACGACTTGACGACGTTGAAGCTCCGGTTGGAACGTCGAAAAGAATTTGGCGCGTTCGGCTTGTTTTGGTTTTAGCCGGATGCGTTTGCGCTTTGGTTTTCGTCTGGGCTTCGCAAATTTTTTTTCCGTCCCGCGCCGGAGTCGAGTCTCAGAACATGATTGGCGCGGGCGACGATGAAAAAGACGTCGACAGTCGACAAGTTGCCGAATGGAAAGATCGCGAGGACGTCGAATCTTCCGTAGACGACGAGGAAGGGGACGCCGTCTTCAGACGCGACGACGGCGTTGAGACCAACGAAGAATTTGACGCGCGCTTTGCCGACGATCTTGAAGAAACTGATCTTTATAACGACTCATTGACGGAAGAAACCGGCGACGGCGAACGCGAGGATTATGGCGAGTTGGACGTCGTGATAGAAGAGACTGGTTTAGCGTCCGAAAACCCCGAGTCAGACGAAGTCGAGCAAGACGAAATCGGCGCGATTTCGACAGAGTTTGACGAAGAAGAATTTGAGAAGGTTAACAAGAATAGCGAGGAAAATGAAGAATCTGACGACGAAGAAGAGGAAGATCTTGGAGCCGTCGCTTCCACAACGGACGCGTCGATTCAAAGCGCTTTGCCCACGTTGAAACAATCCGCAAAAGAAATCGACGTCGATTCTAGAATGAAACTCCGTCTTTCTTCAATAACTTTTCCCGAATCTCCCGCGGCTGCAATTCGACTTTTAGCGGAGTTTTCCGGCGTTCCCATCGATTTTGATTTAAAATATTTTGATTTGCTGCGTCCTTCGACGGAGGCGACGCTTAATCTTTCTCTTGAAAACGTCGACGTTGAAAGCGCTCTAAACGAGCTGGCGTCATTGTTGAAGTGGGACGTTTTGAAGGGGAAAGACAGAGCGGTCCTTGTTCCAAAAGAGTATGACGACGCTTTGATCGAAGAAAGGTTTGACGTGATCGACCTTTTGAACGCTTTTTCTAAAAAAGCCCCGTTCGAGTATCGAGGAGA
>CAMZEO010000230.1 GCA_947305735.1 uncultured Planctomycetales bacterium | reverse complement strand
GTCCATGCGCAAATTATAACAATTACCTCTCAATCGGTCGATATCTATTGACAGGAGAAAAGGGTTATCCTTCTTTTTTCGAAACACGCGACGCTTTGATATTAAATAGACCAAAAATATCTTCCTGACTCAACCCTATTGAATAATTAATTCCTTTTGCGTCTGAAAGAATGGCCTCTGACAACATGCGTTTCTCAGTAAGTATCTTATCTATTTTTTCTTCAATCGTATTATCCACAACAAAGCGAGTTACAGTAACGGGTCTTAAGGAGCCAATGCGGTGAGCCCGATTGATCGCCTGATCTTCAACTGCCGGATTCCACCACCGATCAAACAAAAAAACATATTCGGCAAACTGTAAATTAAGTCCAACGCTGCCTGCTCCGTAACTCATTAAAATAAGATGTTTGTCTTTATCGTTTCTGAATCGTTCTATAATCGCGTCTCGTTCTCTACTTGGAATCTTTCCGTGGTACTCTAGCGGTCCAAATTGTTCAAGTCTGGGCTTCAACCACTGAATTGTTTGAACCCACTGGCTGAACACAATCGCTTTACGTCCGCTTTCCGCTACTTCTTCCATATCTGCAATCAAACGTTCCAGTTTTGCGCTTTCTCCCGTTACTGGATCATAGTTGCAAATCTGTTTTAGACGTAAGATTAATTCGAAGGCATGTTGAAGAGTAACCGAGTCTCCCATCAAGTTCAATCGAACTTCACCATCTTCCTGGGCAAGTCGATAGGTCTTATATTGCTCGGTGGTCAATTCAATGTGCGCGTCACGAATTAGCTTTGGAGGGAGATCCTTATGAACGGTATCTTTAGTTCGACGTAAGATATGTTCTCCAACTAGTTTACTTAATTGACTTGGTTTCATCCCCGATTCCAAATAACCAGGAGCTAAAAATTCAAAGATTCCGATAAGATCTTCCGATGAATTCTCGACAGGAGTTCCCGTAAGAGCCCAACTTCGTCTTCTAGGAATTGCTCGCGCGGCCTCAGACGTCGCGTTTGATTTGTTCTTAATTCGTTGTGATTCGTCGAGAACAACGAGATCAAAAGTGATCGGCGCGCCTCCGGGCGGATCATAATAATTTCGATCGCGACTTAATAATTCGTAATTGGCAATTCTTACCGGAGTATTAAGTCTTCTCCAAAGCCATTTACGCCTTTCGCTTTTTCCTTCAATAACTTGTACGGGTATTTCAGGAGCCCAAATCTCAAACTCTCTCTTCCAATTAGTAACAAGCGGCTTTGGACACACAAGCAAAACTCTTCTACATTCGCCGCTACGAAAAAGCAGTCTAATGGTTGTTATTGCTTGCATTGTTTTTCCCAGCCCCATTTCATCCGCCAAAATTGCGTGTTGCGCGCCATACAGGAAAGCAACGCCTTGTTTTTGGTAATTGAAAGGTTCAAACGGCGTTTCTAATAGACGTCGCCCCAACCAGGTTTCGATTGGTGGCAATAGAATATAACCTAAACGATCTTCAACTTTAACGACGTCGACCGGCACGCGAACGCGCGTAGGGGAATCAGTCAATTCAAAAAAATCAAGATCAGCTTCCGTCCCGGACGCGTTTAGTTTTTTATCAAATACCGGTTCATTCAAGTTATCAGAAGCTAAATTCTTATGAAAAGGCTCCTGTTCACTATCATCATTCTGATATAGAAAATAAAAACTCTTGACGTCAGAAATCGCTTTTTTCGAACCATTGAGCGGAACCGAAAATGGGTGAACGCTATCAGACCTATCGGTCAATTTCAACGAATGAGCTTCAATTCGTAACTTTTTTCCAGAGTCGTCTAGCAATGATAACGGGCAGATGACGCTAAGAGTTACAGGAAGAGTTGTGCGCCGATTCCAAGACTTAATATCGATTTCGGCTAGAGTGGATTCACGAAAACCTCCATTTTTCAGTTCCATAGACGCCTCTTTTCATCACTCTAACAAGATTTCTGCGCTTCTTCAACCGCTAAACGTATCCGTTCAAAAGGTTCTACGCTATCAATATATTTCAGGAACGGATCAATTCTTTTGACAATTTCGTCAAAGGAAGCGTTAATCCCGCTTTTAAACGTGTACGAGAGAGGCAACGCCAGATGGTTTTTCCCCCGAATAATCTCGCGCCACAGAGAATAATCGACGCCGGGAACAAATGGGAGCGCGTTAAGCGAATTGCCCAAAACAGTTTTAAGTAAGGAATCAGACTTCGGGTTGCCCTCGTCAAAAACAGTCTCTTCTTCGTTATTTTCAACAATAGAGCCATCGTTTTTAACCTGATCTTGTTTTTGCTCCCAAAGCGCGTAACGTTCTTTATCTCCTGGTTCGGTTTCAATATGAGAAAACACTATTCCCAACGGAGCTTTTAAGAGTTCGGGCGCTGTAAGAAAATTGGGATCGTTAGTAAAAATAGCGACAAGTTCAGTCTTTGATCGACCAACAAGAGCAGGAGCTATTTGCTCGCCGCATATAAATCCATTAAGAGTATTTCCATACAAAATCTCCTGCGCTCGATTAGGTTTGACGGGAGCAGTACAATGAAATTCCACCGGACGACCTACGGTATATAGAACCAAGAATCCTCCGATTAAACCATCGCCAGCGCTTCTAAATACTGTCAAAAAACCCAAAAATTCCGGACGTTTTTTCTCTTCCAACGCACTATCTCATCAATCAAGCGGAGAAAAGGGGTCTTGGTTATGTGAACGATTCAAGGTTTCTCCGAGACCGTCCCGAATTCACGCGATTCCAACAAAAGCATTGTAAGAAGTTCGTCGTAAAACCTCAAGCCCAATCATCACGATTGTCGTGTTACGTATTCGAAACAGAAATCACTAGTCTTTGATTCAAAACAAACCACTATTGATGAAACTGGAAATCTCCATCTTTCCCCAAACACGCAACAAAACTCTGTTTTCCTCAAAAACAAAAAATGACATAAGATGACAATATCATGGTTAATCCGCGCCCCCTTTAAAAAAGCAATGAACTAGTTTAATAAAAAGTAGTAAATTTGACGAAAAAGTAAATTATACCTAATCTAGAGGCCGATAATCAAGAAACGAAGCGTTGGGCAGATTTTGCTTTCAATTCGCGACAATTCCCTCTTGAAAATCCTTAGCAAAGGATAGAGTATGAAAAAGGGTTACGCATATTTCTCAAAGATACCGAGAAGAAGCTTTTATTTCTTCCTACTGGCTACTTTTTTTTCATTCCAAATTGGTTGCTCGACATTTAGTAGCGGTAGAAAGGAACGCATTTCAGACTTTGACGACGGACGTCAAAAGAAGAATGAGGAAAACCATAAAAACGTTTTCGCCTCCGAGAGAACGCGTCAATCTCAACTCTCGGAATATATGGCGCAAACTGGACGATCCTCAAGGGAAAAAAAGAACGTATCAACAGGAGACACATTTCTCCTCAGTGATAAAGCCAAGGAAATCTATGCTAACACGGAACGTTAAAACGCGGCGTTTGACGATTATCATAGTTTCTGTGAATGCAATCTTTTGGTGAAAAGACCTGTTAAAAACGTCAATTATCCAATGAAGGAATATGTGAACGATGGAAGATCCTTTGGGAAATGACGCTCTCGAGATGGAACTCCCGTCACTAGAGACAATATTGAGGAGCGAGGTCAGGGCTCGGTGGTTTTCCCCTGCCCAGCCACAAACGTTTTCTGGTTCATTAGATTCGTCGTTGTCTTGCAGTTTGTCTTTCACGCAAACAAACATCGGAAAATACACGCTTGCCTCCCCTTCAAAAGATCCAATTCCGATTAATGAGGCGAAGTCCTACAACGTGCAAAATTGTAAAACGTCGAATGTTGTCAGGTGTAACCTCTGTCCAAAGTTATGTCACATTAAAGAAAACGAAGTAGGTTTTTGTTCAGCCAGGATTAATCGCGGCGGTCGTCTTTTGACCCGTTTCTACGGAAGACCGACGTCAGTTGCCGTCGATCCAATAGAAAAGAAGCCATTATTCCACTTCTTACCGGGAACAAAGGTTTTATCCTTGGGAACGCGGGGGTGCAATCTTGCGTGTAAATTCTGCCAAAATTGGCAGATTTCACGTCCGATTCCTGTCAACTCGACCATTCAGCAAGTTTTGGATCCTCGTCAGGTTGTTTCCTTAGCTCAGAAACACAATTGTCCAAGCGTCGCGTTTACCTATAACGAACCAACAATTTGGGCGGAATACGTCATAGACGTCGCTAGATTATGTAGAAAGAATGGAATTAAGACAATTATGGTTACCAACGGAATGATCGTTGGACAAGCCCGAGAAGAACTGTACAGGGAAATTGATGCAGCGAATGTCGATTTGAAGGGTTTTACAACAGCTTTTTACAGCAAACTCGTTTGTGGTTCGCTCGAAGCTGTTAAGAGCACGCTGAAATACATTGTCAGAAAAACGGACGTTTGGCTAGAAATAACTAATCTCTTAATACCTACTAAAAATGACTCTCCGGCTGAAATAGAAGACCTATGTCAGTGGATAACGAAGACGTTGGGGCGCGACGTCCCCTTGCATTTTTCAGCATTTTTCCCAACATGGCGTTTAACGGACGTCCCTCCAACTCCAGTAAAAACCTTGCGGCAAGCGGCAGACATTGCGAAAAAAATGGGTATTTCCTACGTATACTGCGGTAACGTCTCTTCGTCAGAGTTGCAAAAAACTTTTTGCCCGAAGTGCGGTTTAGAACTAATTAGTCGAGAAAAATACTCCGCGCGCATACTTTCGACAATGAAAACAATCTTGCCTACAAAAGGGGGCGAAAACAGGACGGCATTCAATAATTCAACACATTCAGTTTCGACCGACCAATATTGCCAAAGATGCGGAACGAAGATTGTCGGAATATTTGCTTGAGGTCAATGAACTTATCGGGAACCGGGAACTTGTGAAATCCAGAATTCTTGAACTGATAATTCTTAAGACCAACACAAAACGAAAATCCGTATTTTAGCAATGGGTGAAAAAGAGTATAATGGAGTTGATCTGGTTTGTTTTCTGCTCGACGAGGAAAGACAAGCGGGGGCGTCATATTGCCAGTTCGAGCGCGTCAATACATATATTGGGGCTTGCTGGAAATTGATAGTAAACGTTCGGTTCTGTTCTTCTCTACTCGAGGCAGTTACGTATGGAACGACGTTGTAAAAGGTTCAAGCGTTCATCGCCACGCAGCGTTAGGGAAATTAAATATTTGGTTGAGATTGTCAATGTTCCGATATCAATTAAATACGAAACTTGTTTTTACTTTTTCGCTAGTAGTTCTATCGACTCTTCTCCTAACGTTGCCTCCAATAGTAATCGCTCAAAACGAGCCCAAATTCGTGGCGCCCACTTTTGACAAAAATGAAAAAACGGACGAGGGCGGTTCTTCTGTAAAAAGAAGCCAAGAGGAAACAGAAGGGATAAATCGATCGGTTATTTCACCTGCAAAACAAATCCAGACCGATTCGCAAATCGCTTCTGAAAAAGATTTAGGCAAGAATGACGTCGAGCGCGAACAGTACGACGCGTATAAGGAAAACGGTTACTATTTTGTAGACTGGAAAAAGCCCGACGTCGCAATTGTGTTCACAGGGTTGACGAACGGCTATATCGAGCCGTGCGGTTGTGCCGGGATGGAAAGAATGAAGGGGGGTCTGAGTCGTCGCAATACTTTTTTAAAGAATCTTCGCGAAGAGCGGGGCTGGGAGGTCGTTGCTATTGACGCAGGTCAGATTACCGTCGGCTTTGGAGTTCAAGAAGAGCTTAAATTTGATATGGCAATGAATGCCTTTAATTTGATGGACTACGACGCTATTGGGATTGGAAAAGGAGAATTGTTGTTCCCGGCCTACTTCCTCCTAACTTTCACGGCTCCGACTTCCGCCTCTTCTCAAAGTCTCTACACATCGGCTAATATTGGAGTATATGGCTATCACCCCACATATACGCGTCCATATAAGATTATTGAACGCGGTGGAAAGCGTTTTGGAGTAACGTCCGTTGTTTTCAGCGACGAAACGACTGAACACCGAGATGAAAACCTTCTATACGAACCCCCGGAAAAAAAATTGTTGGAGCTCATGCCTGCGATGAAAAAGGAGGCTTGCGACGTTTGGATATTAATAGTTCACGGAACTGAACAAGAAACGCTAACGCTTTCCAAACAATTTCCAATATTTAATTATGTCGTTACGTCCGACACGCCCAGCGAGCCGCCTGCGGAACTACGCGCTATCGATCATAATAAATCGCTAGTGGAA
>CAMZEO010000229.1 GCA_947305735.1 uncultured Planctomycetales bacterium | reverse complement strand
CGAAGAAAACGGAACGGTTGGCGGGTAATTTGAATGCCGCCGCGCCATCGGGAGTTACGGGAACGGTTCCCAGAATTCTTTCGAGCGTAAACGTGCCCCCGACGGAGATCATATCCATGCCGCCCGAATAATGAATCGGTTCCGGCAACGTCTCGAGAACGAGCAGTTCTTTAATCGTCCCTTTGGGAACGTCTTGCATGCGCCGACCAAGATAAATGTCGGAGAGAACAAGCGTTCCCGTCGTTTCGTCCGTTTCTTGAAGTTCCGCGGGAAGCGTTTCTTTCGTTCGGGGAATAATTGGACGCGGTTCGTATAAACGGTATCCTTGCGAACGTTCCGACTCGGGGAGCGTATAGACGGCTTGATTTAAACCGTCTTTATTGATTAGAACAAGGTCCGCGTAACGCGACGCCATAAAGAGGTTGTCCGAAAAAGCCCACGGATCGGCGTAAGCGTTCGCGACCGTCAGGAAAGACAGAGCGGAAAGATCGTCCGGACCAAGTTTTGGATTCATGGTCGCGACTCTTCCAAGGTGGTCAGTAATACCGTGTCCCGGTGAAATAATGGCGACGACTTCCTCGCTGCCGGGGATCGATTTTGCGTCGATATACACGTTGTTGGGTATTTTGTTGCCGAAGAAGACCTGTTGGCGCGTTCCGTCAACGTTCATCGTCCACAAATGGTGATAATGAATTTGAGAACGGTCGACATATTCCCAACGCGTATAGAGGAGTTGACCGTTATGAAGAACGAAAGGCGTGTTGTCCTGTTCAATATTGCAAGAGAGCGCGCGGAGGTTTTCGCCGTCTGGACCGCAACGGTAGATTGTCGCCACCGACGTCAGCCAGCACTGAACAAAGCGATTACACCGCGTCGAACAAAAGACGATATCGCCGTTCGGAAGATAGCAGGGCTCAATATCGTCGTCGTCTCCAAAGGTTATTTGGCGAAGATTAGCGCCGTCGACGTCGATTTCATAAAGGTTATAGTGTTCCGTTCCGGACTTCAGGTAAGAAAACAAAACCTTTTTTCCGTCGTAACTGACCATAGGATCTCGAAACGATCCCTCTTTATCGGCGATGAGAGTTTTAGTTTCGTTCGTTTTGAGATTGAGAATACGCAACTCTCCGCCGTCGCGCGGTTTGAACGGTCGATCCTGCGGATCAAACGTCGGATAAAAACCAAAGTTAGCGTACCAGTGAGGATCAAGACCCGGCTTGCGCACCGCAAAAACGATCTTATCGACTTGAGCCAATTCCGTTTCTTTTACGGAATCAAAAAGATTGAAAGGTTTGAGCGGCTCAGGTTTAGTTCGCAACGCCAAATAATCGTAAAAGAGCCAGGAGCCGTCTTCCAGCGTGATACTTATTACGTTAGTCCCTTTTTTAATCGCTCCCTGAGGAATGGACACGGCGACGTGACCAAAAACTCCGACGTCCTCCGAAGGATTGAACGTAAAAGGGTTTTCCCGATTGTCGGCAAGAGAAGGGAGTCGCAATTTTTCCGACGGAACGCCGTTTGTACTCAAGCATAAAACGGACGGATGCGTTTTATGAGTCCAGGTCCCTCCTATGATCAAATATAGCTGTTCGGTCGGTTTGTCTGGATATTCAAATTCGATTTCGTAGGTAAACTTCAGACCTGCGGCGTCAAACTCCAGCGTGCTCAAATGAATTGGACACCAATCGCAGGAGCGGTTTTTCCCCACGACATAACGCAATAATTTGCCGTCGGTATTTTTGTGCGTTTCTTTCCAGTCGACGGCGTAATTTTGAAGATATTGAAACTCCGCGCTTCTAGCGTCGGGATAACCTATTTGGAAGACTACGTCTTCTTCGTTTTCGTTTTTTGGCGAAAACTCCCCCTGTCCGTTTGCAAACTCGACGGAACATGGGAGTAACAGCGCGGCTAAAAACGCCGACGTCAATAAACGATTCATCATTGACGAGCTCCTTTCAAATACGGATATCCCGACGTAATCCTGTTTTGAACAAACGATACGAGCGATTATTTATCGAAACCGACGCTGTAAACAGTCGCTTTTCCATCTATTTTGGGGAAAACAATATCGACGCGTTTCATCGCGCCTTCATAATCTTTCACGTCGCTTAAGTCGAGCGAGACGACGCGTCGTTTGCCGTCAAATTTGACCGTCGCGTCGACGGCAACGTCATTAAGACGAGGATGCTTTTTTTCTTTTTCCACGCGTTCTGCCGCCGCGTTTTTAGAGCCTTCCGACCAAGCCAGATAATCGACGGAATCCGCGGGAGAGACGGGGATCAAACGTATTGTAATCGTTTGTTCTTCGTCCGTCGATTCGTCGTTAGTTTCGAATGAGGCGTCGATATTGAGGGTCGACGCGTTTGACGTTTTCCAAAAAGTGACGGGCGACTTCGCAATTGCATGACGACCAGATTCCAAAAGAATCTTCAAAGAATCGACGATCGGATAACCTTCGTCAACCGCGTTTTCATAAGACCAGTTTTGACGGTCGTTTTTGAAAATCCATTTTGGCGTTTCCACGACGTCGTTTTTGGCGAGTTTGTAGACCGTCTCCCGAATTTCGTCGACGGAGCCGACGATAAACGTCGCCCGATACGATCGTTTGATATTCCAGTCCAGAATGGTGACTTCGCGCGGGGCGATGTAACCTGTCGCTACTGATTTGTCGCCCAAGTCCTTGCCTTTGGGTTCGTCTCCTCCGTGAAATCCTGACGACGATTCGCCGGAAAACGGCTGATAAACGCCAAGTCCGTAGTTGTTTTCGTCGACCAGAGCGCTCCAGTATTCAGGCGTGTAATAATTAACCCAGGGCCAACCTTTGCCGTCGCTTTTGTCGACAATCACTGTGATTGGCTCCTTTTCAAACGGTTTGTCTCCAAGGTAACTAACGAGTTTGTACCAAGGAGCGTTTGTATAAACCGCCGGCGTTTCCTGACTTCTTCCCTGATATTGAGTTTTATCGGAACGATTATTGATAATAGTAGCGTCGAGCGTGAACCCGTTGTCGGTCAGCTGATAACGACACTCGAAGATGCATTCCGCCGGAACGCCGGAGTTTGGCCAAAGCATAGGACGAGCGCGAAGGAACGCTTCCGAATCGCTCTTTTTGTCGAAATCAAGGACTCGAGAGCGGTAACCTCCGCAGTCTCCCGATTGAATCGGATTCCAGCCAAGTTCCGCCCAGCTGGGAGACGGCTGTTCGCCGTTAGGACCAATAAAAGGCTTGGGACCGGAATAGTAAGAAAGTTGGATTTGACGACCCCAGTCGTAACTGTTAATCATATTGCCCGAATGAACGAGCTTGTCTTCCAAGTAGGTTACCGCGCCGCCAAGCGAAAGATTAAGACCGAGTTTAACACGATCGTTTTCGAGGTAACGCATCGGTTCGTCGCCGAAGTCGAAATACGAATCGCCCGGAACGTCGACAACTTTTGGGGGCGCGCCGGCGGGCTCGTCTCCTTGCGATCCGGAGGCTGAGAACTGAACTGCTAACAACGCCGCGCAAATTGTGAAAAGTCTGAATGTTGGAAAAGAATTCAATCTCATCGCGTCAATCTCCGAAAATATTTTCGTTTCAACTATCTATCCAAAAAACGAACGCTGTAAAGACACGCCTTGCCGACTCGTTGAGGGAATACGATTTCAACGTTCTTCATTGCGCCGGAATACCCGTCGATATCGTCGAGGTTGACGCGAAGCGCGCGCTTTTTACCGTCAAATTGGATAGACGCCTTTTTTGAAACTCGGGGCAGGGTTGGGTATTCTGGGATCGACGGATCTGTTTTCCGCGCTTCGGCTCTTCGAGAACGTTCCGTCGCGTCGAGAAAATCAGAAGGGGAAACAGGATAGAGATGAATCGTCAATTCGTCGTCTGTTGCGTCGCCTTCGTTTGCCGGAATAAATTCCGCTTCGATTTCCAGAATCGGCGCTTTTTCGGCTTTCCAGAAGACTCCGGGAGACTGCGCGATCGCTTGCTTTTCGGGAGGGAGATTGATCCTGAGCGCGTTTTCGATCGGATACCCCTGATCGGTTGCGTTAACATAACTCCAGTTCTGACGATCTTTTTCAAAGGACCAATCCGGTCGGGTCGGGACGTCGTTTTTAGCGTACTTATAGACTGTAGAACGAATTTCATCGACGGAACCTACGATAAAAATCGCTCGGTAAGTTCGCTTGATGTTCCAATCGAGAATCGTTTTTTCAAGGGGCGCTATATACCCGGTGGGCCCCGACTTATCTCCAAGATCTTTGCCTTTGGCCTCGTCGCCGCCGTGGAATCCCGCCGTGGTAAAAGTGGAGCACGGTTGGTATACTCCGACCCCGTAATTGTCGTCGTTTACAAGCGCGCTCCAATGTTCCGGGGTATAGTAATTTGTCCAAGGCCAACCCTTTTGATCGTTCTTATCGATAATCGTTGTAATAGGCGCGTTCTCAAAAGGCTTGTCGCCGAGGTAGCTGACAAGTTTATACCACGGAGCGTTGGTATAAAGAGCCGGCGTTTCCTGATGATGAGCGTCGTAAAAAGTTTTGTCGGATCGATTGCTAATAATTGTCGCGTCAAGAATAAAACCGTTGTCGATTAGTTGATAGCGGCATTCGAACACGCATTCCGCCGGAACGCCGGAATGAGGCCAGAGCATCGGACGGGCGCGCAACAGGTAAACGTCGTCGCTGATTTTTTTGAACGAAAGTACTTGCGATCGATAACCTCCGCAATCCCCCGATTGAATTGGGTTCCAGCCGAGCCCCGCCCAGGTTGTCGAAGGTTTTTCGCCGTTGGGTCCTATGAACGGATGCGGCCCGGAATAGTAGGACAATTGAATCTGACGTCCCCAGTCGCAACTGTTGATCATATTGCCGGAACGGTTTGCTTTGTCTTCAAGGTAGGTGACCGCGCCTCCAAGTTCCATATTAAGTCCCAGTTTTACGCGATCGTTTTCGAGATAACGAATCGGTTCGGTTCCGTAATCAAAGACGGGGTCGCCCGGCACTTGAACGACTTTGTCTTTTTGAGGTTCCATGGCTTTCGATTCTTTCAGAGAGACGAGGGCGGAAAACGTCGTTAGCGTTAAGAAAAAAGTCGACAATGACAAAAGGCAAACTCGTTTCATAAAACGTCTCCTTTGAGAATCTATTGAGAAGAAAGCTCCCTCGGCTTTCGGTGAATACCTGGAAAAATGTTTGTAAGAAACGCTTCTCGAAACGCCGCGCCGACGTTGCTTCGAGAAGCGCGCGATAGCGTTACTTTTTAGGAGTCGTGCACCGATCGACCAGATAAACGACCGACATATACGGAACGCCGCTATTGGTCGAGAGACCAACTTCGCACGTTCGACTGTTCGAATAGCCTGCGACAACTCTGTTTTCTTTGATTTGAGGTTCTAGTTTGCGCAATGCGAACGCGTTAATTTCCGGACGGGTGAACCCCTTGTCTCCCGCGAAACCGCAACAACCTATTTCTTCTGGAACAAGCACGTTTGACGAGCACCGCTTTGCTAAATCGACCAACGTTTGACCAAGTTTCATCTTACGCATCGTACACGTGATATGTACGGAAATCGGTTCGTCGATTTGATGAAAATCCAGTCTGTCGACGAGGAACTTTTCGATGAATTCCGCCGGTTCAAACAATTCCATTTTGGAAATCTTTTCACGCATGCGATGCAAACACGGACTTTGATCGCACAAAACCGGATATTTTCCCTCGCAAGACGCTATCCAAAGCGCTTCTTCGAGTTCTTTAGTCTTACGGTCGGCGATATCAGGCATGCCTTTGCTTTCCCAAATTGTCCCGCAACACAGATTTTCGTATTGGGGAGGAAAGACGACGGTAAATCCTGCTTTTTCAAGCAGTTTGACGGTCGTTTCGACGAGCGGTTGTTCTTTTAAGGAACCGCCCATCGTCTGATTAATACAACTGGGGAAATAGACGACTTTATCGACGCCTTCTTTATAAGCGATGGACGACGAATCTGCGAATTCTGCGCGAGGAACCCTCGACTTTTTGATTTTGAACGGCTTGGGCAACGACGGCGTCCATAAAGGCAAGCCGAACTTATGAAGGAGACGTCCGGCGGTTGTCGTTCCGGCGTCGCCCAACACGTTTCGACCGATACGGGCCAATCCTAACACGGGGCGTAAACAAGATTTGACGCGCGAGAGATTTTTGGCGGAAAAATCGCCTAACTTATAAGCGCAACTTCCTTTCGGCGCGTTTTCTTCGCGTAACGCGTGAGTCAATTCTCCGACGTTGAT
>CAMZEO010000228.1 GCA_947305735.1 uncultured Planctomycetales bacterium | reverse complement strand
CGAATGCGCGGGTTTGCTAAACCCGTGAGCTCGTAAGGGCTCCGCAGGTTCGAATCCTGTCCTCTCCGTTTTGACCTCGCTTTGCGGGGTCTTTTTGTTTCTTGTTCTAACGTCGCGTTATCGAACGTTATTCTCAATTGCATCATCCGCCTATTGGATTACAATCATAGCAGTTTTGGGATTAGACTTTTTCCGCCGGTCGCATACTAGTAATAAAGGCGGTTTTGATCGACTTTAATAATTAAACGGGATCAATCTAATGAAAATAGTCGTCTTGGACGCATATACGACAAATCCTGGCGATCTTAGCTGGGCAGAGTTGGAACAAATAGGTCAACTGACAATCTACGATAGAACTTCTCCTGATCAAACGGTTTCTCGAGCGTTTGAAGCGGAAGCGGTATTGACGAACAAAGTCGTTTTAGACAAGCGAATCATCGACGCGCTCCCTAATTTAAAATATATTGGGGTATTAGCTACCGGCGCGAATGTCGTCGATCTTTCTTACGCTCGCGCCAAAGGGATTGTCGTTACCAACGCGCCAGGCTATAGCACGGAATCGGTCGTCCAAGCGACGTTCGCTCATATCCTCAATCTTGCGACTCGCTTAGTTGACAACACAAACGCTACTAGATCAGGCGGTTGGGTAGTATCTCCGGATTTTTCTTTTTCTAAGGGAAGAATTACGGAAATCTGGAGAAAACAATTGGGAATCGTCGGATTTGGTACAATTGGACGTCGAGTCGCGCAAGTCGCGCTCTCGTTCGGAATGGAAGTCGTCGCTTACGGTCCGCGTTTGAATGTCGGCAAAGAATACGACGGCGCGACGGCGATTGGTTTAGAGGAACTTTTTTCGTCGTCCGACATAGTTTCCCTTCACTGTCCGTTGACAGACGCGACGCGCGCGATTGTCAACGCCAAAAGTTTATCTTCCGTTAAACCTGGCGCATGGCTTGTTAATACAGGTCGCGGAGCGCTATTGGACGAACTGGCGGTCGCAGACGCTTTGGTATCCGGACGTCTGGGCGGACTCGGCGTCGACGTGCTTTCGACGGAACCTCCTAAAGCGACCAATCCATTGATTTCCGCGCCAAATTGTTTTATTACCCCCCATAACGCGTGGGCCTCCTACGAAGCGAGAACTCGATTGGTACAAATAGTTGTCGAAAATTTGAAAGCGTTTATAGATAATCGAAGGTTAAACGTAGTCAACTAACTCTTCGCCAGGAACGTCTCAATGCGATTTGACACAAAAAAGCGCGAATACGCGGTCATTGCCGTTTTGGAGTTGGCCAGATCGGGTCGCGCCAAACGTCCCGTCTCGGTTCAGAAGATCGCCGCCAAATACGATTTTTCTCCGATTTTTTTGACGCAAGTTTTTCAGACTCTTAAAAAAGCTAAACTTGTTGAATCGGCGCGCGGTCCCTTAGGCGGGTTCCGCCTTATTCCCAATCCGGAGGAATTGACCGTTGGATACGTTGTCGGTCTGTTTGACGACGCGGAATCGATTAACCGCTCAATCAAACGCCGTCATCCTCAGACAGAGGCGGAAGCAACCAAGACGAAGGTTGAGGAAGTTTGGCAAAAAGCGGAAGAAAAACGTCGGGAATATTTGAATTCAGTCTTATATTCCGATCTTATAACGGAGTTTGACGATCGAGAACCGCTCATTTTTTCAATTTGACATTCGAACGATTCTTTTTTCAGATTGATTCCTATTTATGCGAAGATAATTCAATGAAAACAAGGGAAGTCGTAAATTCAAAGCGCGGCGACGCGCCTCTATTCTTCATTTCAGCGGGAGACCCGAGCGGGGACGTTCACGCGGCTCGCTTAATCGAGGCGTTGTCGCAAAGACTTCCGAACGCGCGTTTTATAGGTTACGCCGGCTCTAAAACGGCGGCGACGCGTTGCGACGTGCGCGTCGACCTAACTCAATTTGCCGTTATGATGCTCAAAAACGCGCTCTTGAATATTTTTACCTATATCAAACTACTTAACCAAGTCGGAGTCGTCTTTCGCAAAGAACGTCCCGACGTCGTGATTCTCGTTGACTTTCCAAGTTTTAATTGGCAAATCGCGAAAAAAGCCAAAGCGGCAAACATTCCCGTCGTCTACTTCATGCCGCCTCAGATTTGGGGATGGGGACAATGGCGCGTCAAAAAAATGCGCAAATACGTCGATCTGGTTCTTTCATGTTTTAAATTTGAAAACGATTGGTTTACAAAACAAAAATGTAATTCGACGCTCGTAGGTCATCCTTTTTTTGAAGAAGCGCGTTCGCGAAAAATCGACGCCGACTTCATTGCCTCCTTTAATTCTACCGAATCGGAAATATCTTCCTCGTCCTCTTTTTCATCTATTAGCCGCGGACAGAAAAAATATTTAACAGTTCTGCCAGGATCGCGAGACCAAGAGGTCGCCAACAACCTTCCCAATCTCATCGCGACGGTCGAAAAAGTTGTTAAAGCGAAGCCCGACGTTCAACCGGTCTTCGCCGCGTTTCGCGACGCTCAGGCGGAAGTCGTTCGCGCTCAATTGAAAAAGAACGGACTCGATTACCCCGTTTACGTCGGAAAAACTCCGGAACTTATACGCGTTGCAACCTGTTGTCTTTGCGTTTCAGGTTCGGTTTCCATAGAACTTCTCTCGTTGTGCAAACCGGCTGTTATCATCTATCATGTCAGTAAGTTAGAACATTTCGCGCTACGTTTCTTAAAGAGAGTTAAATATATTACGTTGACAAATATTCTTTACGTTTTTGAGCTTGAAGGAGAAACGCCCTTTTATCCAAAAGGATATATCCCCGAAAGCACTGAACATACGGCTCACGAGCGCGAGTTGATGGTCTATCCTGAATTCTTGACGAAAGACGATTGTTCGGATCGAGCCGCAACCTGTTTGATTAAATGGTTTGCCGAAGACGATTCGCGACTTCGGCGCGTTAAGAAATTGGAAATCATAAAAAAGGCCAACGACTTTGTCGAACAACCGATCAATTTGGCAGCCGATAAAATTGTCGAATTCCTTGGATAACCGGCGTTTACTACCGCAAAAAACGCCCGCGCCGCGCCATTTTTAAAAAGAAGACGAACGCGGACGCCGTTTTTTCGACGAGAAAAAACATCGCTAACGCTTCAATTGCGACGTTATCCGATAAGTCCCTGATCCAACCGTTGTTATACGTCGCGAAGGATTATCCCCCTTCGCCGTTTGATACGTCGATTCGCAATCGAGCGCAACATTTTTATCCCCGCCAATAAGTTCGATTGAAAAAGAAGCATTTTCGTCGACAATCGGAATTTCCAGTTGAGCGGTCGTTCCAGTTGGAACGCTTACATTCCAGATAAAGACTCCGTTCAATTCGTCGACTTTCCAGTCGGAAACGATTCTTCCATAGACGGAACGATAGTCGCCTTTACCGCTATTGATTTTGCCTAACATCGGACTAGGACGCAAAACGCTCGTTTTGTAACCGACTGAATCTTCAGTTTGACGTATCCCGACAATATCAGACGAAAACCATTCCTGGATTGCGCCAAACATGAAGTGATTCATAGAACTACCGGGACCGTCCCACGTTTCCGAAAGGGTTTTCATACCCCACTTTGTAAGCATATGCACATAGCCTGGCGCGTCTTCGCGCTGGATCATCTTCCACAAGACGTCGGCTCGACCAAATTCTGAAAGCGTCTTAATGACAAAGGGCCAGGCAACTTCGCCGCAGGAAGGTCGATAGTCCCACTTCTCAATGTCGGCTAGCAAGTTTTCAAAGGCGGCTTCTCGTCGATCAGCGGGAACAAGATCGAAATAAAGCGCGAATGCGTACGACGCCTGAGAACCGGTCGCCACTACGTTCGTTTCCGGATCAAAATAAGCCTTCTGAAAATCAGCGACCGCTTGTTCGCGTAATTTGCGATAATAAGCGGCGTCGTCCGTTTTTCCAAGTTTATCGGCGAAAAACGCCAGGATGCGCGCGTTGTCGCAAAGGTAGGCCGTCGCGGTTAATTCGCCGGGCGTGTGTTGAGAGTACCCAGCGTGACTACGTTCGGGCGTCCAGTCGTACCAGTCCCCTAATCCGGCCTTAACCAATCCCTGTTCATCGCGAATCGAAGCCATATAGCGAACGTATTTATCCATCGTTTCGTACTGAACGGCATACGTTTCTTCGTCGCCATACCAGCGATACAGTAACCAAGGAAGCTGAACGCTTGCCGCGCTCCACTCGGCCGACCAGAAGAATCCCTCAACAAATCTCGTGTATTCAGGAGCAATATCGGGAATCATCCCGTTATCAAGTTGCGCTTCCGCCATATCCTGACATACTTTTCTAAAAAGCGTTTGAAGATCATAGCGATAGAGAACCGACGGTCCCATCAAATGCGTCTCTTCCAACCAGCCTAACTTTTCACGATGAGGACAGTCGGTCATCAAACTTACGATATTGCTTCGGACGGAACGATCGATCATCAATTCGATATCGTTTAAATAAGCTCCGTCGGACTCAAACGATCCCACGCGTTCGAGTTCCGCGCCGATACGATCGGCTTCGACGTCCACGATTTGCGTCTTGGAGGAATTCTTTTTATGCGCCTTTTCAAGATCTGGCTCAAATTCGGCTCCGTCAAAGTAAACGTATTGAAATCCCCAATAACCAAAGACCGAACTGAACTCTTCGTCTGAATCAATCGGTAATTTCAGCGTTTCTTTAGCAAAACCGCCGACATAAGCCGCCGGGTCGCGAGCTGTTTCAAAAGCTATTTCCCCATTTTCGGCGTCGACGTCGCTCGTCGGCGAAAAAAGATACGAATCGCTATGTCCGTTCCACGGCTTGCCTTCCATTTCCGCAAGTGTTACGACGACTCTGGAATCGTCGCGAGGAACGCAACGAAAGACCGGACGCCCGGCAAAGTTGAAACCGAAATTTGCTTCGATCAGCCCGTTGTCAAGCGTCTTAATGGAGGTCGGCTTTAACGTCTCCCATACTACGACGGGCTGTTGAGTTTGAGCTTTTAACGCGCCGCCGGGACCGTCCGTTTTAATCGCTTGCGTCGGCTTGCCTTGCGCAAGAATGCGACTCTTTGAAACCACGCCTCTGGAAAAATCTACGTCGTCCCCGCCGTAAACGCACGAAAAAACAACCGGCGAAGGAATGGATTGCCAGCTCTCGTCGGAAACGATCGATTGAACGGAACCGTCCCGATACCGAACGACGAGACGCGCAATGAGTTTCGGAAGTCCAAAGGATCCCGAAAACTTAACGTAACGTCCGCCCGGAACATTATACATTCCGTTGTCAAGAAGAACGGAAATGGAGCATTCTTCGGAAGTTACAAGTTCTTTTTTGACGTCAAACGTTGTATAGAGACACGATTTTTTGTAATTCGTCCATCCGGGATCAACGGACGAACGCTCGCCAACGCGTATCGAATTGACCGAAACGATTTGTTGCCCCAGCCCACAAACGTGGAGAAAAGCGTCGGAAACGTTCTCCTTCTCCTGATCCAGCGTAAAATTACGGAAAAAGAGAGGCATAGGATCCGCGTCGGTTCTGTCGCTGGTTATCCAACTCGCCCGCCATTCATCGGGTGACAAAACGCCCGTAACAAATTCTCCAATCGCGCTTTCAGTTCCCGCGACGTCATTTTGTTCGACGTCGACGCCATTCCAACGAGTCGTTACGCGCCAGAAATAACGCTGGGAAGAAATAAGCGGCTTTCCTCCGTATTTAATTCCGAAAGAACGATTCGACGCGACTTCCCCGCTCATCCACATATCGGCGTTGCCCGACTCGAGCTCTTCTCTTGAAGACGAGACTTCAAGGATATAGCCGACTTGTTGGACGTTAAAATAGCCTTCGGTTGACAATTCCCATCCGAACTCCGGAACGGAAGAATCGACTCCGATCGTCGGAGAAACGCGAGCGTCAACGGTAAGACGAGTAATCTCAGCGTATGACGACGACGCTAGAAGCAACAAAACAACGGCGCCGGACGCCAAAGAAAAAAACATATTATTGTAACGCAAAACAGAACTCCCGAAAAAGAATCATTATTTACAGAATTGAGTCAAATTCTCGAATAAAAGGTTGTCGACAATCGTTGCTTACTCGACGAACGACCACCGACTCCCCGATTATATCTAAACACAATTCGCTCTCAAGCGAGAAGTTTAACAACTCGCTTTCTTTTTGACTCGCGAAATGGTAAAGGACTTCAAAATGGAAAAAGACTATTGATGTCCTAAACGATTGACTAAAAGCCGTAGCAATGGTGCGCGGATTCGCAAGGCGGAGTGGCGGAATGGCAGACGCTGGGGATTTAAAATCCCCTGTCCTTAACGGACG
>CAMZEO010000227.1 GCA_947305735.1 uncultured Planctomycetales bacterium | reverse complement strand
CGTCGTCGGCGAGATCGTCAACGTAAGCGTCGACGACTCCGTTTTAACCGACGGCGAAATCGACGCCGCGAAGTTGCGGCCCCTCGCGTGGAACCCGATTTCGCGCGAATACGTTAAACTCGGCGAATCGGTCGGACTCGCGTGGGAAGTCGGCAAGGCGCTCGTAAACAACTGAGCGCCTTCGCGTCACGACCGCTTGAACAACTTGTCAAGTTCCCGACGAGTAAAAACGAGCGTCGAAGGTCGTCCGTGCGGACAGTGGTGCGAATTGACTTCTTGTTCCGCTTCCGCGATCAGCTCGATCACCGACTCCGGTCGAAGCGAATCCCCCGCCTTAATCGCGGCTTTGCACGCCGTCTGCTTGAGCGCGAAATCAAGCAGAACGGCGCGTTCGACCTTTCCTTTGCGTTGCATGAAAACGCCCAGAACCGTCATGAAAATATCGGTCGCCGTCAGTTCGCGCAGAATCGCCGGATAGCTGTTGATTACGACGCTCGTTCCGCCAAATTCTTCCACGCTCAAGCCGAGTTCCTCAAACAGATCCTTATTCTCCATGACGAGCGGCTTTTCGACGGGCGACAAATCGACCACCTCCGGCACGAGCAGACGCTGAACGTCGAGCGTTCCCGACTCTAAACTCGCTTTAAGTCGCTCGAATAAAACGCGCTCGTGGAGCGCGTGCTGATCGACGATCGCGACGCCGTCGCGCGTTTCCATCACCAGATAACGATCGCACATCTGCACGACCGGCTTCCCTTCGGACGTTCGCGCGACTTGCGTCGACGTCGGCGCGTTTGGTCGCAAAACGCCCTCGTTGTTCGCCGCCACGCGATCAAGCAACGACGGTTCCTTCTTCAACGGGACGATCGGAGTCTTTCTCGGCTCGAGAGGCTTGGGCGTCGGCTTGGCGTTTTTCGCGTCGTTACGCTCCGTTTTCTGTTCGATAGTCGGCGTTTTTTGCGTCGTTTTCTCTATTCCCAACGGCGGAAACTTTCGGAATTCCGCATGCCCCGCGAAGGGATTGACGGGCGCGTCGAGGCTCCCGATCGGTTTCCGCGCGTCCTTTGAGGAAGCGTCGAATTGTCCGGGCTCCTTCTTTTGCGCGGCTTCCGCCAACGCGGCGTCCGCGTCGGCGACGTCGAATCGCGCCTGATCGACGAGAGACGCTTCCGTCGGCTCCGCGTTCGGCTTCGGCGCGGTCTCGGTCTTTTTCGACGATTTCGGAAACATCTCGTCGAGCCGTTTTCGACTCGACTCGCCAAGACGCTCGTCCATCGCCAATTCGGGCTCGTTCGGAACGTCGGGAACAAACCTTGGCTCCGGACGATCTTGCGTTTCCGGCGCGACGGAAACAGATTCCGACGTCCGACCTTTGTCAAGTTGAGTCGACGAACGATCGACCGCCGCCGTAAGTTCTTCTCGACTGGGACGATCGAACATATCCGAACGCAGGAAGTTGTCGCGGATCGCGTGAAGAAGCCCCGCGTAAATCCCCTGCGAATCGACGAAACGAACCTCCATTTTTGTCGGATGAACGTTGAAATCGACGAAATTGACCGGCACGCGAACGTTAAGAAAGACGACCGGACAACGCTGGCCCGTCTGACCGTTCGGGATCAAACCGCGATACGCTTCCTTGATCGCATGGCTCATCGAACGATCTTGAATATAGCGTTTGTTGAGGAAGAGATATTGCATCGTGGTCGTGCTGCGATACAGCTCCGGCTTGCCGACGTATCCTTCGACGACGACTTCTTTATAAGCCGTTTCCACGTGAACAAGTCTCGACGCGACGCTTTCCTTGAAGACGCGGCGCAACCGGTCGAGCGCGCTTTCGTTGGGAGGAAGATCGTAAATAATGCGTCCGTTGTGTTTTAAGACGAAGCCAATATTCGGATTGGGAATCGCGATCCGCGCGACGGCCTCCTGAATATGCCCGAATTCCGCCTGGAAACTTTTGAGAAATTTTCTTCGCGCGGGAACGTTGAAGAAAATGTCGCGCGCTTCGATCGTCGTGCCGACGGCTCGACCTATCGGCTGTATTTCGCTCCGCGTTCCGCCGTCGCAACGAATTTGAGCGCCCTCGCTCGATTCCGACGAACGGCTCGCGAGCGACAAATGCGTGATTTCCGCTATCGACGCGAGCGCCTCTCCGCGAAATCCAAGCGTGTGAATTCGAAAGAGATCGTCCGGCTCCGACAATTTGCTCGTCGAGTGGGGCGAAAGCGCCAGAACCAGCTGATCGGAGGGAATTCCGCAACCGTCGTCGGTCACCTTAATCGACTCGCAACCTCCGCGCTCCGCCTCGACGACAATTCTCGTGGCGCCCGCGTCGATCGAGTTTTCCACAAGCTCCTTGACGATATTCGCGGGTCGTTCGACCACCTCCCCCGCCGCGATCTTATTGATCATGCTTTTCGACAATTCATGAATGATCGGCGCCATAAAAAACCTTCGACTATGAGCGTGCGTATTGACAAAAGGGACGCGACGAGCGATCCCGATTAATCTTCGAGGGAAATCTCGATCTCGTCGACGTTTTCAAGCGCGGATCGATCGAGAACGACGCGCTCCATTTCCGCCGGAACGGCGCGCGAACGTTTGATCTCCTTGAGAACGTCGCCCCCGTCGCCCGCGCGAACGACCAACCGTTTGTTATGAAAGACGTCGGAAACGCGCAGAAAGAACGGGATTTGATCCGGAGCCGTTCCCAAGTCGACTTTTTGCGGCACGACGTAATTCACGCGCGACCCGTTGCGTATCATTACGACTTTCGAGGCGCTCGTCTTCCCTAATGCGCGCGCGGCGGCGGCTTTGCCCGCTTCCTCGGCTTCCTCGGAAACGAAATCGACAAGATCGTGAACGTGAAGCGCGTTCCCGCACGAAAACACGCCGGGTATCGACGTCTCGCGAGACTCCGTCACAACGGGACCGCGCGTCTTCGGATCAAGTTCGACGCCGGCGGTTCGCGCCACCTCGTTTTCAGGGATCAGACCGACCGACAAAAGAAGCGCGTCGCACTCGAATTCAATCTCCGCGCCGGGAATCGGCCGACGTTGTTCGTCAACCCTGGCGACGACGATCTTTTCAAGCCTTGCTTTTCCGACGATTTTCGTCACGGTGTGAGAAAGATACAGCGGAATATCGAAATCTTTCAGGCATTGAACGACGTTGCGCGTCAGACCGTTGGAATATGGCATTAGTTCCACGACGGCAAGGACTTTCGCCCCTTCGAGCGTCAGACGACGAGCCATGATCAAACCAATGTCGCCCGACCCGAGAATCACGACGCGCTTGCCGATCATTTTCCCTTCCCTGTTGACGAATCGTTGCGCCGCGCCGGCCGTGAACACCCCGCTCGGACGATCGCCCGGCGTTCCGATCGCGCCTCGAGTGCGCTCGCGACAACCGGTCGACAAGATAATCGACTTCGCGCGAATTAACCTGAATCCCAGCGTCGGGGAAACGACGCGCGCGACCAGCGGGGCGTCGGCGTTTTCCGCTTCGCGCGCGACCTCGAGACACGTCGCTTCGAGCGCGACCGCTATCGGACGTTTGCTAAGCTCGTCGATAAACCGACCCGCGTACTCCGGCCCCGTAAGTTCTTCGTTAAACCGCCGAAGTCCAAATCCGTTGTGAATACACTGATTCAAAACGCCGCCAAGTTCGACCTCGCGTTCGACGATCAAGACTCGTCCGGCGCCGGCGTCGCGCGCCGCTATCGCGGCGGCCAAACCCGCCGGTCCGCCTCCGACGACAAGAACGTCCCAAACTGTTTCGTCGACGTCCGCGCCCGCGGCGAACGATTGAATATTCCGCGCTTCTGCGTTGCTCATGAAAAATCCTCTAAACGGCGTGTTTTGCGATAATCCCGGCGCCGATCGCGCCGGTTGTCGCCGAGATTATACCCCCGTTTAAACGACGTTTCAATACCCGAAAAAAGAACCGCCGAAAAAGAAACGCGGCGAACGACCGCCGAAAACGGCTTTCCGGAGAAAAGCTTACGTTGCCTGAAAGCAAAAAAGAGACGCCGCCGCGACCGAAAGACAGAAAGGAGAAAGGAGAAACACGACCCCCGGAACGGGCGGCGTCTCGGAGAGCGGATGTTCGAATAACCAAACGCAAACTTCGACCGCCCCTATTAGAGCGCGTTTTTAAAAAAAAACAAGTCCCTGAAATCCAACAAAAGAAAAAACGCCGCGATCGTCGGAAGAAAAGAAAGGAGGAAACGGCAACTCCCGAACGAACGCGGCGCCAAAGCGAAAAACGATCGAAATCGTCCCTAAAACGGTCAATGATTGCAACGGTTGCGCGCGACTCCCGTCTTGAGATATTCAATCATGATTTCAACCGCCTCAAGCGCGACGCTGACTTGCGCCTCGACGGCGCTCGCGCCAAGGTGCGGCGTGCAGACGACGTGTTCCATCTTGAAAAGCGGCAGGTCGACGCAAGGTTCCTCGGGGTACACGTCCATCGCGACCCCGCCGAGTTTCCCCGACTCGAGTCCGCGTTGGAGAGCTTCGAGATTATAAATTCCGCCGCGCGCGCAATTAATCAGGAAGACGCCCTTCTTCATCATGTCGATTTCTTTGTCGCCGATAAGATTGCGCGTCTCGTCGGTAAGGGGCGTGTGAACGGTCAGATAATCGACGTCGGGCAACATTTCCGCGACGGTCTCGACCTTTTTGACGCCCAATTCCGCCGCGCGTTCGTCGGTGAGGAACGGATCAAACGCGACGACGTTCATATCGAACGCTTTCGCGTATTTAATGACCGTCGCCCCGACGCGACCTGTTCCGACGATTCCAAGCGTCTTGCCGCCAAGCTGGAAGGAAGTCTTGCCTAACGCCTTGCGCTCCCAACGCCCTTCGACGAGCGACTGATGCGCCGCCGCGACGTTGCGGCTGACCGCAAGCATAAGCGCGAACGTCAGTTCGGCGGTCGAAACGGTGTTTCCGCCCGGCGTGTTCATAACCGCGATTCCATGTTTGGAAGCCGCCTCTAGATCAATATTGTCCACTCCGACGCCCGCGCGAGCGATCGCCTTAAGCGTCGTGTTGCCTTCGAGCGACTCGGCCGTGATTTTGACCCCGGAACGACAGATAGCGCCGTCGTATTCCATAAGCGCCAGGCGAAGATCTTCGCCTTTCAAACCGACTCGGACGTCGTATTCAACACCGGCGTCTTCCATCATTTTCAAACCGTCTTCCGCCAACGGGTCAAGGACGACAATTTTCGACATTTATAACTCTCCACAATACGCGTTTCTCTATAAACGCTCGGTTCTTTTACCAACGTCGCGCGATCGCGTTTGGATTAGTCGCTCCGCGAAGACGTCGCTCAATCGATAAAAATTTATCATTCAATGAAGGTTCGTCAAGTTCGCAAGAAGAACGATTATCGCCTTTTTGGTATTTTTTTATATGAAAAAATAAGCCATTTCTAACTTTTAGACGTTTTATAAGAAACAACTTTCCTATTTTATCTTTTTAAGACTTTAAGACGACATGAAAATAGAGAAAAAACAAAAGACTTTCGTCGTCAAGCGAGAACAAAACGCAGACGATTCGCGTCTCGACCGCAGAACAAAGCTCTGACGCGACCGTCGCGCGTCATATGGATATTATCGGAATATTAAAAGAAATTGGATGAAACGTCGGATAAAAAAACCGAACCTATCCGGCAAGAGTTGTTGATTAACAAAAGTTAATTTTATCTAACTTTTATTATCTCGCAACCGCGTCTTTTTAACCTATCGCAAAAGTGGAAACATATTCCATAAACTCCGGAAAAGCCAGACATATTTTGACAAGTTGATAGAGAGCGTAAATCGATCCGAGCAAAAGACCGCTCCAAAAGATCGTTTGCGCGATTTGTCCCTGAAGCCAGGCGATTTCGTAAGGAGCCGTCCCGCGCAATCGGAGAGCTTTCACTGAGTGAAACACGCCGAAAAGACCTATCGGCAAACAGCACAGGAGCGTCAACAAAATGTTCTGAGCGAGAAAAGAGCGGAACGGAGGCGCCTCCGACGCGCCGACGTCGTAGTCGTAATCGTAATCGTAATTATACGGATACGGATAATTAAACTTGGAATACGCGGCGCAATACTCCGCGAACGTCGGTTCGACCTCGAAATCGGCGGTTTGTTCCGCGACGGATTTGCCGCAACAAACGCAAAACTTCGCGTTTTCCGGCAAACCGGAACCGCAATAACGACAATACACGAAAACGCCCTTTCCGATTGCGTTTTTCTTTCTCTCGGCGCCGGAATAAGTCTTGAATCGTCCGCGTTACGGCGCGCTCGAAAGACATTCGAAAAAACGTTCGCGTCAAATCGTATCGACAAGCGCCGAACGCGACGCGACGCCT
>CAMZEO010000226.1 GCA_947305735.1 uncultured Planctomycetales bacterium | reverse complement strand
GGAAGAACGCAAGCTTGCCTATCCCATTAAAAATCATCGTCGCGGCGCTTACTGGCTTACCTATTTCCGACTCGCGACTGATAAACTGTCGGATCTGAATCGTCAGATCCAACTCAACGGGAACGTTATTCGATTCCTTATCACCACGATTGATCCTCGCCTCGAGGAAGCGTTGGTTAATAACGCGTTGAACGGTCCCGCAAAGCCAGAAGAAAATGAAAACGCGGAAGTTCCTCAAGCCGTTTACGACGACGTTGAGGACGATGATGACGAAGAAGAAGACGAAGAAGAATCAGGAGAATGAGTTCTTCATTTTCTACGAGACGTATGCGTTTTACGTCGTTAAGACGTTCCGTTTTTCTCGAGATTGTGTAACTGTTCAAAATTATTAACGATTATTGGCGTCCGTTTCCGCGTAACGTTGTGAAACGGTTTGCTCCAGTGTCGAGTTCCAAAAGGAAGAACTATGGCTAGTTTCAATAAGGTCATTTTGGTTGGCAACATGACGCGCGATCCCGATTTTCGAACGATTTCAAACGGCACGCCGGTTGTTGAAATTGGATTGGCCGTCAATGAACGTAAGAAAGACGGCGGCGGCGGCTTTGTTGACGAAACCAGCTTCTTCGACGTTACCGTTTGGTCAAGAAACGCCGAGATTATTCGCGATTATACGCGAAAGGGAAGTCCGTTGCTCATCGAAGGGCGTCTGAAGCAGGACGTTTGGGAGCAGGAAGGTCAGAAGCGTTCAAAAATTAAGGTTATCGCCGAACGCGTAGTGTTGTTAGGTTCGCGCGACGGCGTCGGCAACAATGGAACCGGTTATCAACAGCAGAGCGGATACTCTCAAAGCGGTTACCAGCAACAGAGAGACCAACAGCGTTTCCAGGGTTCTCCTCAAAGAGTTGACGATTATTCGCAAGACGTTGGCGAGGATATTCCCTTTTAATTGTTGGAACGCTCTTAACGACTATCGAATAAATAATTAGAGTAATAGAGACATAGGTTTACTAATGCAAATAAGAAATAAACGCGCTCGCGGCGCTTTCCGTACCGGCAAACGTTTGCCGAAAGGACCCAATGGCGGGATCCAGCTTCTTCTCATCCAATCCGTCGATTCTCTGGGACGTCAGGGCGAAGTTGTTGAAGTCAAGCCCGGCTATGCCAAGAATTACCTGATCCCGCAGGGATTAGCGACGATCGCCACCGATCACCATCGTCGCATGATCGAAAAACATAAGGCTCAGCTTGCCGAACTCCGTAAGAAGCAACTGGAAAATCTTCACACGCTTGCCAACCAAATTGCGAACGCTAGCGTCACGATCGAAGCAAACGCCAACGAAGAAGGTCACCTTTACGGTTCTATTGGCGCGGAAGAAATCGTTCACGCCCTCAAAAACGAGGGTATCGCCATTGCGAGCAATCAAGTTCGTCTCGACGGTCCTCTTCGTGAATTGGCACAGTATTCCGTTCGCATTTACCTTGGACACGAAGTGGAAACATCTTTGAAGGTTTGGGTGGTTCCGCAGGTCAAGGAAGCCGACTGATTTCTATTCGCTTAGATAGACGCGCGGTCGTTATTTTTGGCGCGTCTCCAAAGACGTTTAAAAAGCGCAAAGATCAACGTTCAAAATTGATTCTTTGCGCTTTTCTTGTTTGCAGAGCCAAAAGAACGTCAGATTCCGTCGTTTACGTTGACTCCGTTAAAGAAGTTTTTGAATTTCCTGACGTGTTGCTCTTGATTTAGTTTCAAACTATCCGACTCTTCAAATTCAATAGTGGCAAAGCCGCTGTATCCAATATCGTCCAGCGTCCGACGAATCGTCGACCAGTCGTTGGAGCCCTGTCCGCAAGGAACAAAGTTTCCGCCGTTGGGATTCGAATGATCGGTCAAAAGAAAATCCTTAAAGTGCAACTTCACGATCGAGTTTTTTCCGAGAGCGCGCAAACACTTTTCCGTTGGCGCGAATTTGACGTAGTTGCCAAGATCGAAATATGATTTAACTCGCAGATTCTCAAAGGAATGAACGAAGGCGGCGTACAATTCGGGAGAACACCAGAGATTATTCCATACGTTTTCAAGACCAATGGTAACGCCTTCATACGCGGCGACGGGAAGAAGTCGAGCCAGGTAGCTCCGCGTGGCAAGCGTCGCGTTATTCTGCGCTTCAATGTACCCCTGATAAGGCGAATTATCACCCTCGACGACCTGCGAAACCAGGCATGTGTCCGGATCAAAAGAAATATTAAACTCCCGCGGTTTAATTCCAGGATTATCGACGCTTGCCGGTACGACGAGCAACGACGAAGCGCCATACGCGGCGGCAACGCGGAGACCTTTACGCAGACGTTCAAGCGAAGCTTCCGCAAGCTCCGCGCCTTTATTCAGAGTCCCCCCGCACATTACCGAGTGTATTTTTAATCCGTTTGCCTCCGCAATACGCCTTCCCTCGCGCGCTTTAGCGAGGTCAACGTCCCAGGCGTGCGTCTCGACGCCTTCAAAGCCTGCGACAGCGAGCGTTTCAATCTCTTTTGCGTTAATCTCTCCAACGATCTTTGCGCAATGCAGTTCTGTCTTATAGCGTTTAGATTCATTTGACGCCATAGCAACTCCATATTTTCCAAGTCAGTTAAAATAGAAAAACGAAAAACTGCGATAATAGCGGCAATTTTTCGTTTTTCCGATCATTAGATCAAAGCGACAAAACAAACCGAGACTGAACGTTGAGTTCAGACTCCGTCGGTAATGTTGACGCCGTTAAAGAAATTCTCGAATATTTGGACGTGTTGTTCGTTAGTGTAACCGCCGCTTTCGAGCGTGACGAAACCGTCGTATTCGATTTCCTCAATGACGTCGCGGACGGAAATCCAGTCGATCGAACCTTTCCCAATCGGGACGAAATCGCCGCCGCCCTTTTCTTTATTGACGAGAAAATCTTTAATGTGCAACTTGACGATCGCGTCTTTCCCAAGCGCGCGAAGCCAATCTTCGGTCGGCGCGTATTTAACGTGATTGCCCAAGTCAAAATACGCCTTGACCCAAACGTTGTCAAAAGATTTTACAAACGAAGCGTAAAACTCCGGCGCGCACCAAAGATTGTTCCAAACATTCTCCAAACCGATCGTTACGCCCTCGTATGCGGCGACCGGAATAGTGGGAGCGAGGCAACGGTAGGACGCTTCCGTCGCCTTATTGTGTTGCTCGATATATTCGGCGTATTTCGAATTGTCGCCTTCGACAACCTTAGAAAGCATCAACGACGCGGGATCGTACTCGACTTTGAAATCCCAAGGAGCTGGCGCGGGCGCGCCAATGCGGCACGGAACGAGTAAAATCGTCGAAGCCCCGTAAGCGGAAGCGGCTCGAAGGGCTCGAATAACCGTCTGGACGTCGGCTTCTGCGGAATCGGTGTTGAAGTTAGTCCAAGCGCGCATGACTGAGTGAATCTTAATACCGGCGGCTTCGGCAATTTTACGAGCTTCTCGAGCCTCTTCGACGTCGACGTCCCAAGCGGTGGTCTCGACTCCGTCGACTCCTATTTTGACAAGAGACTCCATTTCTTCCGGAGTAATCTTACCGACGATAAACGCTTTGTGAAGTTGCGTCTTATATGCTTTCGCTGGTTCTGCGGCGCGAGTAAAAGAGGACGTTTTGTCAAAATTCATTGCCAAAGCGGCTCCGGCGCCTAACGCGGCGGTCGTCATAAAACTACGGCGAGTCAATTGGTGTTGCATATCGCATTCCTTTCAAAAAAAAAAACGGCGCGCGTTTAAAAAACGTTATCGACATAAAAACGCCCGCGTAACCATTCCGATTAAAACGCGTTCCGTCGATAACGGAACGAGAACAAAACACTGGGAACACAGTCCGACAAAAACGCCGACCGACCCTGGTCGGATTCTACCAGAAACAATACTCGTTTGCAAGAAAAACTAACGCGAAAAAACGCATGAACTCGACGCCTTCTTCCACGCGACGCATTTCAAGACCGTTATTCGGATCGACCGGCGCGCCACCGATAAAAATGATTAACGACGGCGTCGTCGCGGACGTCCATACCGTGAACGCCTTTAGAACTGTTTTCAGGCATATGGGATCCATGGTCGGGCGCAAAAATGACTAAACGATCAAAACCTTTCCACGCCTCGTCCGTCGCGTCGACGACGTTCAACCAGCGTTTCAAAACGGTTCGACGCGCCTCAACGGCTTTATCCGCTTCCGTGCCGACCTGATGCATTATTGTGTCGTATTCGCAATCGTGAACTACAATAAGATCATAATCGTTCTCTTTAAGAATCAGCAACGTTTTTTTATACGCTTCCTCGTCCGTGGGAAAATCATAATAGTCGAGGTTCCGTTCGCGGAAAATGGTGATAATGCTGTTCCCTTTCTGAGACACGATCGCTACTTTCTTTCCCGCTTCAAGAAATACGTCGAACAGGGTTTCAACTTTAACGACAGGTTTTTCATAAACCTTAATTCCATGAACTTCGGGTCCCGCGCCGGAAAAAATCGTGGCAAAACACACGGGGGTGACCGTCTGCATAACGTTTGTCGACAAAACGACGACGTCCGACTCATTGAGACATTCTTTAAAATCATCGGGGTGTTTTTGCAATAAAACGTCTCCGATACAATCTCCGCAATAGATAAGAACCTTCCGCGCGGGGCGACCGGCAAAAGATTTATTAACGCCGTCAACGACTCTTTCAATTACGTTAGCGGTCGCCGTTTTCGGCGCGCGGATCCCGGAAACGGCGCAAACGGTGGGCGTTAAATCGGCAATTGAGTTGTCGACCCCGTACTTGGTCTTCATCCGTTCAATTTCGTTTGGCGCGTTTATCGCTTGCGAAAAGGTAAAGGAAGGAGAAAAAGAAAAAACAATTCCACAAAGAAACAAACCAAAGACTCTCAAAAGAAACGTCTTGAAGAAATGAGTAAAAGTCAACGTTTTTCTCCTTAGCGTAAACAGAAACTTCATCGATAATCAATATCGCCAACGATAGGAAGGTCGTCAAGCGATTCCAAATTAAATAGTTTCAAAAAACGATCAGTCGTTTTGTAAAAAGCGACTTTTTTCCCGTCGCGAACTTGTTTTTCTTGCGTAACAAGTTCGCGCCTAACAAGTTGCGTAAGCGCGGAACTGGCGTTATTCCTGACTTCAAGGATTTCGTCAAGCGTGATAGGTTGCCGATAAGCTATTATTGACAACACGTCAATCGCCGTCTGGGACAGTTTAAACTCTCGGGGTTTCCCGTTCAAACGCGAGACAAAACTTGAATATTCATGAGAAAGAGTCATTCGGTACCCTTCTCCTTCGCGAACGATCAAGTAAGGGGAGCCGTCGCGTTTATATCGTTCATTAAGCGCCTTCAAAGCTTCTTGCGCCTCTAATTCGGAAACGTCGCGCATTAATTCGCAAGCGGAACTCAACGTTAGCGGACTATTATCGCTATTGCCGACAAAAAGCATTGCCTCGAGAATACTTTCCGGGCGTATCTTGGCGTTTTGCGACGCTTCGTTTAATGAATCGTCTGGTGAACAATAGTAATTGCAAACTGAACCTTCAGTTCTTTAGGAATCAAATTTTCTTCCGGCGTCGAAAACGAAGTCGGCGTCCTCTTGACGAAGAACGCCGTCGAGAGCTTCTCTGCGTTCGGTCTCTATTTCACGTTGAAAACGCGCGGAATCTGATTCGACTGATTCGACGTATGCGTCCTCTTCATTCTCATCGTCGTCTTCTTCAAAAAGAGAACGCAAACCGGCGGTAAAAGCCTCGGCAATTCGATCAGATTTCTGACGCTCGGAATTTAAAGCAAAACTCTTTGCAAAAAACGCGTCGTCGCTATCTTCTTCTGAAAGAACAATTGATTCAGATTTGTCGCGATCGCCGTTCAAGGGGTCGTCGAGGGATGCTTTATCTTCGTCGACCCGACTAATCAATTTCGTCCTTATCGGCGCAACCTCTTCGCCAGATTCCAAAGACGTCGTTGAAAGAACTCCCCGCGCGCCAACGCTTACGGACGTTAATAATGCTTCGCCGCCATTTTTGAAAACTTCTTGTTCATTCATCGCGTCGTCTCTTTGTTATCTTCCCTCAAAACAATCGTCTTGTTGTAACAACCGTCGCGGCATTATAGGAAAAACGCCGTCATTTTTCAAGCCTTCAAAAAAGTCGAAAACTGTCTGAAAAAACCTAGAAATGTATGAAGAAGCGAAACAAGAAAAAAGAGAGAAACTTAAAAAGACCGCCGTTCGAATACCGGCGCGCCTCCTTACCTTTGCTAAAAAACCAAAACCATTGTTCACTGTTCCCGTGTTGTGTCGACAAGGAAAACAAGAAGAAACAAAGGCGGTTCACTCGTGAAAACACGAATAAA
>CAMZEO010000225.1 GCA_947305735.1 uncultured Planctomycetales bacterium | reverse complement strand
CGCCAGCCTTCTCGCGGCCGCGGTGACCGAGGAAACCGAGGGAACCGAGGAATCGACGGAGGAGCTTCCCAATGACGTATGAAGAAGAAACGCCCGATTTTAAGAAGGGTTTTGAAGACACGTTTGAACGAGCGCATTTAATGATCGACGAAACGGTCGACGTCGAGACGCGGCGCGTTTGGGAGCTCGACGAAAGCGAGTATTCCGACGATTATTGCCGAGGGTATCTCGACGCGCTCGAAATACTTCGAAACGTTTGGAATCGCGCGACGGAGAAAGCTCGCTAATGGCTTGGCATAGCTCTCATATCAAAGGCAAGACGCGGGCGCGGTGTTCGCTGGAATTGCGAGCGCGGGTCTATGGGCGAATAGTAAAACACTTCCCCGACAAGGAATTCACCGCGCGCGAATTGAAAGAGGTTTGCCCCGACGTCGTTTGGTCGCGAGTGTGGGGGTCGCTTTTGGATTTGTACGAAGTCAAGCGGCTCGATAGACATTGGGACAGGTCGCCGCAATTGCACAGACGGTATAAATGGGCGCTTGCGCGCAACTCGATTGAATCGGACGAAATCACCGGCGCAAAGATTGGGGATTTGGCGCGGGCGCGTTTCGAGACGTTCAAGGAAATCGCGAACGGCGAACTGTTTACAACCCGCGAATATTTAGAGGCGCATTCGCTGTCGAATCCGGGCGCGACGCGCGACTTGGCGTTCGCGATCGACGACGGGTTAATCGAGCGCGTCGAAAGAGGAAAGTATCGGTTTTTATGAGCGAGTACGAAGAAGGACGGGTCGCCGGTCGCTTGCGCGGCGCCGAGCTGTTCGATTGGGCTTTTGTGGAAGTCGAGCGCGACGAAATCGCGACGTCGAAAGCGATGGGGAATAGCGCGGAATATATCGCGGGGTTGCGGCGCGGGCTTAAAGAGGCGTTCGAGGTCGCGCAACTCGCCGTGATTAAAGAGTTCGATTTAAAGGAGTTTAACGTTGGATAGTTCGCTCGATTACGACGAATTAGTCAATTGGGCGCGGAATCTGCTCGAGGCGGCGCGTCGCGGCGAGAATAGCGACGACAAGCTCGAGGCGTTGCGCTTTCTTCGATTGGCGACCGTCGTTCGCGATCTTAGAAAGGTTAAGTCGATTCGCCAATTGGAGTTTTTGACGTCTTTTAAGTGGATTCGCGGTCGCGCGAAAAAGCGCGACGATTTGGGTTATCTTTGCGACGACTAGCGCTACGGGGTAAAGAGATGAAACTATTTGGGAACAAAGCCAAGATCAAGATTTTGGAGGAAACGGAATCGTCCTTTAGAAGCGCGCTCGGCGCGTTTGCGACTCTTTGCAATTCGATCGCCGCCGAGGTCGAATACGGGGCTCTGGACGACGGAATCGAGATTGAAATCGGGATCGAGGGAACGTTTAAAAATGGGGAATGGAACGTCGAAATAACTAGCGACGTTAGAGCGAAATGAGCCCGTACTTTAAAAACGGCAAAAACGTACTGAAGCGCAAGCCGCGAACCGCGCGTCAGAAGGTTATGCCCGATAATACGATCGACGCGTTGCTCGATTTGATTCGCGGCGTGTTTGGCGAGCGCGAATTTACGGCGCAAGAGTTTAGCGACGTCGCGGGTATCGACGGGCGCAACGGGCGCGACAAGCTGGTTAGGCTTTGCGATTACGGCGTTTTGAATCGTCGGTTTGAAAGGCGCTACTTTTATTGCCTCGTTAAGAAAGACGGCGTAATCAAGTGGAGAAAGAAAGATTGCGGCCCGTTAAGCGACGAAGATAGGGACGCGATCGCGCGCGTCGCGGCGGCGAGAGCGATGAAGCGCTACAATTACTTGCTATCCTTCGACGAGTTCTATTCGGTCGCGCTTATGGCGGTATATCGCGATTGGAAAGCGCTCGATTGCGCCGTCGACAATCCGGGCGCGTGGCAAGTCGTCATTTTGCGAAATCGCGCCTATTCGGCGTGCAGCGCGTTCGCGAGTCGCGAGTTGAGGCATTTTCGAAACAAGCGCCGCCGATTCCTCGAATTGAAATGGATTGGAAAGCGCGACGTCGCGGCTCTGGAAATCGAGCGCGTCAAGGCGGCCAAGCGACTCGCCGCTTACGTCGCCGATTTGGTTCCGGAGGTTGGAAGTCCGCTGGAGCGCGAATGTTATTTGAGCGCGTTGGAATCGGGCGACAATCGCGTCGCGGAACGGTGGCAAAGGTTTTCCGCGACGCTCGCGGCGAAACTCGGAAAAGAAATCTTTGGGCTAATGGACGAGGATTTGGTCGATTACGTCGACGATCCGGAGCAGGTTCTCGCGTTGACGACGCCGGTCGCCGAGCTGGAAAAGGCGACCGGCAAAACGGTTCAGACTTGGTATTGCAAGCGGGCTTGGGCTAGAAAGAACGCGTTCGCCAAAATTGTCGAGGAATGTCTCGACGGCGACCGCGCCGTTCCAGAGCGCGCGTTAAAGAACGCCGATTTGGCGCGGGAATTAGAAAGCGCGCTCGGATGAAGATAGAAGCGTTCCACGAAGAACTGATTAAAGCGTTTAGCGATTTGCCGTTTACGGTCGCGGACGCGGTTAAAGCGATTCCGCGCTCGCGCAATAATATAGAAGTTAGGCTCGACGCGCTCGTTTACGGGGGCAAAATCTTTTGTTCCAAATCGATTCTTCCAAGGCTTTACTCGACAAAGCCTTTTCGACGCGGCGACGCGCTATTGGACGCGCTGGACGTTTGGCGCGCGGCGTTTGGGAGACGTTGGTTTAGCAAGGAGCAAGCGGCGAGCGCGTTTGGCGTCGGCGAGCGATGGGCGCAAAGCGCGCTCAATAAGCTCGTTACTCGCGGGAATATCGCGCGCAAGAAAGACGGGTTCTTTTCGTTCGAACCGAATAAGATAGGGCGCCCGAAAGGGGTTCGAGACAAAGAAATTCGCGATTGCGCCGGGAAATGTAGGCGCGTTCCCTTGCTTTGGCGGTCGAAAAATCGCGTCGACGTCAATCGCTATTTGCAATGGCTTTTGTATAGGTTGCGCAAAGAGTTCGCGAGCGGGAACGCGTTCGACGCCGAGGGTTGCGCCGAGCTCTACGAAGTTCCCAAAGAGTTGATGGAAGGGTTCCTTTTGCGACTCGCGACGCGAGGCGACATAGCCGTCGTCGGTTCGCGCTTTGGCTCGCGCGAATATTGTATCGAGAAAAAGGAGCGTATTACGATCGAATTTATGACGCGCGACGCCGTTTATAGGACGTTGCTCGAACTGTTTGGAGAGCGCGAATTTACAACAAAGGAAATACGCCTCGCGACGGATTGGCCGGACGGTTCCGTTCAAAGGCGGTTGCTCGCGATCGGCGACAAGTTGACGCGGCGTATGGTCAAGGCTCCAAACGGCATCTCAAATATGCACCTTTACAAGTTTCGCGAATTTGAGGAAAGCGAATAATGACGCGAAAACGAGTTGGGCGCGAAGTCGCGATAAAGATATTGCGCAAGGCTTTTGAGCGTCGCGAGTTCACCGTTCGCGACGCGGCGACGGCGATGAATTGCTCGAATCAGGTCGCGTGGGAGCGATTGCGCTCGATGAGCGAATGGGTCGACGTTCGAAAAGTTCCGGGAATTTGGTGGAACGTTTACAGGCTGAAGCGATGAGAAAACCGCTATGTTAAAAGACTTTCAACAACGGTTCGCCGGACGCGCGTTCACGGTCGCCGACGTCGCGCGCGAGTATTCGATTTCGCCCCAAACGACCGCGTGGCATTTGCGCGAATTGGGCGACGCGTTGACGCGCGAGTTCGAGCGTCGAGGAAAGCGCGGATATTACGTTTATAAAATCAAAGACGACGCGAGGATCGAAGGAAAGGCGCACGTTCGTCGGCGCGATATGTTGGCGACGATTCGCGACAAGTACGGCGACGGCGATTTTACGATTAAAGAGATCGCTCGCGACGTCGGCAATTCTTACGAATCGGCGCGCAAGATGATTCGTCGGCTTTGTCGACGCGGCGCGCTTTATATGCGCGAGATTTACGCGGCGCGAGGAAAGAAAGTCGTTTATTCGACGAAAGAAAAAAACGAGCCGTGTTGGCTCGAGCGATTCGCGCTCGTCTTTGAAAACAGGCCGTTTAGGACGGAGGAGGCGTGCAGAGCGCTCGGAACCAGTCGCGGCGAAATATCGCGCTCTATTTCCGCGTCCTTTCGAATAAAAAGAGGCTGGTGGCGCTTGCCGCAAAGTTTTGTTGATTCGGTCGCCGAGCGGTGGCAAGGAATCGACGAAGAAGAAGGACGTTGCGAGTTGCAATTGTTTGGAAGCGTTCGCGAGCGCTACGAACAAGTCCGCGCTTTGAAGGTTATGCGGTACGGAGTGATAAACGTTGATAACGCTTGAAAAGCTATTCGATTGTCCCGCCGTTATTTCGCTGGCAAAGCGTCGCGAGCGTTTGGACGCGTTTCGCGAGCGGTTCAAAGCGGCTTGCAAACCTTATGGCGTCGATTTCTGGACGGCTTTCGGTTTCGACGGCGAAAACTTGCCCGTTCCGACCGGTTGGGAGACGTCGAAAGGGGCGTTTGGGGCTTGTCTCGCGCACCTCTTTGCGTGGGCGCGGGTTATGAGCGACGCCGGTTTGGAAGAAAACGACCCGCTCTTGATATTCGAGGACGACGCGATCTTTTGCGACGACTTCGTTCGCAAACTCGAGAGGGCGGCGCGACTCGTTCCCGACGATTGGGACTTGTTCTATTTGGGGGGCGAGCATTTGCCGTCAATGAAAGGCTCGCCGACGCGGCTTGTCGCCGACGGCGAAATCCAGCTCTTGCGCTGTTGGAACGTGAATAGATTGCACGCTTACGCGGTTCGGCGCGGCGCTCTTAATAAACTCTTTCCTCGCTTGCTTAAATACGCGACTTGCGCTCCAAAGCGATTCGGATTGAGCGGCGAGGAAACGTGCTTTGATTACGAAATCGGACGCGCGACGGAGGAAGGCGAGGTTGTCGCGTATGCCGTTATGCCGTGGCTTTGCGGTCAAGGCGGGTTTGGCTCGGACACGTATCCGGAGAAAAAGGCGGACTCGGATCGGTTTTGGCAATTGGGGTAACTTATGGAACTGTTAGAACTAACGACGAAGATTAAAGAGTTGTTCGCCGTCGAGGATTTGAAAGAGCTCGGAACCGCGCTCGAATCGGCGCTTAACGACGAAAGCAAACTCGACGCGTTCGTTGAATTGGTCGACGGCGATTTAAGCGTCGACTGGTTGCAACGCGTTTATCAGTATTATTTAGCCGATAGGGACGGCAAGAAGCAAGATTTCACGCCGCCTTGTTTGGCGGAGCTTTTAAGCGAGCTTGTCGGCGATTGCGATTTGTTTTGCGACCTTTGCGCGGGAACGGGGGCGCTATCGATTCAGCGTTGGAAGAAGAACCCCGCCCAAACGTTCGGACTCTACGAAATCGACGAAAGCGTCGTTCCTTATCTGCTGTTTAATTTGGTCGTTCGCAACGTCAACGCTCTTGTTCGCGTCGGCGACGCGCTCGCGAACGAATTTCCGACGACTTACCGGATTCGCAAGGGGAAGAAGTATTCGAGCGTTTCCGACGACGAAAACGGATTTCCGGTCGACGCGCCGCGCTCGGTCGTCTCCAATCCTCCGTACAATATCAAGTTCGACGTCCCGTTGGCGGGTTTTTTGCCGCAATACAACTTAGGAGAGCCCCCCGCCAATAACGCGAATTACGCCTTCGTCTTAACGGCGCTTTGCAGGTCGACGAAACGCGCCGCGCTCCTTTTGCCGAATTGCGTCTTGTCGCCGGTCAACGCCGAGAAAAAGATTGTCGGCTCGATACTCGCCGCGAACTATTTGAGAGCGGTCGTCGCGCTTCCGCCCGGAACGTTCGAGTCGACTCAAATTCCCGTTTGCGCATTGCTTTTGGATCGCGAGAAAAAGTCGCTCAAGGTCGAGTTCGTCGACTTGACCGAATCGGCGACGCAAGAAGTAAGGGAACAGCGCGGACAATTCGGCGGCGCGTCCCACACGGGGCGCGTCTATAAAAAGACGGTCAACGTATTGTCGAGCGAGACGATAGCGAAAGCGGTTCGCGCTTGTAACGAGTTCGAGACGATTCCGAATTTCGCGGTCGCGGTCGACCCCGACGAAATCTTTAACAACGGGCTCGATTTGAGTCCAAAACGGTATATTCGCGCCGAGCGAGAACAAATTGAACACCGCTCTTTTAAAGACATTGCGCGCGATTACAACGCGATCGTCAAGCAAAAGAACGCGATTCGAATCAAGTTCAATCGCGTGGCGTTCAAGCGATTTGGATTCGACGAAAGCCTTTTCGCGCGCTCGGAGGAATTGGACAAAGAGCTTTCCAAATCGTTCGCGCTCGTTGGGCAATCGTTTGAAAAGGACGACGCGGTAACGTTTACGAATAGCGACGGAATCGAAATTAAAGTCTCGACGAAAGAGGGGTGTTTGCCGCCGATCGTCGACGATTTCTTAAAAGATTGGACGCAGTACGTTAGGACGCTCAATCTCGGCGCGAATCGTTTACTCGCCGAATTTCGCGACGCGT
>CAMZEO010000224.1 GCA_947305735.1 uncultured Planctomycetales bacterium | reverse complement strand
TTGCACGTTAGGTATCAAATTCGTCTAGACGTCAGGGAATAAAAAAACTATTCTACCCAGAGGCGTCGCTCGCTACGTTATTATCCAAAGACTCGTTTATAATCGCGCGACGCCGCGACAGTTCATTTTGCGAATAATTCGTTAGAGTACAAAAACGCAAAGAGCGTTTAGTCAAACCTGATTATTAGGTTAAAACTGGTGTCAAGATGAAGCAATCAATCTTATTTGGTCTGGGCGTGGCAGTTCTATCATTGAGTTTGGCTGTTGGAGGTTATTTACTTGGAACTCGCGTTTCTGAACGAGAGAACGCTTTGTTCAACTCCAATTACCCAATTCCCGTTTTTGCGTCAGCCTCAAGTGAAAGCGACGGCGTTATTGTCGCAACAGGTTCTTTTGGCGCTAATATCGAGGCCATGTACTACCTTGATTCTCAAAGCGCTCGTTTATCTGCCGCAGTCATTTCTCGTTCGACTCCTTCATTCCAGAAATCTTTTTCTCGGAATTTGAAAGCCGATCTTGTCAAGGCGGCTGAACAGTTCAGTATTCCAGTTCCCGTAGCGCCGAAATTCCTTATGGTTACAGGAGAGTCCGACGTCAGAAATGTCGGGGCTGTAGGCAATCTTTCAAAATCGCTTGTCTACATAGCTGAAATAAACACGGGAATCGTTTTAGTCTACGCCCTTCCCGGAGCTAACGAAAGAGATCTTCTTGTTCAAAATGGAGAAATCGTCTTTTGGACATGCGCGCGGCTCAGTGAAGGACTTCAAAGCACTCCTCTTCAAATACAACAACCCACAGAAGGCGCGGAGGGTAAAGCAACCGATCCCCAGCTAATTAATTCAGGGTTCTATCGAACGCATTAATTGGATTCGTTTCCTCGGTGACTCTTCCTCAAGAATCTATCGAAGAAGAATTGAAAAAAACGTCCAACCGCCACTCCTCATTTTAGTTAGCGGATCAGGTTGATTCTTTGATTAACTACTTTCCTAAAGTCGGTCGTACGCAGGATCGTCATTATCGATCACGCGGAAATTTTTGTAATTCACTTTTTCAAAGATACGCTGGCGACAGTTCGAGGATTATATGACGTTCTCAAAATCTTGGTCAATTGCCAAAGGAATCTTTCCATTATGCGCAACTCTTGCGTTAATCTCTGTCCAATCCGAACGCGCATACGGACAGGATTATTTGCGTCGTTCTGAAGTCGATTCTCGTCTGGCGGACGAGGAAACTCAAATTACCAGTAAAGACGCGGTGGTAGAAGATAAACAACAAACGGATATCCACCGACAGGTTGACGTTGCGGCGCCAAAACAGTCTACTTCCGAAATATGGGCGGCGTTGTTGCTGGGCAATTCGAGTCCAAGAGTCGCGAAACCTCAATTTGCGTTTTCACACCGAAGAAACTCGTCCAAAAACCTTCGCGCTCTATCCCCTCGCGAACATGAACGTCGAAATAGTGAAAATACCCGGTTATCTTCGAATGCGCTCCCATTTACTGCGGTTAACGACTCTTTTTCTCAACGGCGGAAAAGTCCGTCTTTATATGACTCGGCAATACAATCAAACGATCCATTTTCTGATCAAGGCGGCGTCTATCCAACAGACGCGTCTGACAAGGAACGGGAAAAGTCTATATCGGACGTCAGGAGAAAAATAGAGGAACTTGACAAATATCTTGCCGCCAATAGTCCGACGGAATCAAACAAGCTTGCCCAGAGGAACCTTAATGCGGCTGAAACTGCAACGGCATATCAACAGCGCAACCCAATTCGTCAAGTAAATGGCGAGACTCTGAAAAAACAGAATAACGGAATTAGATCGTCCGTATTTGAAGAAAAACTACCTTCCCGAAACCGTGGAAATCAAGAAGCAAGCCCGCGCAAAGTTGAAATAAATCGACGCGAGTTCTCAGATGCTGTTTTTACGTCGAGAAAGCAATCTTCTGATTCCAACGTTCGGGACTCGTTACCCGTAAGACCCAACGCATTGCAAATCTCTAACAGATCATTCATTTCGACAGAAATCGTACGTTTACCTGCAGCCGGAAGCCTTTCGTACCCCCAATCCAAGACTCTGCGTCAAACAACTTCAAAAAAGAATATGCCTAACGTCGACTCGTCTACGTCCGAAAATAAGCCGACCTTTGTTCACCCGGAATTATCCGAGACCCATTTAGATTCAAACACGTTGGGAGAAACGACGCGACGACTGAATCCTGCGAAAAAAACGAACGCTCCTCGCGCTAACAACACATTTGTTACTGCACGCGATATATGAAGGCGCTACTATCTAATTTGCGAAACTGACGCTTTAGGAAACGTTTAATCCCTCATTCTATGAGCCGAAATGAACGATGGTGTTGAAAATGCCGGAGTTTTCCCTTCGTCAATTGAGAACAACTTGACGCGGCGACTGCACAAAACTCGACGAGTTTGAGCGGAACCAGCATCCGACATTCGTCGTTAAGTTCGCAAGGACGCCAATGCTTCAACGCATCAAATGCGGAGGTTCAACTAAACGAGAAGACAACGTTTACAATGAATAAAGTTGACGAAATTCTGGCTTTTTAATTCTATTGACGACGGCGCCACCATAAAATACCGCTCGTATTTTGAAACAATACGCATTTAACAAATCAGCGTTGCCGTTGAAAGTCATAGTAGTCGATTTACGCTTTTGTTTGGAGACTATGTCAGATCTTGCAAAGGACGCGCCAAGATCTACCCAAGCCTATTCAAGGCGATGAAAAAGTCGTTAGCCCACGTTTCAAGTTAAAAAACAACGAAGTAAGAGCGCTAAATCCATGCGAGGCGCCGCGTATAACATCGTCGAAATATAAAGTCATTCATCAATAACAATAATAACACGTCAATCATATCGGCAAATTTCGATTCAATCACCATCGTGATAACATGGTTTCTCTGTCTATTACCCTGCTTCTATCCACCTTTTTACGAGACATTGCCAAAAAAGAAGATTATCGCTTACTCTTTTTACTTTTGACTCGTTTCAAAACAGTTTCAAGAGGGGAGTTTTCCAATTTTGCGCGCGATTCGTCTGTGTCGCAAGTCGCTTTTTTTTTCGATAATTGTCCGTCTTTGGAACCAGCGAATTGTTTGATTTTGTCGTCATCGCTGAAAACCCTCAACGTATAGTTGAGCAATCCGTCTACATACGCGCATCCTCTGGAGTCAAAAAAAACCTTAGGAAGTTCAATGTACCCCTTAAGCGTTCCATAACGCGATTCCACGAATCGCATAGAAATATTGCGCTTTGTCAATTTTTTTTGCAATTCATACATCAAGCTGGGAACTCGAAACGATATTGCCAACATCTTGTCGCACGACGGAAGTCCTTCAAACTGCTCCAGTTGAATAGTTTTTACTCTATATTGAAAAGCGGCAAGTCGAATTTGAGATAAAATGAACAGGCGTTCCGCCTCCTGAGGAAGAGGACCGAAACGATCCGCCAATTCGTTACGTAATTCGACAGTCTCTTCAATTCTGACAACGCGATCAAAACGACGATAAAAATCTATTTTGGCGCGCGAGTCGGGCACATAGTAGTCGGGTAAAATAGCATCCCCTGGCAAATCAACCTCCACGTCGACGCGAAGTCGTTGAGGTTGCTTCTTTAGGGCTCGAACCGCCGCTTCCAGATACTCGCAATACATTTCGTATCCGATTGTGGCAATATGACCGCTTTGACGGTCGCCAAGAATACTGCCCGCGCCTCGAATTTCAAGATCTTTCATGGCAATTTGGAAACCAGAACCCAGTTTATCGTATTCCTCTAGAGCGTGTAACCGCTTTGCGGCGTCCTGAGTTAGCGTCTGATTAGCGTCAAGCATTAAAAAGCAATACGCCTGCTTTTTTTCACGCCCCACGCGTCCCCGCAATTGATGCAATTCAGCTAAACCAAAACGATTAGCTTGATCAATAAAAATTGTGTTTGCATTAGGAATATCTAATCCGCTTTCAACAATCGTCGTACAAACCAATACGTCAAACCGTTTCAGGACAAAATCTCTCATTGTTGATTCGAGAGACGCCGAATTCATTTGCGCATGACCTACTCGAATTCGCGCCTCCGGCACAATGCGTCGCAACTCCGCCGCTTTTTCCTCAATATCCAAAACGCGGTTATGAAGATAGTAAATTTGTCCGCCGCGATTCAACTCTCGTAAAACAGCGTTTCTGACAATATCGGCGTTAAAACGCATCACCTTGGTTTCAACAGGCAGTCGATCGGCGGGAGGAGTCGAAAGGTTAGAGACGTCTCGAATTCCTATCAACGAAAAGTGAAGCGTCCTAGGGATTGGCGTGGCGCTTAGCGTCAACACATCTACCATCGATTTAAACTTTTTCAATTGTTCTTTATGTCGAACGCCGAATTTCTGTTCTTCATCAATAATAATAAGTCCTAGCTTATTAAATTGAACGTCATTTTGGATAATCCGATGAGTTCCAATTACAATGTCAACTTCCCCGGATTTCAATTTCTCTATTGTTGAAACCTGGTCTTTTTTGGAGGAATATCTTGACAGAGATGCAACCTTGATCGGAAACGAAGAGGTTCTATCGGTAAAAGTTCGATAATGTTGTTCAACCAGCACCGTGGTTGGAGCCAACATCGCAACTTGATAGCCGGCCTCTACCGCTTTAAACGCGGCTCTAAGAGCAACCTCTGTTTTTCCAAATCCAACGTCGCCGCAAAGCAATCTATCCATTGGACGAAAACGTTCCATATCTTTTTTTATAGCGTCAATTGCCGTCAATTGATCGTCAGTTTCGCGATATGGAAACAACGATTCAAAATCGCGTTGCCAAGGACCGTCTTCTGGAAACGCCAGTCCCTCCCAAGTCTCTCGCTGAGCTTGCATTTCAATCATCTCAGCGGCAAGGTCGCAAATTGCCTCTTGCGCTTCCCTCTTCTGTCTACTCCAAGCCCTTCCATTCAGATCCGCCAGTTTAGGAACAGACTTACCAGAACCAATATAACGCTGTATTTTACCTATTTTTGACGCGGGAACATTGTAATAAACATGATTGGCAAACTCTAATTTTAGATGCTCTTCGTTTTGATTGCCCTTTTTAATCGTCTCAATTCCAACGTAACGCGCTAAACCACGATCAACATGGATGACCAAATCACCCGGAGCTAATTCAAGAAATGAATCGACGACTTTGCTCAACTTCTTTGTTTGAACAGTTCTGGAACGCCGAGCGATAGATCGTCCAAACAACTGATCAGAACCTACGAGAAGAAATTTTCCCAGTCTCCACTCAAAACCTTCGGCAAGAGATCCTATTTCGTAATTGATTCTCCCCTCCTTTGCGGGCTTTGTAAGAGCAAACGTTTCACCTAAACGGCGCATTTCCGCTTCTGAACCGCAAATAACCCCTATTTGTTCGTCGATAATTCCGTTTAAAGCGTTTTCAACATGGGTTAAATCGCCTTGTAAACGGTCGACGGAATAAAAATTAACATCTATCGTCACGCTCGCAAATTCGGTTCCGGTAGCAACGCTAACAGCATGGATTGTCGGATATCGATATAGGGTGTTTATTGCGTCAGAAACGGTAAAATTGTTCGAAGCGTCGAAGCAATTACTCGAAGAAATAAGCTTTGTGGTTTCTCCAATTACTTGATCTGTTTCATAAATAACTATTATCGAATCGTTGGGAAGTCGGTCGACCAATCGTCCGTTTGCAGCCGCGCGAGTCCGAAGACGGGAAATCTCAACAAGATCTTTCTGTTCCAATGAGCGCTGATCAGCGACGTCAAAACTACGAATTGAATCAACTTCATCACCAAAAAATTCTATGCGAATGGGATAATCCCAATCGACGGCATACACGTCGACAATATGTCCGCGGACAGAGTATTCCCCTGGTAGTTCAACAGAAGTCGTAGAATGAAACGCGCCTTCCGAAAGCCATTGAATCAATTTTTCCCACCTATATTCGTCGCCAACTCGGAGAATAATTGTGTCGTTTTCTATTTGATCGTTCGAAGGAACGGGTTGCAACAGGGCGGCAAGCGAAGAAACTACGACTGGCGCTCGTTCAGCGCCATCTTTTTTCGCTTTTTTTGAAAAAGCGTCGTTCGACTTCAAAAGAGACGAACGCTTATCCAAAGCCTTCAAAACGCGAAGCCTCCTGCCAAAATCAGCATCTTCCGAAAGGAATATTTCATCGGAATTCTCTTGCGAAGATCTAGAAAGAAGCGGAAAAGACAGGATTGGTGCGTCGATAAAAAGAGACCAGTCAGAAACGACTCTTTCGACAAGCGCGACTTTTGAAACAACAACTAAGACGGTTCGATCCGTTTCCTCTGACAATATCGAGCCGATCAATGCGCCGGAACTACCAACACAACCGCTCCAAACGACCGATTTCCCCTGATCAACGGCTTGTAAAGTTCTTTGAAAATTATCAGTTTCAATAATCTGCCTTTTAATCATAGAGAAAAAAGAGCCGGACATACGCGCACCATTGTAGTAACTATTATATTTCAAAACCCGACATTACACCCTGTCTGCTCGCCACATTATAAAAAACCACTACAATCTGAACAGAAGGAAGGAACAAAAAAGATTT